>NZ_JBMSDT010000004.1:0-440362 GCF_049445795.1 Larkinella sp. VNQ87
GAAGGTGGCGCAGTCGCGGGCGATGAGGGGGGGGCTGTAGGGCTGGTTGTCGGGTCCGGTGTTGAAGGGTCCGCCGTAGGCCGAGAGTTCCAGGCGGTTGTTGTCGGGGTCGGTGGCGGTGATGGTCTGGTTGATGAGTGTACCGGCGACGACACACAGGTCGGCGGGGACGTTGATGAGGGGTCTTTTGTTGGGCGATGCGGTGACGATGATCTGCATGTCGCGGATGATCTCACCGATTTTGACGCCGTCGCGCCACTCTTCGACGATGAAGGCGATGTTGTACTGTCCCTGTTCGGCGGGGGCATCCCAGCAGACGTCGCCGGAGATGGGGTTGACCGTCAGGGTGGCGGGTCCGGTGCCAGCTTCGTTGATGCGGTTGGTCCCAATCAACGTCGGATCGGAATAACCGGCAACGGGCCGAATGGTGCAGTTGCTCTGGTCATCACCCTGACGGCCGGAGGGAGTATAAAGACGGTAAGCGAGGCTATCGCCATCGGCATCGAAGGCGGCCGGGTTGTGGCACCACTTCTGGCCGACGCGGGCTGAGTCCAGGGGCGGGTTGAGCATGACTGGCGTGCTGTTGAGGCCCAACTGTGCATTCACCACAATGGTAGTTTGAAGTTGAAAGCTTGTTTGGATGGAACTGGGAATATTCCGGACGTTCTCGTTTCGGTTGGTGATCGTGCAGGTGATGCGGTAGGTGCCAGGGCCTGGATACGTGAAGGTAGCTACATAAGTATTGACTGTTGTCGCCCGGTTGATTGACCGGCGTTCCCGGCGCGGCACGGCGACAGCCTGTCCAATACCAAAACAAAAATAGGAAGGGTCCTGCTGGTCACTGGCCGTCCGCCCGCCGATTTCGTCGTGGTAGGTCGTCAATGTCACTTCATAAGTCAGCGAGGTACTCGAAATCCGGCGGGTAGTGATTTCGCCTGCCCGTAAATGCGTCGCCTGTGTTTCCGTCAATACCAAAAACGCGAAAAACAGGGTCCACAGCGCAGAGTGGAAATATGGTTTCATAAAACGTAAAGTCTACACTAACAACGTACAAGTGCTCAGGTTGTGTATATGGGTTACAACCATCTAAGACAATTAAAAGAATAAAATTGGTGTATCAAAGCCATTCAAATTTCGAACGGAGCTTTCACCTTAATAGATCACAGATGGGTTGTTATTCACTTATACTTTATAAAAGTCTTTTTGGTTGCGAAGGGTTTTCCAGAAAAACCGTAAAAAAATGCCGACTTGCCGGGCAAACTCGCGCTGGTTGTCTAATTCGGCGAAAGGGTTTCGGAATTTGAGCAAGTTAACACCTATTTTCCAGCCAAAGACAATGGGAATCAGCGTTAAATAGTGCAGCATTAATAGCAGGTAGGCACCTATGCCGAATTGTTTTCGTACCCAGAGCAAATTGGAAACGTGCATTTGGGGTTTAAAGCGGTTGATATGCGTGACTTTACGTTCCTGGTAATCCGTGCTGCTGCCATACTCCAGATGAATGTAAAATGCATCCCGTAGGAGCAGCATTTTACCCTGTTGCCCCAATCGCCAGCACCACTCCACGTCTTCAGCATACATGAAAAAGTTTTCGTCTAGCTTTCCGGCTTTACGGATGGTTTCCCGGCGGGTCATGATGAAGGAGCCGATCAGCCAGTCGACCTGATTCGGATCGATGTATTGATTATCAGGTAAAAACCGGAGGAGCATGCGTCGGAAAAAACCGGAGGTGGGCAAAATGAAAAAGTATCGCCGGAGTTGCGAAAATCCATCGTAGGCTTCGGTATGCACTTTCCCTTCCCGGTTTATTTGCATTGGGCCGACAGCTGCTACCTCGGGACGGCTGTCGAGTACGTCGGCGCAGCGTTTTAAAACATTGTCAATGAGGAGCGTATCCGAATTCAATAACAAGACGAGCCTGCCTTTCGACTCATCGATGCCCCGGTTGTTAGCGCGGGAAAAGCCGGAATTATACCCCATCTCAATCCAGCGGGTTGTGGGAAACGCGTTCAGCACCACTGCTTTTCCGGAAAGGTCGGGGTCGTTGTTGACTACCAGAACTTCGTAGGTCAGGCCGGTAGTATGTTGTTGAACTGAGTGGAGACAGTCGACAATCAGGTGTGGAGTTTTGTAATTAACCAAAATAATGGAGAGGTCCGGATTTTGCATAGTGGCTGCAAAAATACGAAGAAAGATCGGTCGTGGTAATTGTTGAAAGATTTTCCAACAATTACCACGACCGATCTTACGGAACCTCAGGCTATTTTATAACAGATCAAGCACTTCGATAGTATGTTGATGGTTTTGCGAAACGTTTCAATTTATAAAATAGCTTTTTTATTTTGATGGAATCGGTCACCCATACCAGCGTATTGTAAGTAAACTTTGAGAATGGTTTTTCGACTAATACATGCAAGGCCCAGGATACCATGATTGCCAGTAAAAATAAACTGATTAGTAATACCTGGGGCTGAATGGTATCGCTGAAGTACCAGTATAAGTATAGAAAGTACAAATGAAATAAGTAAAGCGGATAAACTACTTTGCCAAGTGTCTGGATGACCGGATTACTTTTGATAACTATTTTCTTTCCAGTAGTTAGGAGGAACACAATATAGATTAAAGTAAGCACTACCATAAAAAACCATTTGTCATACTCATGTGGAGTGGTTGAGATGTTTTTGAAAGGGCCAGAAAGAGGTATCGCACTCATCAAAGAACAGACATAATTAACCGCAAGCAAACTATAAAGTTTGATGGGTTTATCATAACCAATATTGATGAGAAAAAACAACATGCCAGCAATAAACGGAGTGAAAAAGACATAAGCTATTTTGGTTAGAAATATAGCATCAGCCAGGCAAAAGATAAGTAAGAAAGTAATGACGTAGATGAGTTTCTTCCATAACTTAAACAAAATAATAAATCCAATTAGAAAATAAAAAGTCAACTCAATCAGCAAAGTATGAAAAACCGGGTTAATCAAAGGGTATCCAAATAAACCTGGCATCATAGTCAGGTTGGCTAATAATATTTTGATTGAAGTTCCCGGAAGATAAGTGTGATCTGAAACGAATCTTTGCAAAATGAAGGCTGCTAGGCAGCTTACCCAGAAAAGCGGATACAATCGGGAGAGTCTGATGATGAAAAAGTCTTTTAGCCCCCTTTTCATGGATGTCATTGTCACTGTGTAGCCGCTTACCATATAAAATACAATAATTGACGTACAGCCGTAACGAAACAACGGGATGAATTTTAAATTAGCAGGAACAATTTGGTTTGCATAATTAAATGCTTCTACGTAATGCCCAAAGAACACGACAGATATAGCAAGAAAACGCAGAAGGTCCAGAGCACCAGACCGATTTTCTGTTGATGGTAATTTTTGAGTCATCTTATTTCTGCAAAAAATAGTGTAAACTTACTATGATTTTTTAACTACTTTCAGTACTAGCTGGTAATGGAAATAAGTGCCTGGAAAGTTGAATATGTTAAATACTTGTTTTCTCGCTTTGCAAAGCCGGGGATCTTTTTTTAATCAGTCGAGTTACCTTCTTCAAAGTAATAGCTGCTAACCTTGATAGCGGTTTTTCGACAAAAATATTTAAGAACCAAGATGTCAAAAGAGCGATGAAGAGGATTCCAAAAAGTAAAACGTCTGCCTGAACAGTTTTACTAAAGTACCAATAAAAAAATAAAAAATAAAGGTGAAATAAATAAAAAGGATAAGTGATATCACCGAGTAATTGGAGAAATGAGTTGCCTCGAATTGTTATCTTATTTAATATAATTAACAGAAACAATATGAATAAGACCGTAATTATAGCCGAAAATATCCACATGTTGTGAGAGTTTGGCTCCTTGTAGGTACTACTCAACTGTTCAGCCAATGGCTTGGTTTTAAGCAACGTCAGGATAAAGTCAATAGCTAAAAGCGTGTATAATTTCCAGGATTTCGCATACTTTATCCTAATCAGATAAAACAGCATACCGGCCGGAAACGGCAGCAAGAAAATGTAAACGGATTCGTTCGTAAAGATCTCACTGGCTAGACAGATTGTCAGAAAAATAGATATGACAGTAAGAATTCTGTTCCAAAGTTTGAAGTAAATGATAATCCCGATTAGTGTATAAAAGACAAGTTCAGTTATCAAAGTATGGTAAACAGGGTTAATTAAGGGATGACCGAAAAGCACAGGAACCATCGTCAGATTGAAAAGGAAAGTTTTGAAAGAAACCTGTGCCAAATAGGAATGATTAGCTGGAATAACTCTCGGAAGGACAAACGCAAAAAAACAACTTATCCAGAATAAAGGATAAATTCGCGAAAGCCTGGTTATTGAGAATTCTTCCAGGTTTCTTTTGATCGATGTCATCGTTACTACATATCCGCTGATCATTAAGAATAACAGCAAAGCAGCAACTGCGTATCGGGAAACAACCGTGTATTTCAAATTGGCAGGAACGATCCGATAGACATAGTTAAAGGTATCGGTATAATGCCCAAAGAAAACGGCCAATACGGCAAGGAATCGCAATAAGTCAAGCGCTCCAAATCGATTAGAGGGAGCAATAGAGGGTTGATTCATTGTTAATTAGAAGGACAGATAGAAATAACTATTTTTTGAATACGATTAATAATTAATCGTATCTTTTTGTAAACTTTAATTCGAGTATTTCAAATATTTGAAATGGACTCGTGATAACTTTAGTATAAATGGAATGTGCTGTATTGACCGATTCAAAAAATGCCGCTTTTGTAAAATCTTCTGCTACGCCGACGGGCCTAATATATTCGACAAATAAGCCCGCTTCTCGTAACAAAGTAATTAGATGAGGAAGTTCTAATACTTTGTATAAGTATTCCTTCCGAATATTGTCAATAGCCTCTTTTTGAACCTTTTTTTTCTCCGGATCGATGATTGGCACGGAGAAAAATTCTTTCATATAAATTGATCCTCCTTGCTTTATAACTTTGGATGTAGCTACAAGTACCTTCGAAAGGTTGTTGGCATAACCTAATGTCTCAAGAAAATAAACAATATCGAACGAGTTTGCAGCATATAACGTATCAACTTCTGAATAATCACCTTTACGTACCCTAATTCGAGTATTTAATTGATTTTTTGTGACATACTGCTCCGCTTTTTTTGCTTGTATGTCACTTATGGTAATAGCTTCAATGGAAACCTGCTTTGTTTTAGCTATCTCAACTGCCGGGCCGCAAACACCACAGCCTGCATCAAGGAGATGCATACCATCCCGCAAGTCCATACTGTTTGAAAGGTACTCAATTAAATCCCTATCGGAAGTAGGCCGGGCAGCCTGAATAATGGTTCCGTAGGTATTTAAATAACTGTCGGTTTCTTTATCGTAATAAGCAGCCACTTCCTGAGCATGGACTGCTTCGAGTGTGCCAGGAAAGATAGCGTTTTTTTTAATGAAACCAGACCTTTCCAGAGCAGATTTCAATTTATTTTTAGCTAAGCTGTACATATTTTATACTAGAATTTGAATTGTATATTGATTAGTTTGTAATAATTGAATAGCTATCAATTTTTGTGTTAACAACGGTTAAATGGATAAAGATCATTAATTCATCCAGTCGACGTCTACTGTTACTAATTGCTGCAACATAAATTGGGCATTTTTTTCAATGCTTGTCTCGTTCTGAACTTGCAGCCGAAAGGGCGCATTATCCCAACCAACGTGATCGATGGGTTGTTGTGAACTGAGTTCAAAAACAACGGCTTTGATTCCGTATTCGCCAGGGGTAAGGGGCATCTGGCGTAGCTTGGCCCGTAGCGAATGAACACCTTTTTGTAATTTTATGGGGCCGAAACAAATTGCCCCGGTGATACAGGTCATTCCTTCGTGCGTCCAGATGGAAAACGCCCAACCTATATTCTCCAGCGGTTGAATTGCCCGGTAGGTCAGCGTAAGGACGGCTTCGCTGCCGGTTTGCACGATGTCGGTCTTGGTCGGTTCAATGGTCACGCTTTCAATTGCTACGGGTTTATCCGGGCTAAGATTTTGGCCAAAACCGCCATCCGTTTGCTCAACCCGGGGTATTTGCTGCTCAAAGTAGAGGTCGAGCGTATCGACGGCGCTTCCGCTGAAAGTCAGCCGACCTTTTTCGAGTAAAATCCCGCGTTGGCAAACCGCCTGAATCTGATTCATGGCATGGGATACCAGGATAATGGAGCCTCCCCCGGAAAGATAATTCAGCATGTGATTGATGCATTTACGCTGAAACTCCATATCTCCAACGGCCAGTACTTCATCGACGAGCAGAATATCCGGATTTAGGTGGGCCGCAACGGCATAGGCCAGACGGGCCGACATCCCGGAACTATAGAACTGCACGGGCATTTCGATGGCGTCGCCCAGGCCGGTGAAATCGATGATGGGGTCAATTAATGGTTTGATCTGTTGCTTATTGAGTCCCAGCAACATAGCTCGCATGTAAATATTTTCCCGCCCTGACAGAACCGGATCAAGGCCAATGCCCAGCTCGATGAGGGCGCCGACGCTTCCTTTGATCCGGACCCGGCCGGCATCAGGTTTGATGAGGCCGTTGATTACTTTTAGCAGGGTGCTTTTCCCGGCACCATTAGCTCCGACAATGGCGAGCGATTCGCCCCGGCGTAGTTCAAAAGAAACATCGTCTAAGCCCCAGAATTCGGACTTGCGAAGTTGGCCACGTCCGGCATTGGCGGGAAAAACCTCTCCCATAATGTCGCGAAGGCCGTAGTATAAAGACCGTTTGAACGTCGTGCAAAATTTTTTTGAAAGGTGTTCAACGGTAAGAATGGGGGCATTTTCCATAGCAATACTAATTCGAAACTCCTTAAATCACATTTTTTAAAAAGGTTAACCGGCTTCGTGTTCAGTTGATCGAATGAAGGTGTATTCTACATCCGGACAATCAGGTGGGGTTGGGCGAGTCGGTACGCGACCCAGCCGATACCCAGAATCAGGATTGATACCAGAACAGTCAGCCCAAAACCAGGTGCCGGTGTCAGATGCCCCAGCAAAATCCAGTCGCGCGTGGTCGTCAGCAGGGGGGTAACGGGGTTCATGGCGATGAGATGGGCGACCGAAGCAGGCGGAGTGTACACAATGGGTGTCACCAGAAACCAAAGGCCCATCATCATTCCGATGGCATTGCTGACATCCGAATAGAGCATGCCCATCGGGGCCACCAACCAGCCCAGAGCGAAGCCAAGCAACAACAGAGACGCCAGGCCAATCGGAGCGACGAGCAGCGTGGTGTGGAAAGGGATTCCGAACCAGATCAGGATACCCGCCAGAATTACCAGGCGAATTGCCATGTTTAGCAACACACCGGCAAAACCGGATACGACAAATGCTTCGTGCGGGATTCGTACTTTGGCAATTGTGTTGCGAGCTCCCTGTAATTGTTGCAGCGGACAGTTGAATGCTTCCACGAAACCTTGCCACAGAAACAAACCCGTCAGGACGAATACGGGATACGGAACCGGTAAGCCTTCCACGTTCAGGATTCGAACTTTTCCCAGGTAGATCCAAACCAATCCATTCATGATTGGGGGCAGCAGAATCCAAAGATAACCCAGAAAGCTCCGGCGCATTTGACCCCGCAAATTACGCCGGAACAATTGCCAGCCAATGTGACTGACGACACGTAGGTCATTTCGTACATCGCGTAAAAATAAGCGGGGTCTCCGGAGGGTTGAACTGGCGGTATAAATTCGCTCACTCATAATGATGATCTAAAGGTTTTGTTACTAAAGTTTGATCCCGTATTTTCAGCGTCTGGCTTTCTTCAATCGATACTGTCCTCAACTATGGAAAACCCACTATTACGAACCAGTCAGGAAGCCGTTCATGTAACCCGGGCCGGTGAGTGGTGGGGTTACAAGTTTTCTCCGCTCCTGGCCACTCTCTATGCTACGGCGGGGGTGCTGGAAACCGCACTCTGGCCCCTGGCCCCACGCTTGCTACTCTTACTGCTCTCGTTAACGGTCGGCGCCATTTACGTTAGTATTCTGAACGACTGGACGGATCGCGAGGACGACCGAATCGCGGGAAAAACAAACCGGCTTATGAATAAGTCGGCCCGGTTTGTGGCAATTATTCTGACCACCTGCCTGTCTATTGGTCTGGGATTCGGCATTTACTTCTGGTCTCTGAACCCGGTTATCAGCCTGTTTTATCTGGGTAGCTGGATGGCCTATTCGATGTATTCGCTGCCCCCGTTCCGGCTTAAAATTCGCGGACTGGGCGGAGTGCTGGCCGATGCGCTCGGAGCCCACCTGTTTCCGCAATTGCTGGTGGTGGCCCTGGTCGAACACTGGGCCGGACAACCGCTGCCTCCCATCTGGTGGCTGGCGATTGGGAGTTGGGCGCTGGCGTGCGGAATACGGAACATTCTGAAACACCAGCTTGGTGATGCAACGGCCGACCGGCAGGCCGGCGTCCGTACACTGGTAACACTTCAGGGCGAACGTTGGGCCCACCGCTTTGGGGTGGGCGTGATGTTTCCCATCGAATGCCTTGGCTTTGCGGTTTTGCTGATTTTGCTTGGTCAGGTGGCTCCGGTTGTTTTTTTGCTGCTTTATAGTGCTCTGGAAACCATGCGCGCCCGGCTCTGGGGCATCCGTCCGGCGGTGCTTGATCCGAACCAGCGAATTGTGCTCGACGAATACTACACTATTTTTTTCCCGCTGGCCCTGTTGTTGACCCAGGCTATCCGGAACCCGGCGGATGCCATCATTCTGGGGTTGCATCTGTTGTTGTTCGGACGGCATAGTCTGGAAACCGCCCATGAGTTCCAGCGACTGGTGATCAAAGCCGTCCGCAGGTTGCTTGGCCTGCCGGAACTGACCGATCTGCCCAAATGACCGCTGGTTAAAATAGTGCACCTTTTTCATCATCTGGCCAGATGTCTTTTTATCTTCAGCTTCCCCCGCGAAATAAACAAACGGCCGATCGGTGTCGGAGCAAGCCCCAACGCCTGACTCAAATGATTGATGGCATCGATAACGGACCGGGACTGTTTCCATTTTAAAAGTGCGTAGACGTAATGATACATGGCTATTCGCTCGCGGATAATGCGTTTTTCAAGCGGTTTTAATAAACGGCTGAAACGGGCAAGAATTTGGGTTTCGTCGTGAAAACCTAAGTTCTGGGCTACCTCCGCGCTGTTTCGACTGTGGTATATATTGGTATCATGAACGTGTTTCATCCAACGCGGGGTGAGCGTAAAGGCGATGCGGCATGGATGATTCAGAACCATCTCCAACACCAGAAACCAGTCATCGGCAATTTTCATCGATTCATTCCATGCTTTCGGCAATACGCTACGCCGTATAACGGTGGCAGAAGATACCGTGGGGCAGGTTTCGATCATCAGATGACGGCTTTGAGCCGGATCAAGCAGCCACCAGTCGTCATCAGACGATGTCATATACCGCTGTTTCTGGGCGGGCTGCAGGAGAAAATACATAATCTCGTTTTCTCCCCGGTTCGTTACGTGGTTCGAAAACACGAAATCCAGATTATGCTTCTCGAGAATAGAAATGCTATCGGTCAGAAAGTTTGGAAACCATTCGTCGTCGGAGTCGAGAGAGACAATAAATTCACCCTGGCAATACCGTAAGCCATGATTGCGGGCCGCTCCTTGTCCTTTATTTTCCTGATAATAGTACTGAACAAAGTCGTAGTTTTTCAATCGCTGCTGGGTATCGTCGGTAGAACCGTCGTCTACCACAATCAATTGCCAGTTGGTATAAGTTTGAGCCTGAACGCTCCGGATCGCTCGTTCGACCAGATAACTCCGGTTGTATGTGGGAATGATAATTGAAACGAGGGGTTGCTTTTTCGGACTGGGTTGAAGGGTACGTTCGGGGTCCAGATTTGGAATCAGATCAAGCAGTTCGTGAGCAAAATGCCGAACCGGGTCGGCCGGAACAGTGGCCCGGATGTGCCGGGAAGCTTCTTTGCCAATGGCTGGCCATTCTTCTTTTCGAGACCAGGCTCGTTCGAGCGCTTCGTCAACTGCGGAACCAACGGTTGCAGAAGCTAAAAAACCCGTTACATTGTCGACGAGCACTTCGGAAATTCCACCATTATCAGCGGCAATCGCGGGTCTCCCGCATAGCATCGCTTCGACTAATGCTAACGGAAGGCCTTCGCTGCGTGAAGGTAAGACCAAGGCATGGTGGGTTTGCCAGATTGTGGCGGGGTTTGCAACATGGCCGGCGAAGTCTACTTTATCCGTTAACCCCAAAAAAACAACCAATTCTTCCAGTCCTTTCCGATTTGGGCCTGCCCCGAAGAAAGTAAGTCTCCAATTCCGGTTTTGCCATTTCTCCTGAGCCAGTACTTCAAGTAAAATGTCCTGGCCTTTCTCCTGGAAGAACAATCGGGCTACACAGGCCAAACGGACAGGGCCGGTCAATTCCGGAAAGCCAACACCGGGTTGTTCTTCGAAAGGGACATTGACGGGATTATGAACCACCTTTGCCTGAGGTAGCGGAAGAGCAAGCTGAAATTGAGTCAGTTTAAGGTTGTGGCGTGATACAAAAAAAGCACGCACGGCGGAATGGTATGCTCGTTGATATAACTCTCTTTCGTGATCCAGCGGGTAAAAGGCATCGACGACTTTCTGAGCAATGATAACATAGGGTTCGTGAGAACGACGGCACAAATCGGCAAAAAGCATTCCGTCAAAATTGCTGCCCTGAGCAATTACAGTCAGATGTGGACGGATAGTTTTTAAGCCATGCTGCAGCGTTTGCAGCGTCCAGTCGGTTTCTTCAGACAGTGTTTTTGATAAAGGGGATAAACCGTATAAATCGGTAACGCTACAACCGGCCAATCGCAACGAAATGATTCGGGGATGATTCGAGTTAACCCTCGTTTTGTAGATGTACACTTGATGACCTGCTTCAGCCAATACCATAACAGCCCCGTACCAAAGTTCTTCGCTGCCGCCCCAATCTTCCGGACATGAACTTATTATCATAAAACGGAAGACGATTTTATTATTTAAAGGATGAATATAAGGTAGACGTTTTGAATTCATATAGGATAAGAAAATGTAAGTCTCCCACATACGACAGCAGTAAACGGAGAAACTTCAACTTGTAAAACATTGTATTACGGCTAACTGTACACCTTACGAAACTATTTTTCTGGCCGCATTCTCTGCTCCGTGGACCGTTCACATTCATCACGATAGTCAGCAAACCGCTTTCGTTTAGTGATGATTCCCTGATGTTGGAATGCCTGACTAAGCTCTTAAAATTCAGGATACTACTATTTAATAATGGTTTCTAGTGGATCAGGATTATTTCTAGGAGCGTATTAGGGCTGCGTCTAACTAATCAGACCTGAGTTATTAGACAAAAGGATATACTTTATGAGTAAATAAAAAATGCTTACTACTTCATGATTAATCAAAATAGGTTATTTTTTGCTAGTTAATTTGTCAACAACAACAAAGGTACTCTATAAATATTTATGTCGAATATAACTTTAAACTACACGCACTTTCCAGAAACATTATAACAATAATAAAGAGTAAATTTGACAATCCACAACAGTTAGGTCATCTGATACTAGAAAAGAAACAATAAACAACCACGAAGAGCCTGACAACTAAATGTGTTTATCTAATCATTGAATTCATCAATTTAGAAGGCCACTTCTTTTACAGTGGATCACTATAGTGTAGTAATACAAGTTGGATAGGAGTCTGTTGATATGGGTATTATCACGTACAGGAGCAATCAATTATTATTAAAATGAAGTGGAATTTTCAAATGTAAAGAACTGAAAAAAAACGTTATCCCACGTACAATCAACTATAATCTCTTGAAAAATTACTGTATGGCAAGGATTCGGGTATGTATATGAACCAGTCTGACTCTTCTCAAAGTTTCGTTACAACATAACATACCCATTGGTTAGTTTCCAAAAATACCCTATAAAAGAGCACTGTTCTTGAATTTTTACCGATTTCATGATAGTAAATGGTGGACGAACGCATAATTACAGCTACTTGATACAGCCAACTAACAATAAGACTATACAGGAGGACTTGCTGAAGACATCCAGTGTCCTGACAAATGTGATTTGTTTGATTAATTAGTAAATCTTGAACACAATTGCTGAATGCTCATGCAGGTTTAAAAACAATTGTTTGGTGTACAACAAATATTTAACTCAAAAATATTCAATATATTAAAGATTGAATCATGGTTTTCTTTTGAGATTGCAAACGTTGAATAATGAACAAAAACAGATTTGAGCATAATAATTACTTAGGTTATGCCTTCAATATCACTATAAATGCATTGATTTTACTTATTCATAGCTACAATAACTTTTATTTGGAAATGATGCGATTAAAGTTAAATTTGTGATATCCCCTTTGCAGAATACAATTTACAGCGTGTTTAGGGGGGAGGCCCCTGGAAAGCTTAAGAGTTAAGAGTTGTTCGGTATCTGTAAGCAAGACCATTGAATAAGTTTCTTTAGAGAATCAATAGCTCAGAATTTATAGTGAAAGGTAAGGTAAAGTAAATGGTGTTTTTCCACGATACATTTGTGTGAATCGAATGTGTTTTATCTATTGAAATTGCTATAGTAGAGTTTATAACGAATATGATTTATCCGAATAATGAAAAATTCGATTCCAATTTTAAGTGTTATTATAGGGATAGTTGCATGCAGTAGTCCGGATGTGAGTTCAGTACCAAGCGGTCCTTTGATGTCAGGAACACGTAAGTTGGTATGGGCGGATGAGTTTGAAAAACCGGGACTACCGAATTCTGCAAAGTGGAAATACGATGTTGGAGCCGATGGTTGGGGAAATAATGAGTTGCAATACTACTCAGCTTTACGTCCCGAGAATGCACGGATAGAGAACGACAAACTGATCATAGAGGCACGTAGAGAAGAATATCAAGGCGCATTATATTATACTTCAGCCCGTCTATCAACTCAAGGCAAAGCAAGCTGGACAAATGGTCGAATTGAAGTTTCAGCTAAATTACCAAGAGGCCGTGGGACCTGGGCATGTATATGGATGTTAGGAAATGATTATACTAGCTACTCGAGTTGGCCTAAATGCGGGGAAATAGATATTATGGAACACGTTGGGTTTGATGAGGGCAAGGTTCATGGTTCTTTGCATACTTTAAACTACAACCATCTAAAAAGTAATCAGAAAACAAAATATTTTCATGTTAGTGATGCAACAACTAACTTTCATGTTTACGCCATTGAGTGGACGTCAGATCAGATAGATTTTTATGTTGATGATTCAAAGTATTATACAGCCAAAAAGACGGATTTAGGAGTTAGTGAAGCACAATGGCCGTTTGACAAGCCTTTTTTCATTATATTAAATATCGCTGTTGGAGGAAATTGGGGAGGACAGAAAGGGATTGATGATACTATTTGGCCTCAACGAATGGAAGTGGATTACGTTCGTGTATTTCAATAAGCTTTTGAGTATAAATGCTATATAGACAGCTCTTGCTTTGAGCTATACTATCCAAAATTTTCTTACCAATCTCCTGCACTACTTCACTCACTTGTATTCTTTTTTTTACGTTTTGTCATACTCACAATCCCAACTACTAATTCGCTGTTGTTTTTTCCTTGGGTAACGAGTACAAAAATTATACTTAAGAATTCCCGAAAGACTTCTGCCTAATTTTTTTTACCTGTTTCAGCTAATTTATTGATGCTGGTTGTCCTCGACCTTAAAGTATTAGCTTCTCTCAAAATGGTTTTGGTATTCTTTAAAGATAAAATATGGCAATGTGATGTTTTTGAGTAAATGGTAGTCGATTTTATTGCTAATTGGAATCAAGTCGTACGTTTAAAGTATTTGTTCATTTGAAATTTAGAAATTTGATTGTTCTGCAGAGTGGATGAAGTAAAAATCAGTATATAAATATAATCATACAGAATATAGTTGAATTTATAATTACTGATTAAGTTGTTTTTTCTGTATTGAAATCAAGAGTAAATCAAAACGCTTTTTTCTTTCAAAGTTCAAGGATAGATTGTGAATTTAATTCATATTAAGTCATTGATATTCAATTATTTACGATTTGAGTTAATTAAGGTTTTAAGAAAGTATACGTATAGTTATTGTATTATTTATGCGATAAATTAGACAATTTTATTTTATTTCATCAATGGATTTATCGTAAGATGCCAAGAGCTCTTTTAATTGAGGGTCTTCAATTATTAAACAGACCTTTTTCCAGACGCCAGCCTTGATCCATCGCTGGAATCGACGGTAATTCGAGTTCCAGGGGCCAAACCGTTCTGGAAGATCCCGCCAAGGAGCACGGCTATAAGCAATCCATAATATAGCATTGATAAACAGTCTGTTATCGGCTGCCGTGCGTCCTACGTCCCCAGATTTGCCAGGTAGGATGTGGGACAGATTCCTCCATTGATTGTCTGTAATTTCAAAACGTCGCATAGCCCAAATATGCAGATGAAGAGTTTTTTTTCCTAATAGTCAACAGCTTAAAAATCAATATGTTAAAAGTAGAGATAATTAATTGTCAACAGAATTTTAACTAAATTTATTCAAAATCCTATTTGAATGTAGTATAGTGTATGTCTGATAAATAAGTCCGGTAATTATTGAAATGTCTAATATAGGTAGATAATGGGGTATTATATCTCGTTATTTACAGTTTTATTGACTGATAATTGTTATTGTTTTTTGTAAATCGAAGTAATATTTAATCACTAACGTTGTGCTATTAAATAAGTTAAGCTATTTTTTATTTTTCTAATTTGTTGAATTTAATTTTTTATTTGATAAGTTTGTTAGAGACAAAATGAGTTATTCTAGCATAAATTACTTACAATCTTATTCCAGTTATATTTTTTATTAAAGTAAAACTCATAGTACTTAGTAAAGTATTAAATTCGGTTTCAGTATTAATAAATACTTAATTTTTGTTTAATGGGTTAATTATTCGATAATCATAAAATCGTGCGCGCTCAAACAGTGTATTAAGATCTTAGCTAGAAAAAATACTAAAGAAAATTATTCAAAACCGTGTTTATGTACAATTGGCGCAGGTAATACTTATTTAACCGTAAATGATGTCGTTATGAAAATCACACAGTCTATTGGTAGTTTTTTTCTTTACGGCTTTTATCTGGTAGCAGTCACTGTCTACCAAAGATCAGAAGATGTGCCATACACCCCTTTTTCAGGGTATTTGTCTGAAAATTCAACCATTATGTCTGTTTGGGACCTTGAGACCACAATCGATGTACATCTAACTGGTCAAAAAGCTAATTCAATTGGTCTAGCAGAAGACATAACCAAGTCTGAGAAGAATTTCTTCGCTCATTCAGAGAATACAATTCACTTTGAAGATCATCCCTCAGCCAGTAAAAAGCCGTTTCCATACAGTCAGGCTTCGGTAAACTTAAGTATGATCTCTCTTGTTTTCGGGCTTGCTTTACTAAAAGTAACTGCTAATACAGCCCAATATGACGTAGACAACTTATTAAACTTTAAGTCCGGCCCGAGTAGAAGTCTTAAGAGATGATTGCGTGCTTCAGTCGTCAACGGATTATTTAAGGATTGTTGAGCGCGTACGAAAAGTCATTGCTGGTACAAGTCAAGAATTGAGCTTTCATGTTAATTGATGAACCAGTGATTGATTAGCAAATGAATGACTTCTATTTACTCGATTTTTGAAGATATTTTTTAGTGATGCATAAAGTTAACTCTGTTCATACTATTATTGCTAACCAGAAATTATGGGAGATAACCTATACTCTCATTATCCAACTTATCGGGTGGAGGGGAAGTCAAGCCTTCGGCCTACAGTAATGCTAGCTTTGCGCAACTGGCCTTGGTTTGTCTTGTCTGTGTTAATTATGTTTGCAATTTTTGGCGTATATCTGCATTATCAACCTTTAGTATATAAAGTCCGTGCTACCTTATTATTAAAAAATAAAGTTCAAAAAAATGAGGCAACGAATATCAGTTCCATTTTTGGAGGTAGCCAAATCAATACAACTAATATCAAGTCCATCGAGGATGAGATTGGAATACTGACATCCTATACCTTAATGGACCGAGTGGTTAAAAGGCTTGGTTTGGATATACACTATTATAGATCAGTAGACGGAATACAACGGGAAATTTATGCAAACTCACCCATCCGCCTTGAAGTTGAGAAAGGAGAATCAACCCTTTATACAAATGATTTAATAGTTTCATTCTCAGCTAGTAACAAAGTACTTATAAATAATAGAATATATCCAACTAACCAATTTGTAAATACAGAATATGGACGGTTGCGCATCATTCCACAAAGAGTTCTTTCGGATACTGTTCAGCCAATTACGGTTAGTTTCTCATCGCGCCCAAGAATTGTTAATGCTTACTTAGCCAGACTGGAAGTTGTGCCCGTTTTGAAACAATCGGGTTTACTAACGATTAGTTTGATCGAGGCCGTTCCAGACAAGGGAGAGGCCATTCTAAAACAGTTAATTAATGAATATATAAAAGAAGATATTACGTATAGAAAGCAGGAGGTCAGTAACTTGCTCAGTTTAATTGAAGACAGGCTTGAACTGATTGCCGCAAGAAAACATAACGACGAAATACCCCTAAATAACAGTTTTGATAAGCCGGAGGATGTATTGCTCAGTGAACAAGAAGTAAATGCTCAACTATTAGACGAGATAGAGAAAAAGCTGAATGGATTGAAATTGATTGAACGATATGCTCAGAATAAAGGTGGCAAAGCACGCCTTGATCAGGTGGCGCTGACACTGAGTGATCCGGTTCTAATAAATCAGCTAGAAGAGGCATTGCACCTTGAGACCAAACAGAATAAAGGAAATCATGGAACGATACAGGATAGCGCCTTATACCAGCAATTAAAATACATAAAATACCGGATTTATAAGTCTCTGCAACGTATTCGCAAACAGTTAACACAAAGTCGTAACGAAATTATTGGGCAAAACCGGCGGACTAGGGAGGGCATTAAAGTTAAGCCTACTAAGGAAACAGCCTTAGTAAGTGTTTTAAACCAGCCTGCAATTAGAAATACACTGTATTCATATCTGTTGCAAAAGCGGGAAGAAGCCGTGATGTCTGTGCTATCAACTACTTCTGAAAGTCGGATTATTGATATGCCGCGTACAGAAGTCGTATCATCGGCAACTGTTAATGTGATGGTTTTTATTCTGTTAGGTTGCTCTGGCTTAGTGTTACCCATCTTATTTATTGGGGTTAAAAATGCGTTCAATAACCGTATCACTCAACGCACGGAGGTCGAAGAACTGACACATGTGCCCATATTGGGTGAAATATCTCTAAGCCAGCAAATTACTGTTGATAATTTGGTGTTTAGACCCAGGATACAATCGGTAATGGGAGAGCAAATTCGTGCGTTGCGGACCAATTTACAATTTGCCGGGAATGAGCCTCATCGAAATAAAGTGATATTATTTACTTCTTGCTTAAGCGGGGAAGGTAAATCCTTAATATCAATAAACCTAGGTGCCAGCCTAGCACTTCTTGGACGAAAGACGATTGTCCTCGAAATGGATATGCGTAGGCCCAGATTACACAAGGGCCTGCATTTGGAGAAACGAAACGGAGTTAGTCATTACCTGATAGGTGAATCAACTGTAGATGAGATCATCCAGCCGATAGCAGGTTACAATAACTATTTTATTGCCACAGCCGGTCTCCTCCCGCTAAATCCTGCTGAGCTGTTGGGTTCTGAACGATTGCCAAAGCTACTTCATGAGCTAAATAAAGAATTTGATCATATTGTTATCGATTCTCCACCGATTGGATTAGTTACAGATTCACAGTTAATTGCTCCATTCGTTGACATTACTCTTTTTGTTGTCCGGCATAATTATACACCAAAACATTGCATGAAGATGGTAAACAATTTACACAATGGAAACCGTTTCCCGAATCTAAATATTGTTCTTAATGCAGTTGGCGAAGGTGACATCCGGTATTCAAACTATTATGACGGTGATTACACCCTGAGCCCCGCTTAATGCGGATAATGGAGAGTCTGGCTATTATAAACTATTCATTAGATTTATTTAAATGAGTAAGAGTTATTGTTAATATAAACTTGTTTGTTATGCTTAGTCTTAACTCAGATTTTCAAAATCTCTACGTGTATGCCGAGCCACAGACCCGAAGAAATGATCTTGCTTATAAAAATCTTGGCAAACGGTGTTTTGATATATGCGTTGCGCTCATAGTTATTGTGCTGGTTTTATCTTGGATGATTCCCCTGGTAGGGCTTCTGATTAAGTTAAGTTCGCCTGGTCCGATACTTTACATTCAAAAAAGAACTGGCTATAAAGGGTTTACGTTCAATTGCCTGAAATTCCGTACAATGACTCATGATCCCAAAGCAGATTTCAAACAAGCTACAAAAAATGACAAACGGATTACTGCAATCGGCGCTTTTCTCCGTAAAACAAACCTGGACGAGATGCCGCAGTTTTTGAATGTGCTTGTAGGTGATATGAGTATTGTAGGGCCGCGCCCGCATGCGTTGCAACACAGCGCCCAATACTGGAATACCATGCCAGAATACCGCAAACGTTATCGGGTTCGGCCTGGGATAACCGGTTTGGCTCAGGTGAATGGATGCAGGGGAGAAACTGACCAGTTGATCAAAATGAGACACCGCGTTAAATACGACCGGTTTTACAATAGAAATAAATCATTTCAACTCGATGTATGGATTTGCTGGTTAACATTTGCATCCATGATTAAAGGAAAAACTCAAGGTAGTTAAATGGAAAAATTTACTTCACTATAGTAAAAATTAATCCAATTTTTTGATTAATAATTAAGTTTCTTGATTGAATTATGGTTGTATTATTACTAAAACTATAGCATATGAAAATTGCAGTAGTAGGGACCGGTTATGTCGGTCTGGTGACCGGAACGTGCTTCGCCGAAACCGGCAACCAGGTAACTTGCGTCGATGTCGATGAACGCAAGGTTCAGAAACTCACCAACGGCATCATCCCCATCTATGAACCGGGTCTGGATGTGTTGTTCAACCGCAACACCGCCGAAGGGCGCCTACGCTTTACCACCAGCCTGGCCGAAGGCATCGAAGGCGCTGAGGTTATCTTTCTGGCCCTGCCCACGCCCCCCGGCGAAGACGGCTCGGCCGACCTGAAGTACATCCTCCAGGTGGCCGGTGATCTGGGCCAGTTGATGAAAGACTACGCCGTCATCGTCGACAAGAGCACCGTGCCCGTCGGCACCGCCGAGAAAGTCCGTGAGTACATCTCGCTGGCGGCTCAGGTGGACTTCGACGTGGTCTCCAACCCCGAGTTTTTGCGCGAAGGCGTGGCTATCGAAGACTTCATGAAACCCGACCGGGTGGTGATTGGCACCAACTCCGAGCGGGCCAAAGCCGTCATGAGCAAATTGTATGCCCCGCTGGTGCGGCAGGGTAATCCGGTGATCTTCATGGACGAACGTTCGGCGGAGATGACCAAGTATGCGGCCAATGCGTTTCTGGCGGTGAAGATCTCGTTCATGAACGAGATTGCCAACCTGTGCGAGAAAGTAGGGGCCAACGTCGATGACATCCGCAAGGGCATCGGCACCGATAGCCGGATTGGCAAACGGTTTTTGTTTGCGGGCATCGGTTACGGGGGAAGCTGCTTTCCGAAGGATGTGCAGGCGCTGGCGAAAACCTCAGCCGACTACGAATATGACTTCAAGATCCTTAAGTCGGTGATGGATGTGAACGCCCGCCAGAAGACGAAGCTGATTCCGGTCATTGAAAAACACTTCAACGGTGATCTGAAGGGCAAGACGATTGCGGTGTGGGGGCTGGCCTTCAAACCCTACACGGACGACATTCGGGAGGCTCCGGCACTGGAAAACATCCGGGCGCTGTTGGCGGCCGGTGCGAAGGTGACGGCGTATGATCCGGAAGCAATGGAGAATGTGAAGATGGTGCTGGGCAACCAGATCACGTATGCACACACCTCGTATGCGGCTCTGGACGATGCCGATGCGCTGGTGATCATGACCGAGTGGCCGATGTTCCGCACGCCAGAATTCGGGAAGATGAACCTGTTGCTAAAGAACCGGGTGATCTTCGACGGTCGGAACCTGTATGAACTGGAGCAGATGAAGGAAATGGGCTATACCTACTACAGTATTGGTCGGGAGACGGTTGGCGTTGATGTCGAGCAAGTTGCCTGAGCCGCTTCTGTCGGAAATTACCCTGTAAACTCATTCCAAACTTCCTCGTCAAAAAGGTGAATCAAGATTCAAAAATATATGTAGCAGGCCATCGGGGGATGGTAGGCTCCGCGCTGGTTCGCAGCCTGCAAAGCAAAGGTTACCATCACATTGTAACCCGGACTTCTTCGGAACTGGATTTGCGTAACCAAAGCGCCGTGGCCGACTTCTTCGCGGAGGAAAAACCGGACTACGTTTTTCTGGCAGCCGCTAAAGTGGGCGGTATTTGGGCCAATAACGTCTACCGGGCCGAGTTTCTCTACGACAACCTGCTGATTGAGGCCAACATTATTCACAGTGCGTACCAGAATCAGGTTGACAAATTGCTCTTTCTGGGTTCTTCCTGCATTTATCCCAAAATGGCCCCTCAGCCATTGAAAGAAGAGTACCTGCTGAGCGGTTATCTGGAAGCGACCAATGAACCGTACGCGATTGCCAAGATTGCCGGTATTAAACTCTGCGAAGCCTATCGGAGTCAGTACGGCTGCAATTTTATCTCGGCCATGCCGACCAATTTGTACGGCCCGAATGACAATTACGACTTGCAGGGCTCCCATGTCTTACCGGCGTTGATTCGGAAATTTCATGAGGCCAAAATAGAGCATCAGCCTTTCGTGGAAGTATGGGGCACGGGTTCACCGCGTCGGGAGTTTCTACACGCCGATGATCTGGCCGATGCCTGTGTGTTTCTCATGGAAAGCTATAATGACGAAGCCTTTGTCAACATCGGGACCGGTGAGGATGTCACGATCCGGGAGTTGGCCGAACTGGTCAAAGAAACCGTCGGTTTCGAAGGCGAACTGCGCTGGAACACCGACAAACCCGATGGCACCCCCCGCAAACTGATGGACGTTTCGCGCTTACATCAATTGGGTTGGATACATCAGACTTCTCTGAAAGAGGGGTTGGCTATGACTTATCAGGACTTTCTGGCCAACCAGGAAATCTATGTCTAACGAAGTATTGAAATCCGTATCGAAAAGCACTTTATGAAAAAAGCATTAATTACCGGGATCACGGGTCAGGATGGCGCTTACCTGACCGAACTACTCCTCTCAAAAGGCTACGAAGTCCACGGCATCAAACGCCGGAGCTCGCTGTTCAATACCCAACGCATCGACCACCTCTACGAAGATCCCCACGAGAGAAATGTGCGCTTCAAGCTGCATTTCGGGGATTTGTCTGACTCGACCAACATCATCCGAATCATTCAGGAAGTCCAGCCCGATGAAATCTACAACCTGGGGGCTATGTCCCACGTGCGGGTGAGCTTCGATGAACCCGAGTACACCGCCCAGGTCGACGGCATCGGCACGCTGCGCATCCTGGAAGCCGTGCGCTTGCTGGGCCTGACCGAGAAAACCCGGATTTACCAGGCTTCGACCTCGGAGTTGTACGGGGGGGTTCAGGGCCATGCCCAGTCGGAAACCACGCCGTTCTACCCTCGTTCACCGTATGCGGTGGCCAAGCTGTACGGGTACTGGATCACGGTTAACTACCGGGAAGCCTACAACATGTATGCTTGCAACGGCATTCTGTTCAACCACGAATCGCCCCTGCGGGGAGAGACGTTTGTGACCCGCAAGATCACCCGGGCGGTGGCGCGGATTGGGCTAGGACTGCAGGACAAAGTCTTCCTGGGGAACATCGACTCGCTGCGCGACTGGGGTCATGCCAAAGACTACGTGGAGGCCATGTGGCTGATTCTACAACAGGAAAAACCGGAGGACTTTGTGATTGCCACGGGGGTAACGACGACGATCCGGGATTTTGTGAAGATGGCTTTCGGGGAGATTGGTGTCGAACTGGAGTTCCGGGGAGAGGGCGTGAATGAAAAAGCCTACGTAGTCAGTGCGTCAAACCCGGATTTCCCAGTAGAGATCGGCAAAGAAGTGCTGAGCATTGATGAGCGGTATTTCCGTCCGACGGAGGTCGACTTGTTGCTGGGAGACCCCACGAAGGCGATGACGAAGCTGAACTGGAAACCGAAGTATGATCTGGCCGGGTTGGTCAAGGACATGATGAGCGCTGACATTGACTTGTTCCGCCGGGATCAGTTGCTGGCCGAAGGGGGGCATTTGGTGCTGAATTATTATGAGTAATTGATTTAGTTTCTAAGTTAGTTTTGAATAACTGGTAGAAACTAACCTTTATGTATTGTTATATATTATGTGTAATGATAAGATATTGATCGAGAATATGTTAGAATAATTGATTATATCTAAATATAATATATGAAACTTTAATTGAAAAAAGATTTGAATTCCAGAAGGGTAGTGTTTTAATGTTAATATAGAGTTGATTGAATGTTTTTGCTTTTTATTAGATTTTACTTCAATTAATTGGTAAATAATGAAATTGATAAAAATTGGAATGAAGATATTATTATTTTCTTTTGTTTTAATAATTGCTTCTTGCAAAAGCTCTCAAAGTGTCACTTATTTTAACAACATAAAACACGAATATGAGCAATCAAGGCCGATAGAAAATGACATTGAAATCAGAATAAGAGCAAATGATCAATTGAGCATTAAGGTAATGAGTACAAATGCGGAGACTAATAATTTACTAAACAGTAGTCTTGCACAATCATCTGAAGGGGTCGTTACAGGTTATTCAGTTAATAAAGACGGATATATTCGATTCCCACTAATTGGGAAAGTAAAACTTTCTGGATTAACAACTCAAGAAGCGACAGATAAGATAACAAAATATATATCTGACAACTACGTGAAAGATCCAATTGTAAATGTAAGTATCTCAAATTTTAAAATAACTGTAATTGGGAAAGTCGGTACTCCACGGACAATAGTCGTACCAGGAGCTAAGATAAACATAATAGAAGCGTTGGGTTATGCAGGCGATGTGACAGATTTGGGAGACAAAAAAAATATTATGATAATTAGAGAGCTTGAAGGTTTACGAAGCACAGCTAAAATAGATTTAACGAATAAAGAGGCATTAAATTCCCCTTATTTTTATCTCCAACAAAATGATATTATTTATGTACAACCGTCAGAAGATGTTATCAAAGGGAAAGGGACAAATCCGTTTTCGATAATAACTTCGGTAGCTACGCTGGTATCAACAATTACAATAATTATCCTTAATTTTACACGATGAGCGATAATAGAGAACTTTTTCCTATAAATTCAGAAATAAAAGGAGAAAAAGATATTAAGTCAATTATGACTGTTTATGCCAGCCGTTGGCGCATATTTTTATTTAGCATATTAATATGCTTTATGGTAGCATTTGTTTATATTAAGTACTTAAGTACACCAAAATACACGGTCAAGAGTTCAGTTTTAATTAAAACCAACCTTCCTTTGCCGACTGTTTCAAACTTTGTTGCATTAAATGGGACGGCTAACTTTGATCCATTAAGTAGTCTGGAAACCGAAGTAGAACTGTTAAAGTCAGATGATTTATTAAGAAGTACGTTAAAAGAGCTTTCATTGTCAATTAGTTATGAAATTAATAACAAGGAAATATACAGTAAATACTCCCCAATTAAAGTTGTAGGAACTAAACTAGATTCTATGTCATTAGGGAAACGGTTTACCATATTGATAAAATCAGGGAATCATTTTCTATTATCCGATGACGATGGAAAAACCACTTTGCATAAGTTTGGTCAAGAGGTTAAAGTAGGTTATGGTACACTCACTATCTTGGCAAACCCGAATGTGACTTCCCATATCAATAATGAGATAGTCTTTTATTTAAACGGAATAAACGAATTAATTTCTAAATATAAAAAAGTATTAAAAGTTGTACCATTTTCTGAAAAAGCCAGTCTACTTCAATTACAACTAATAGATGAGTTCCCAGAAAGAGGTACTAGCATATTAAATAAGTTAATGGAAATATATGAAAGACGTTCATTTGAAACTAAAAATCTGGTAATTAACAATACGATTAGCTTTCTAGATGAACGGTTAAGATATTTTTCAAAATCATTATCTGGAGTAGAACGAAGAGTTGAACAGTACAAACGTACTAATGAACTAACCGATATAAATAGTCAAGCAGCAAGTTATGTTGCTCAGGCAGATGCATATACAAAAAATATGTCAGAGTGGGCGATCCAGATTGATATTTTAGAGTCAATCGAGAACTACTTGAACGAAGCTCCCAATCAATATAAGTTAGTACCCAGCAGTCTTGGAATTACTGATCCGACGCTTATGGATCTTATCAATAAACTTAATGAGCTACAATTGCAACGAGAAAATACTTTACGGACGGTTAAACCAAACAGCCCTTTGGTAAAAAGTATCAATGATCAAATTTCTAACTTAAGGCAAAATATTCTTGAAAATTTAAAAAACATAAAAAATGGTTTAATTATTCAAAGCGAAAACTACAAGGCTAATTCTGAAAGATTCAGATCAAAGGTTGATAAAGTGCCTACAATGGAGCGTGACTTGTTAGAAATAAATAGACAACAATCAATCCGTCAAAATATCTACTTATTCTTACTACAAAAACGAGAGGAATCTACAATAGCGAAATCTGCTATCGTGCCTGATTCGGAAATAGTTGATTCCGCTTGGGCCGATCCTAATCCAGTAAGCCCTAAACAACTGATAGTTTATTTAGTAGCAGTTCTGTCGGGATTAAGTATTCCTTTTGCTTACATTTATATAAAGGAATTTACAAACGATAAAATTAGAAGTAGTTCTGATCTTGCTCATTATTCAACTATACCATCACTTGTTGAGATTGATGCATTTAAATTTAAAAAGGCAAAGAATATGACTTATAATTTACAGAACGCAGTGTTAAATAAATTTGAATTAATACGAGCAAAGATTTTGTATTCAGAAGAATTTAAAAAATCTAAAGTGTTGATGGTGACTTCTTCAAAATCGGGCGAAGGAAAAACGTTTTTTAGCGTGCATCTAGCTTTAAGTCTTTTAAAAGCAGGTAAAAAAGTAATCTTGGTGGAATTAAATTTGCGACAACCTTCTCTTCAAAATGCGTTGAGATTATCACAAAGTGCAGGCGTCTCCAATTACATTTCTTCGGATAATCATTCATTTGTTGATTTTATACAGTATCCAGATAATATTCCAAATCTATCCGTTATTTCTGCGGGTGAAGCTGTTGATCATCCGTCGGAACTACTTATGTCTCATAAAATTCCCTCTCTAATATCGAAACTTAAACAGGGTTTTGATTATGTAATAATTTGCTCCTCCTCTGTTAACATATCCGAAGATGTTTACGTCTTACACGATTTTGTAGATCATTCATTAATTGTAGTTAGATATAATTTTACTACTTATAAGGATGTAACTTCTATCAATAAAGTATATCAAGAAGGTTTACTTACTAATCCAAAGGTGATTTTTAATGCTTTGCCAAATTCTCAGACGTCTGACAAGATCGATAATAAAGCAAAGAATAATCGCAATAAATTAAAAAGAGCTTATATTTAACATTAAATTTGATGTTAGTTTGAATTACAAAATGATGAAAACAGTGATTCAATATATAGGTTTAACTATTAAATATGACACGATATTCAAATGGGGGAAGCTTTTCACAATCGTTGGACTATCCCAGTCAATAGTTCAGGGCATTGGTCTGATTAGTGGAATCTTCATAATTAGGTTTTTGCCTACTGAAGAATATGCAGTTTATACCTTAGCAAATACTATGCTAGGTACAATGACCATTCTTGCTGATGGCGGAATTTCATCTGGAATAATGTCGCAAGGGGGTAAAGTATGGATAGATTATAAAAAATTAGGAGTCGTATTGTCAACTGGTATTCATCTAAAGAGTCAGTTTGCTATTGGAAGCGTAATAATATCAATACCAATTTTGCTTTTTATGCTTCGCCATCACAATATAAACTGGCCAATGACACTCTTGATAGTTGGATCAATTCTACCTGCTTTCTTCGCCAATTTATCCAACTCTATTCTTCAAACAGTTTTCAAGCTTCACCAGGATATTGCTTTATTACAACGAAATCAAATTATTGTTAATATAATTCGATTTTTTGTTTTAATAAGTACAGTATTTGTTTTTCCATGGGCTTTTGTTGCTTTATTTTCATCAGGGCTTCCGCAGATATGGGCTAATGTTAACCTTCGTAAATCATTATCAAAATACGTAGATACTAAGCAACCGCCATCTAATCAAGTTAAGCAAGAGGTTTTAAAAGTAGTGAAACGCATACTTCCGGGCTCTATATATTATTGCTTTTCAAGTCAAATTTCCGTTTGGTTGATTTCTTTAGTAGGAAACATGTCTATGATTGCAACGATTGGTGGTTTAAGTCGTCTCGCAATGGTACTAACATTATTTTCAACATTATTCAACACTCTTATTGTCCCGAGGTTCTCTCGGCTTAATGGTGATAAAGGGCTGATTCTTTTTCGATATCTACAAATAATATGTTTACTATTTTTAATTTGCATGGCAATAGTAATATTCATATACTTTTTTTCAACAGACGTATTGTGGATTCTTGGTAACAACTATAAAAATTTAAATAATGAAGTTGTAATTAGTAGTATTGGAGCATGCTTAAGTTTAGTGGCTGGTATTGCATTTAGCTTGTGTACTAGTAGGGGTTGGACATTAAATCCTATTCTATCTATTTCTATTGAAATCCTTGCCATAGTTATTGGTGTGACTATTTTTGATATTTCATCTATCATTGGAATTTTAATATTTAATATATTTGTAGCTGGTATACAAGTATCTATGTATGTTATTTATAGCATTGTAAAGATTGCTAAAATTTAATTTGTAAATTCAAAAATGAGCTCTGTCGTTTGTACATTATTTGAAGGTCATTTTCATCATGGAGTTGCAGCGTTAGCCAACTCTCTCTACAATTATGGCTATCGTGGTGTAATTTATGCAGGTTACCGCGGACCATTACCGACTTGGGCAGGTAATGCGATAGACTGTTCAACTTCACAGTGGCCTGGTGCGTCGATATTAAAAGTAACAGATGACTTCCAAATTCTGTTTTTGCCAATAAACAATGAGTACCATTTAACGAATTACAAACCTAATTTTATGCTTGGCTTATGGGAAAGCTTTGCAAATGACTCAAACGCTATTGCATATTTTGATCCTGATATAGTAATAAAATGTAAATGGGATTTTTTTGAGACTTGGATGGGTCATGGCGTTGCATTGGTTCATGAGAGTATAAGTAATGACATGCCTCCTACACATCCTTTTCGAAAAGAGTGGGAAAAAGTAATAAAAAAGGCAAACCGCCAAATAACTAGACAAATGCACTCGTATATAAATGGTGGATTTTGTGGTGTATCGAAAGAGAATAAAGAGTTTTTAAAGGATTGGATAGAAATTACAAATGCTGGAATCAAGTATTTCAAACTAACACCTGGACAATGGAAGCACTCTTTTGATCGAACATATATCTTTTATGCTCAAGATCAAGATGCTCTTAATATAACAGCAATGTGTAGTAACTCTCCAGTTAGTGAAATCGGGCCAGAAGGAATGGATTTTATTGCAGGCGGTTTTACAATGTCTCATGCTTTAGGGGCGCCTAAGCCATGGAAGAAACAATATATTCGCAGTGTTTTAATGGGTAATGCACCTAGTACACCAGACAAAAACTTTTGGAAAAATACTTTGGGGCCAATCAAAACTTTTGGTAATAATCGAATAAAATATAAAAAGTTAACTATTACACTTGCCTCGTTCATCGCTCGTTTTTACAGAAGGGCTTGATTGTGTTTATTAGTATAATAAAATACTTAAATAGAAATGGTAATAATTACATCATATAATTAAAGTAATCATTTTTTTTATGTGTAATTAATTTAGGTTTATCTACTCTCAGTTTAAAGTATTAAATGATGTATATTATTTTGTAACTATACAAACATTTGTTGTTTTTACTATCGGATAGTTTGTGTCTGACAACACTTTTGCAGTAATCTTCAAGCTTTAATTCCCTCAAAAATTTAGCCAGTATGAATTGCTTCATACATTTAACTTGAATTTATTTTGTTATTAGAATGTTTTGAGAGTTGGTTATATTAAAGTATTGCCTATTTTTAAATGTTCTTTTTAGTCATTTTTGTTGATGCGGTACTCACTATAAGTATTTTTTTAAGACATCTTTCTTACCTTTTAATTGTTGAAAAAATGGTAGTAGTACATGTAGCAAGAATTGACCTCAACTATGAATCAGGTATGAGTAGAGTCGCTTCTTGGTGGCGTAATTCATTTTTGAAAGATGGTCATGAGTTTTATCACATTGGGTTGTCAGAAGTAAATTCTAGTACCCATAGATTTTTTTGGGGTTACAGTGCACGCAAGTATTTAAATCAATTAAATATTAAATGTGACATTCTTTTGGTTCATGAACCCCTTGCTGGTTTCTTTGTAGGTGGAGATTACAAACTAGTTGTATTCAGTCATGGTGTTGAAGAAAGAGGGTGGCTAGTCGCCGGTAAATACGGATATCGAACTAATTCTAAACTATCAACTTTGCTTCCTGGAAAGTTGAAGTTTTATTCTAATAACCTTGGATTTAAAAAAGCAGACAAAGTACTTGTACTTAATCAAGAAGATTCGCAATATTTAATTAATAATAAAAAGATTGACCCATCCAAAGTTTCAGTTTATCAGAATGGTTACTATCCATTTAAAATAGTCAATAAAGATCGGACTCGTATTACTTTCTTATATAATGCAACTTGGATTGTAAGAAAAGGTACGCCCTTAATGTACAATGTATTTAATCGGTTACTGAATGAGTTTTCAGACATAAGTCTTTTAATTGCGGGGACTGGCTTAAGTAAAGACGAGATATTAAAAGGCTTTGATAAAAACGTTTGGAGCCGTATTGATTTTGTAAAAAAATTTTCATATGAGAAAGAGTCGGAACTCTATTCGAATGCGCATGTTTTTTTAATGCCTTCATATTTTGAGGGCCAATCGTTAGCATTAACACAAGCGATGGCAATGGGGCTTGTTCCCATTGCCTCTGATAATTCCGGTCAAAAAGACTTTATCATTCCTTATACCAATGGTTTACTCTTCCAGACTGGAAATGCTCAAGATTTTGAAAATAAAATTAGATATTTATTAGAACACAAATCGAAATTAACTGATTTTGGAACTAAAGCAAGAGACTTCGTTTCTGAACTAACATGGGAAAAAGTGTCTATGATGATTGTTGATATCTGTAAATCAATAGTTATGAATTCGAATCATGTCAAAATTTAGCTTTTGTCTATCATTATTTGGATATATATTTAGAATACCGTCTATCGCAGCTTATGAAAAAATATTTGCAGAAAGCTCTATTTAAAATTCGACATCATTATTTGTCAAGTTTCTTTGCCTTTTTTCGTATACTATGGTTTAGATTATTAGGTATGAGGATAGGCAAAGGGGTTGGTATTTCTCCTATAAAGATTAATTGGCCTCATCAGGTTGCTTTAGGAGGATACTGTAAACTTGAACATGGTATACACATAAAGTATGATAGGCCTTGGCAACCTGGTCCATCTATTATTATAGGTGAGCGTGTCTTTATTGGAAGTTATTGTGAATTCAATTGTACCGAGCGTATTATAATTGGAAACGATGTAAATATTGCGTCAGGCTGTAGGTTTATTGATCACAATCATGGCACAAAGCTCGGGGAGTTAATAGGCAAGCAACCTGCTCCAAAAAAAGTGATATTAATAGGAGACGATGTCTGGTTAGGTTGTAATGTAATTGTTCTTATGGGTGTTGAAATAGGAAACGGCGCTATTGTGGGAGCTGGTGCAGTTGTTACCAAATCGATTTTACCGAATGAGGTATGGGCGGGAGTGCCAGCGCGAAAAATTGGTCAGCGGTTGAACGTATGAAGATTGTACTTCTTTGTGGCTCTCTCGAGCCTGGGCGTAATGGCGTAGGAGATTATGCAAGGTTATTGGCTGGTGAGTTGGTTCGGATGGGTCTCAATGTTGTGCTAATCTCTATGAACGATCCGTTTGTTAAAACACCTTTTTTTGGAAAGCAGTATGCAGAAGACGTGGCAATTACTGTTTTACGGATTCCGGCGGATGAATCAGAACTTAACCGTCTAAAACACGTAAAAGATTGCATAAATACATTTGATCCGGATTGGATCAGTTTACAGTTTGTTCCTTTTTCGTTTCATCCAAAGGGACTTCCCGTTGGCTTGGGCAAGCAACTATCTAAAATAGGGAAAGGGCGAAGATGGCATATTATGTTTCATGAATTATGGGTTAGAGTTGAACCAGGTGTAAATTGGAAGCGGCGATTTTATACACCTTTGCAGAAAGCTTTGATCAAACAACTAATTAATACAATTAAACCTTCTGTTGTTCATACCCATTTACCGTCTTACTTTTCTGATTTGCAACAAATTGGTTGTAGTGTTAAACCATTGCCTTTATTCTCGAACATTATTTTTAAAAATTCAATCACCGTAAAGAAAGATCCAGTCTCGTTTTGTATAGGAATATTTAGTCAGATAGATGATAGAGCGGAGGTGCTAAAATTTATAAGTCAAATGTCGGATGAAATTAGTAAAGAAGGAATTCGGCTAGAATTGCTTATGATTGGTGGTGACCCAAACCGTATGAATAAATTTACTTTGGCAGTATCTAGTCTGAAAAACTTCACCGGTAAAATTTCTCAAACAGGCTTTCTAGAGCCTGAATTCATATCATTAGAATTGCAAAAGTGTTCACTTGGAATAACTTCCGTTCCAAGGCACTTATTGGGAAAGAGCGGTAGTGTTGCTGCCTTTTTATCACATGGTATACCGGTAGCAGCTCCATGTTTTAGCTCTACCGTGGGTCCATCTGAAATAGGTTTTTTTTCAGAGGAATTGAAGTCTGCTATACTTCTCTCTCCAAAACTATGTGCCTATTGGGAGGCTAAATCAAATGTATCTTTAGTGTATAACTCTCTACAACTTCAATCAATAGCGAATGTTTATGCTTTAGATTTAAAGATTTAATATGAATATATTTGTTCCTTGTACTTTGAAAAAAGTAGTTATTACAATGTTGATGTGGAGGTCTGTTTAAAATTTCTGCTAGCCCGCTTGTGAAATATATAGTTTTGGAGAATTATTTTGTAATAATAATCTACGCTTAAGAATTGTAGTTTAGATTATAGGTATAAGTAATGTGTAATAATAGACTGGTATGTTATCCAATGTTTATAGCAACTTCCAATGACTTTGAAAATCCTGTTTATCAGTCATAAATTTTATCCAGATATCGGCGGCATAGAGGCAAACTCCGAGATCTTGGCGAATGCTTTTGCTAAAGCGGGCCATGAAGTGCGTCTATTGACGTGGTCAATGGATTCAAAAGAAAAAAAGTTTCCATTCGCCGTTATCAGAAAACCGGATCGACGCACTTTGTTTCGTGAGCATGCCCGTGCCAATCTTGTTTTCGAAAATAATGTAAGTCTCCGGCTGGCCTGGCCTAACTTGTTTTTTCGTCGCCCTTCTGTGATTGCCTTACACACCTGGTTGTCCCGTCCAGATGGTAGTATGGGTTGGCAAGATCGTCTGAAATTCCTTTGGCTACAAAAAGCACGTCGGGTGATAGCTGTTAGTAATTCGGTACGAGAGCGATGTTGGCCTGCTTCGCTGGTGATCGAAAATCCCTATCAGGAAACTATCTTTCAGAAGTATCCGGAAATAATCCGCTCTCGAGATTTTGTTTTTCTAGGCCGTTTAGTATCCGACAAAGGTGCTGATATTGCTATTCAGGCTTTTCATTATCTTTTGGTAATGAGGGACCAACTACCCGGACTTTCACCTATTCCTTCTCTGACTATTGTCGGGGATGGACCTGAACGGGAGTTCCTGGAAACAGAAACTGCCCGATTAGGTCTGAGTAATCATGTCTTGTTCACAGGATCACTGCGGGATAAAGAACTGGTACACTGTCTGAATCAGCACCGGTTTATGTTGGTGCCTTCTCGTTGGGAAGAGCCCTTCGGTATGGTTGCTTTAGAGGGAATGGCTTGTGGCTGTATTCCTATAGTCTCAGACGGTGGTGGTTTGCCGGACGCTGTTGGTAAAGCGGGATTGACTTTTCGACGGGCAAATGTTGAGGATTTAGTTGCTAACATTCAAAAAATATTGGGTAATCCTTCTCTGGAACAGCAACTGCTCGATGCGGCACCCTATCATCTTTCGACACATCGACCCGATGTGGTAGCCCACCGGTATCTGGAAACTTTTAAACAAGCAATTTCTGATGAAAGTAGTAGTTAATCATCCACTTGGCAATGCGAACGTACGAGCGGCAGGGGGAGGTCTGGTAAACGCTGGCTTACTGGCTGGTTTTACTACTGCTATTGCTAGTTTTCCGGGGGATATCATTGATCGTATAAGTACCTTAGGTCCTTTCGCCGAGTTTAGACGTAGGCGATTTGATTCTGCGCTGAAACCACTCACCCGAACTTGGCCCTGGCTTGAAGCGGGGCGACTGATTGCCCAAAAGGTGGGTATCGTCAGCTTAACGAGACACGAAACGGGGCTTTTGTCGGTCGATGCGGTATTTCACAACCTTGATAGGCGAGTGGCGGCTGGTCTGAAAACTGCATCTCAAAAAGGTGTTAGCGCTGTTTACGCTTATGAGGATGGAGCGGCTTTTACATTCCGAGAAGCCAAGGATCTGGGGTTGCAGTGCCTGTATGATCTGCCGATTGGCTACTGGCGGGCAGCCCGGCGATTGCTGGAGGTTGAGCGGGAACGATGGCCGGAGTGGGCTGCCACATTGACCGGCTTTCGTGATTCGGAAAAAAAGCTGGCCCGGAAGGATGAAGAGATTCGGTTGGCCGATCATATTTTTGTGGCCAGCCAGTTTACGGCCCGGACCCTGGCCGATTTTCCCGGTACGCTTCCTCCGATTCACGTGGTTCCTTACGGTTTTCCAGCCGTAAATGACCTCCGGATTTATTCACCCATTTCGGGGCATAAACCCTTAAAATTGCTTTTTGTAGGCGGTTTATCCCAGCGAAAAGGAATTGCCGACCTTTTTTCAGTCGTCGAGAAGCTGGGCCGGTATGTTTCTCTGACGGTCGTAGGGGGGAAACCAACCGGCGAATGCTCGGCCCTGGATGCCGCCCTGGCTAAACATCACTGGATTCCGTCTTTACCCCATAACCGGGTTCTGGAGCTAATGCGCGAACACGATGTGTTGGTTTTTCCGTCTCTTTTCGAAGGCTTCGGACTGGTTATCACGGAAGCGATGTCCCAGGGTACGCCTGTGATTACAACGGATCGTACGGCCGGACCGGATTTGATCACGCATGGTCATGACGGCTGGCTGATCGAAGCAGGGTCCACCAACGCCCTGCAGGCAGTTATTGAAGAATTGCGGGATCACCCCGAAGTTATTGCTGAAATTGGAAGAAACGCTATGGAAACAGCACGCAAACGCCCCTGGACTATGTATGGTCAGGAGTTAGCCGACGTGATCAGGAAAATTCTGTAAAAATGATCACCTGACCGAAGCCGGTAAAAGTATCCTGTTGAAGTAATCGATCAGAGCTGCTCTGATAAGTATAGTTAAAATTTTAATCCGTATATGATAATTTGCATAAACAAATAAATCGGTTTTGATACATTTCTTATTAACAGACAATTCCGAACACATAATTTAAATAAAATTTGTATTATTCTTAGTGAACGAGCTACAACTTACACCAAAATTCTCTAAATTTAGAAATCCATTAGGTTGGTAGCTATTTCAGACTTGTTACTATTTTCTATTTCGCTATAAATAGAATAGGTTCTATTTTTTATTGTATTATATTTTTTCGAAATTCAAAATTTTCATTTTTCTTCGGTCTTTCAGAAGCAACTTATGAAATTGTTTTTTACACTGGTTATCGTATGTTTATTTACGAATGTTTTTTCCCAATCATTGCTAAAGCCGGTTGTTGAAATCGATGTGCGAAGCGGAGCATTCAGTACTTCGCTACCTTTCGATGAAACTTTTACAATCAAGGGCGAACTTACTTACTCGACAAGAAAAGTTATTCTGAAATATGGCCCTCTGGATAAAGCACGCGCCGATAGATACTTCGCCAAAAAGGTGAATTATACAGAGAAATATAAAAATGATCCGATTTTGGAGTCGGTTCGTGAATATTTGGTAAAGAAAGGTGAAACAGAATTTGCCTTTTCAGAAGTGGGTCCTTTACGTCCAAACAGTCCGTATAAATTCAGATTTATTACCTTAACCAATAATCGTATTTCTACTCAAGATATTAAATTCTTAAAACAGGAAATAAATCGGGAAGTAACGGCTGCTCTAGCGAAAGAAAAAGTTCTCAATTTGGATGATTTAAACAGTGTATATGATGAGTTGATTGAGCTTTCGTCTAAAGTTAATCAGGAAAATAACCTGGTGGACGGTTTGAGTGAACCATTCGATATTAAAAAGTACAAAACCAACTTGAACCTTTACTCTTACAGATTGCTTAATTTACATAATGCTGAGTATACGCAAAAACGGCGACTTGGAGAAGCGATCGATTCAATGAGTCTGGATGGGTTTGACACTTATTATGCCCAAATTCTTCCTAAATTGACAGATTTGAATGCGGGTGCGATTCGTTTGTCAACGTATTCAAGACAAGCGTTGTCCTCTTTAAAAGACCGTGCTACTCAGGATGAGACAACTCTCCAACAACCTTTACTTTATCTACAATCGATCCTGTCGGATAGAAGTGCTTTTCGCCAACAGATACTACAAGAAACCGGTAGCCTGGAAGACAGCACATTGACCGTCAATCCGGCTATTTTACAAAACCTGATCGGAATAGTTGGCGTGCTGAAAGCCAATGAATTTACAAAGGCTGATAACAGCCGGGTTTTTACCACTGCTGAAGTGAATGCTCTTGAAAAAGTAATGTTGTTTTTGAGTCAATTGCAAAAAACACAAAAGGCGTTGGCAGGAACTACCCAACAATTGTTTCTTTTGAAATCTGAGATTTCCGATGTACTGGTACGAGCCTACACCGAAGAAAGTTTTGTGTTGGCAAGTGTCGCAGAATTTGACGCCATTGCCGGAGCGGGTCCGTATGTTTCGCTCGATCTGGGGCTACTGATGGCGTACAATCCCTATAAAAATTCGGATGGACCCATTGGCAACAATACTTACTTTGCAATTCAGGAAGGCATCAATATTTATTTTAGCCCTGTCAATAAACGGGTCCCTCTGCAGAATTTTAAATCTCCTTACCGCTTTTACAAATCGTTCAACATGCATTTGGGTTTTGCCCAAGTGTTGGGAGGTTTCGATACCTATCGATTCAAAAATTCGCTGGGCCGGTTTTTAGGTAATTTCGTAGTAGGTGTAGGGGTGCGGTTTAACAGCGTAACGAAATTGGGTGCGAGTGCTATGTTTGTCAGAATGAATGACATCAACCCAACCGTAAGTCGATCGACGCTAAAACCTTTATTCGGGTTGAGTTTAACGTGTGATCTTAACGCTGCCAGAATAATAAGTAATGCCGGAAAACGAAAAAACCGGAATTGATTGTAAGATGTGGGCTAGTTATTATTTAACATAAAATATCAATTATGAGACCTATTTTAGTTGGTTTGGTCTTTTTTATTCAAGTTGTTTTAGTCATTTCTTGTAAAACCCTAAATGAGGTTCCGCAACCGATTATAATGCTAAGCTCTACCGTTCCGGCAAACGCTTTGGCCGACGGACGAACGGCCTACCGATTTACGGCTAAAGTCAGCCCATCCGTCAGTGAAGAATACAAAACAATCACGTTTAGAAGTACCGGTGGTCAATTTGCTTCTTCGGATAGTGCGACACTTTACAGCGTTCGGGTAAATGAGAAAGGCGAAGCCAGCACCGACTGGATTGTACCGGCCACGGGCGGGGATTATTATGTATCAGCTTTGGTGGGTAATGGGAGCGGGGCCTACCAGGATATGGTGAAGGTGACGTTGGCTACCAGCATACCGCTCACCGATTCGATCACGATTGCTATAACGGGATCAGACACGGTGCGTGCGAATGGACAAACAATTCTGAAGATCAATTTAAAATCGAATAATCCAGTTATTCGTCAGTTAGTGGTTTCCAACAATCTGGGCATTTTAAGCGATGGGACTGCTTTTCCAACGGCGGAGGCTCCGCTTCAGGTTCAACTGGATCAATCAGGCCAGGGTGAGCTTTATCTGCGGGTTGGTAACCGGGTCGATCCTTATTTTATCAGGGCTTATTTGCCGAACAACCCGAATGCCTTTAAGCTATTTACCTTTACACCCTTAAGGGCTTATCCGGATAATATTTTTGTGGAACCCGATAGCTCGTTTGTTTTGCCAAATTCACAGACGCCGGTTGCTATCTACTTGGTCAGAAACACAGGTACGGTAAGCATAGGTACCCGTATCGATTATGAAGTTTATCAGGATATCGATGGCGTGAAAAAGAATTATTCCTTATTAAAGAATGTAGCGAATAATTTCACAGACGAGTCAGGAAAGGCAGCCGTTGTTTTTGTGGCCGATACGTCAGTGGTTGACCGCAGAAAACCGGTCTTTCTGAAAGCCTCATCGTTCAACGATAAGGGGCAGGCTATATCGAAAGAAATAATTTTGAAGGTTAAATGACGAGCATTTTATAGGGTTGAGAAATTGCTGCATCAATCATGTAAAATGAGTAGGCAGAATGGTTGCCTTCGGGCATAATTTTGCTCCTATGAAGTTTGATATGTTCCGTACTTCTCTGGTCCTAATGAAAGCGCGATGAAGAAAAGGATACTATTAATAGGATATAATTATTACCCAGAGTATACCGGAATTGGTAAGTACAGCGGGGAAATGGTTTACTGGCTTGCCAGAAGAGGGTATGATTGTACCGTAATTACTGCTTATCCTTATTATCCGCAGTGGAAAGTAACAGAGGCTTATGCTCATAAAAAAAATTGGTTTAATACGGAACAACAAACGTTTGACTCGGGTGGCCGTATAACGGTTCACCGCTGCCCGATGTATATCCCGCACAAACCTTCAGGGATCAAAAGAATGTTGTTGGATTTCTCCTTTTTATTCACGGCTAGTCTAAAACTTTTGCAACTCCTGTTTGAGAAACGAATGGATTTGGTCGTGACGGTTGCACCGTCGTTTCTTGTGGGTCTGCCTGGACTATTCTACAAAAAAATAAAGAAGGCTAAACTGCTATATCACATACAGGACATGCAAATTGAGGCAGCCAGAGATTTAAACATGATTAAATCGAAGTCTATCATTGATATATTGTTCAAAATAGAAAGATTTATACTTCGGCGTTGTGATTTCATTACGACGATAAGTGAAGAAATGGTCCAGAAGCTACGGGAAAAAACAAGGCGAGATGTTAATCTATTTCTTAATTCGGTTGACATAGAAATGCTGTATCCTATTCCGAATCAAGAAAGGCTAAAACGCGATTTCGGCTTTAAGGATAACGACCGTATTATTCTGTATTCGGGCGCTATCGGCGAAAAACAAGGACTTGAATCCATCCTTGACCTTGCTAAAACGTTTGAGTGTCGGCGCGAATTAAAATTCGTCATTTGTGGCTCTGGTCCGTATAAACAAAAGCTAATTGACCTGGCTACGAGTTTGCAATTGACCAACATTATGTTTCTACCGCTGCAGCCCACTGAAAAATTAAATCAATTCCTTAACTGTGCCGATGTACATTTGGTGATACAGAAAATGGGTGCTTCTGATTTGGTTATGCCGTCAAAATTAACCTCTATTCTGGCGGTAGGAGGAGTGGCGGTCGTTACGGCAAATGAAAGGTCTGGTTTGTATAGGTTGATTGATAAAAATAATATTGGTATTTTGGTTGAACCAGAAAATCAATCATCTCTAATTCTGGGAATTTGGAAAGCACTAGAAAGTGATCCGACTATAATACAGCAAACAGCTCGTTCATATGCAGAAAATAATTTATCAATTGATAGTATTATGAGTAGTTTTGAAACAAAGTTTGGCTTGAATGATTTTAAAGTAGTTTACTAATTTTTTTAAAATTTTTCCAATAATGAAATTCATTCCCAATACTTTAAAAAACTTAAACCTTGTGATTATGATAAGTTTCTAGTGTAGGTACAATGATATCTATTAAGAATTAGTTCAAACATCTGTCAAGGTTATTGATGTCTAATATAGTGCAGTTATAGATTAGCCATATTGTGTTATGCCAATTTATGTAATGAAATATTGTGAAAATTTTCTTCGGTAGCTTGTAGGGAAATCTACGTTTGTCTCTAACAGTATTGAAGAAATCAGCTTATGACCTTACTCTTTTTGCCTAAGTTATATGCCTATCCTAATAATGATTACCAGAATTCAGGATGGCCTTGGGTCGGATAACTTTTGAGAATATAATTATTAGATCTTACCAATTAAAATATTGTTAATTTTGATAGCGTCTTATTTCTCATTCAATTATTTTAAATTCCCTATTACGTGAAGGATGCCATCCAAATTGATTTTCCATAGTAGGCGAGTTAATGTGAATGATTAATTGGCAAATTGGGATTGTACTAAGTATAGGTTTAATACAAAAGATATATTACCTTATACATATATGGCATAAGAATATTATTAAGATTTTGATGACATAAATTTAACTTAAACTTTACAGGACAAGCATAAATTATTCAGTTTTAGTATTACAATTATTAAACTGTACGGACGTTCAAAACAATAAAGGTTTTCAAACAATGGTACCACAAACTGTATATACTTTACTATGCCATCGTGATATAAATATGGCTCTTGTGACCTTACCCAGGTTACTTAGATTCCTCAGCTCGGATCAAAAACTAATAATTTTTGATGACGGCTCCTTGACAGATGATGACACTGATATATTGAAGGCACTTTCTGTGAATATTATTATTATTACTCGCGTAGATAGGGAAGATTTTGTTAACAGTGCGCTCACGAACTACCCAATTTGCCGCCAGTATAGAGAAAAGAGTCCTTTTGGCTTTAAGCTAATAGACATACCACTACATGCCCAAAAGTTTAATGCTAGATTTACTTATAGTGATTCTGATATTATATATATAAAAAATTGTGAAGATTATTTTAAGCAAGATCGAAACGTTTTTTTAAAAGATTTTACAACGGCTTTTTCTCTAAAGCTAAAAAAAATATTGTTTAAATATCATTGGTCAATACCTACTAATTTTAATGCAGGTTATTTCTCTTATGATTCAAGTAGATTTGATCTAGATTTTGTCGAACATTACCTCTCACTTCCAGATGTGTATGATTATCTCTGGCTAACCGAACAAACATGTTGGGCTTTATTATTTGGAAGAAGTGGGCCATCTTATTGTACTAATGAAGATCAATTTATATGTAGGGAGGGCTATAATGATCTGAAATCTGAAAATTTAGCTATTCATTTAATTGTAAACTTAAAAAATAAATACGTAGAGTGGGCAGTTGATAACAATGATATATCGTTACCACCTACTTTCAATCTATCAAAAAAGGTAACTCCACTATACATATTAACAAGGAAACTTAGTCACATGATTAAATATTGAAAGCGAAAATTTTTGTTAAGTGGTATAATAAACAAAGTTTTTAGTTCTTATTGAGTTAACTTATAACTATATTTAACACTTAAAAAGAGGTTTATAAAAGGTCTACACAATTAGATAATTTTCATTAAGAGCCTGTTTAAAAACGGGGTAATACACTGAAAAAACAAAATCAGCCTATTTTATGGGGTAATCCGACCAAAGATATACCCCACAGACCTGACTGATTCTGCTTGGCAAGTTATCCAAGAAATTTTAGCTGACAAACGCAAGTATTCGCTTTGGGTTATTCTCAATGCTCCACTGTATCTGACTAAAACAGGCTGTCAATGGCGACAAATGCTTAATGATTTACCACCTTGGCGCTTCTGCTACTCTTACTTCTGGAAGTTGTGCAACGATGGGACTTGGGAACGACTTAACAAAGCGTTGGTTGAACGTCGAGGACAAAAAGCGAAACGAGAAGCTTTAACTAGTGTCGGTGTGGTTGACTCACAGAGTGTTAAGTGTAGTGAGTGGGGTGTCGTACCCAAAGGTTACGATGGTCATAAGAAGGTAAATGGACATAAGCGGCATATCATTGGGGATAAGTCAGGTCTATACTAATAAGGGGTTTCTTTAACCAGCAACCTTTACCATTAGGCACTGATGAAAGGACGCTGGGAACTCGAATCAAAATTCGTGGTGCATCTATTGCGATACCGTTCGCAGTAATGTGCTATCGTTTGTTCCGCATCCGTCAAGTGTAGTGGCTTACGGTGGGGTATTGTAACGGTTCTGGCGAAAACAAACAGGGCCATCGGGCAGGGGCGTTACCCTTTGTGATAACTGAGGACTTATCAAAGCGTTGGAACAAATACTGATGGGCAGAATGATAGAGGATTGACAATAGAATGTATAGTCAAAAATGAGTCAACAATAAGACTAACTTGGTAGAAGAAGTTAGCGCAGGCTGTATAAGGCTAAATTGAAGTTTATAAGAATTAATAAAAGCTGATTAGTCAGTGATTATATGGAAACAATTGCCATACAAGAACCTTTTGCTCTAATACGTCAAACTGACCAAATTGATATTAAACCTTTAAAAATTGGAATATGGTTTTATTTTCTATTATTAATTTTTGAAGGTTCTTTAAGGAAATGGTTTTTAGCACCATTGGCAACCCCTTTGTTGGTTGTCCGTGATCCTATTGCCATGTGGTTGATTTACCACACTTGGAAAAAATATTTATTTCCTCCTAACATTTATACGTTCGCTATAATCACCATAACGTTAATTGGGATTTTAACAACATTGCTTTTTGGACACGGCAACCTCTTCGTTGCTTTATTTGGTGCCCGTATTTTCCTGCATTTTCCCCTGATGTTTGTTATTGGCCGTATTTTTAATCGGCAGGATGTGATCAGACTGGGCATTGTAATTTTGTGGCTTGCCATTCCTATGACTGTGCTGCTGGCCCTGCAGTTTTATTCTCCACAATCTGCCTGGGTGAACCGGGGGGTTGGGGGAGATGAATCGGGCAGTGGATTCTCCGGAGCGCTGGGGTATTTCAGGCCATCTGCTACTTTTTCGTTTACCAACGGAACAAGCATGTTCTACGGTTTTTTAGGGGCATATATTGTCTATTTCTGGGTTTCTTTCAAACAGGTCAATCGGTTATTGTTACTAGCTAGTACAGTTAGTTTGCTGATGGCCATTCCACTATCGATCAGTCGTGGTTTGTTTTTTCAAATAGGGGTTTCTGTGCTATTCGCTTGCTTAGCGATGGTGAATAAGCCTAAATCTCTAGTACGGATTGTGGTAGCAGCAGGCGTCATTACAGTCGCTTTGTATTTTCTGCAAAATCTGAGTTATTTCCAAACCGCTACAGAGGCATTTTTGAGCCGTTTTGAAGTGGCAAATAAAGTAGAAGGGGGGGTAGAAGGGGTTTTGTTGGACCGGTACCTGGGTGGGTTGGTAGAAGCCCTGAGTAGTAGCGTCGACCAGCCATTTTTTGGTTATGGCATGGGAATGGGGACAAACGTGGGCAGTATGCTGCTGACCGGTGGTACTACATTTCTAATTAGTGAAGGGGAGTGGGGACGACTGATCGGCGAAATGGGACCCTTATTTGGACTACTTGTCATATTTATACGATTAATTTTTTGTGCGAAAATCACTCTCGCTGCCGTTCAACGATTGCAGTCAGGGGAGGTCTTACCCTGGATGCTTCTGAGTTTCGGATTGCTGATCATTCCGCAAGGTCAATGGGCACAACCTACTTCATTAGGCTTTAGTACGCTCATAGGAGGGCTCATGATCGCTTCGTTTCGCCAGCCCAAATAGTAGGTTTAAGTATGGTATATATTTGACTATGATTGCGTATGAAAATCATTTTGATTGGTAATTACCCATTAGACCGCCAGGAAAGCATGGAACGGTTTGCCCAGATGCTCTATTCAGGTTTTTCTGGAGCGGGGGTAGAGGTTGAACTATGGCGTCCTCGGGTGATTCTTGGGACCTGGTTTAACTCCTCGCTTTCGGGCCTTGGGAAATGGGTAGGGTACCTGGATAAATGGGTACTGTTTCCGTTGCTGCTCCGCTGGCGTCAGCTCGGATTGAAGCGGACCGATGTACGATTTCATGTCTGTGATCACTCCAATTCGCCGTATCTCTTTCACTTGCCTGCTGAAACCACGATCATTACCTGTCATGATGTATTGGCAATTCGGGGTGCCTTGGGTCATGCGGATGCATATTGCCCGGCTTCCGGTTTTGGGAAAATCCTTCAAAAATGGATTATGTTTCACCTAAGCCGCGCTCGGCGGGTTGGTTGTGTTTCTCAGCTTACACTTGACCAGTTAAAAGCGTTGGCACCCCAAAAACCGCCTAAAAGCGATTGGCGGGTTGTTCATAATGCCTTCAACGCAAAATTCGGTCCAATGGACCCAGAAGACTGTCTTGCCCTGGTAGAAAAAGCCGGTCTAAAAATAAATCGACCGTTTATACTGCACGTGGGTTCAGGTCTACCGCGTAAAAACCGGAAAGTTATTTTGGATGCTGTGCATGCGTTGGGCAATCGTTGGCAGGGAGTTATTTGTTTTGCCGGCCAGGGACTCGATGAAAAGCTGATGGATCATGCCCGTTCACTGGGTATCGAGGGGCGCGTAGTATCTGTTTACAAACCTGATCATGCTACCCTAGTTGCCCTATATAACTTGTGCGAAGTTTTTATTTTTCCGTCATTCTCCGAAGGGTTTGGCTGGCCTATTATTGAGGCCCAGGCCTGCGGAGCGCCGGTCATTGCCAGTAATGTGCCGCCGTTACCAGAGGTAAGTGGCGGAATGGCTTTCCACGCTCACCCTGACAAACCTGCCGAATTTGCAGAAGCCGTTCTTGCCTTACAGGATGAGGCTACCCGAAAAAAGACGATTTCTGAAGGATTTAAAAACTGCACCCGCTTTGAGCCGACCCACATGATCGATGCCTACCTTGATCTTCACGGCTTAAAACGCGTTCAACTTTCTGAATCATGTTTTTAAAAGTCTTGAGTACACTGTTACCCTGGTCCTTACGACGATTGGCCCTGAATAAATGGTTTGGATACGACATTCACAAATCGGCTTATATCGGCTTAGCTTGGATTTTTCCCCGAAAGCTTACTATGGCGGCCGGGACACGGATCGATCACTTTAATGTCGCGATTCATCTGGATTGGATTGACATGAAACAGAACTCGAAAATTGGGCGTGGAAATTGGATTACAGGCTTGCCGTTCGATCCTAACTCCAAACATTTTCAGCATCAGCCTGATCGTCGGGCGGAACTACGGCTGGGAGAGTATGCGGCCATTACAAAGTACCATCATTTCGATTGCACAAACCGAATTGAAATAGGCCGGTATACGACAGTGGCGGGTTATCATTCTCAATTTCTGACTCATTCAATCGATGTGTTTGAAAACCGCCAGGATAGTGGTCCGATCAAAATTGGTGAGTATTCGTTTGTCGGTACCAATACTGTGATGTTAGGCAACTCGGCTTTACCGAGCCGATCCGTGCTGGGCGCAAAGTCGCTGTTAAATAAGGAATACTCGGAAGAATGGACGCTGTACGGAGGTGTACCTGCCAAACCCATTCAGAAAATTCCTGGGGACGCCAAATATTTTACCCGGAAAGTCGGGTTTGTGCATTGATGACTAGACTAGTTCGGTAACCTAATCCGGGTTACAAACCAATTATAACCATGGATAAGCCCATTCGCGTTTTACACATTACCGGAAGCATGGACCCCGCATCAGGGGGGCCTTGTCAAGGGCTTCGCACGTCGACTCCCACGTTACAAGCTATGGGTATTCAGCGGGAAGTGGTCTGCTTCGACTCCCCTGATTCGGCTTATTTGGGAAAAGATTCGTTTCCGATTCATGCGTTGGGCGATAAACCAAATGGTTGGTACTACAGCTCTAAACTGCTCCCCTGGCTCAGGGAAAATATTGAGCGGTTTGATGCTATCGTCAGTAATGGGCTTTGGCTGTACCACTCGAGTGCCGTAAGCGGGGTTATTGATCGCTACCGAAAAAACCGTGATTCGTCGCGGCCCCTGAAATGGTTTGTGATGCCCCACGGCATGCTGGACCCTTACTTCCAGCGGGCTCCCGACCGGAAGCTCAAAGCGATTCGGAACTGGATTTACTGGAAGCTGCTGGAGCAAAAGGTCGTTTGCAAAGCCGATGGGGTGTTTTTTACCTGCGAAACCGAATTGCTGCTGGCCCGCGAAACATTTCAACCCTACAAACCGCAGCAGGAGATTAACGTCGGTTACGGAATCGAGACCCCGGGCCCTTATACTGCAGAAATGCAGGAAGCTTTTCTGCGCAAATGTCCGGAGGTGGCCAATAAGCCCTACTTGCTCTTCCTCAGCCGGATTCATCCCAAAAAAGGTGTCGACCTATTGGTTCGAGCCTATCTGGAGCTCAAAAAAGCAGGATTGAGCTTACCTAAACTGGTTGTTGCCGGCCCGGGTATGGAAGCCGATTTTGGGCAGTCTGTCCGGCAACTGGTTAGCAGGGAGCAGGCATTTCAAAACGACATCTTTTTCCCCGGTATGATGACGGGCGATGCCAAATGGGGCGCTTTTTATGGCTGCGAAGCCTTTTTTCTGCCGAGTCACCAGGAAAACTTCGGAATTGCAGTGGCCGAAGCCCTGGCTTGTGGTAAACCGGTGCTCATTTCTGATCAGGTCAATATCTGGCGGGAGATCCAAACTGGTGAAGGAGGGTTGGTCGCTGCCAACAGTCTGGAGGGTGTCCGGCTGTTGCTTCAGCAATGGGCAAAGCTGACGCCGACGGATAAAGAAACGATGGCAAAAAGAGCAAAAGCAACGTTTGAGCAAAATTTCAGTATTGGTCCGGCTGCGCTTCGATTTAAAGAAGCAATTGCCACCGCATTAAATCAGGATTCTAAAATTGCCAACCTTAGTTGAATGCACTCGAAGGATGTATCTTAAGCTGAACCATTCAAATCGCCGGAGCAGGAAATTATAGCAACTTTAAATAAGGTTTATCTCAGGATTAATGTTGATAATTTAAGGTTATTGGCTTCATTACTTACAGATTACAGAAGCATACACTGGATTTAGTATACGAAACAAAGATGTGTTTTTATTGATACTATATGTACGTTATATTGATTCTTACTGTAGTCGTATCTGTTGACAAATAAAAGATTAATAGTCAGAAGCTAGGTAGCGATAAAATATTTACAATAGTGCAAATGCTTGATATATAGCTTATTACGTATTTATTTGGTCTTGTTATAATTCAGGGTTCAGAAATTATTTTGTTCGATAAATTTAATCTAACTTCGGTTTAGGCTAGAACAAAGCGGTGGAAAAATTTCAAAGTAAGATAGCTAATTGCTTTGTTTTTCAGTCAGTCTTAGGGTGTTGAGCATACAGCCATTACTTAATGTACGATAATTATTTATTCGTGGTTAGATTTTATTACGTATTATTGTTATTCAAATAAAGTTGTCTATTGGCTGATAATGCATCTCTGTTCTACCATTCTACTATCATGTATAATCAGGATACCCATACCGGGCCATCGTTTTCCCTAGCCAACCGAATCAAACGGCTTGTGTGGGGAGTTGCTCAGTTTCTTTTTTTTCGTTATTCTCCTAAGCCATTTCATCAATGGCGCGCCTTTATCCTGCGCTGTTTCGGGGCAAAAATTGGTCGTGGCGTTCATGTCTATCCGGGCGTCAAAATCTGGGCTCCGTGGAATCTTGAACTGGCCGATGAGTGCGGTATTGCCAACGGGGTCACGCTGTACTCCCAGGGAAAAATTACCATTGGTTTGCGGTCCGTCATCTCCCAGGGGACGAACCTGTGTGCCGGGACACACGATTACACAAAAGCGGGCTTTCCGTTGATCACGAAACCCATTTACATCGGCGATCACGTCTGGATCGCGGCCGAATCTTTTGTTCATCCCGGCGTGACGATTGGCAATGGCTGTGTGATCGGAGCCCGGTCGGTCGTAACCAAAGATATGCCAGCCTGGACCATCTGTGCTGGGCATCCCTGTTTACCGGTTAAAGAACGGATTCTGGTTCAGGAGGTTGAGAAAGCCAGCTAAGGCAGCCCCGGCACTTTAAGATTTATTCCATTCGAAGTAGTTATGATGCCGCTTGATTTAACCATCGCTATTCCTGTTCGAAACGAAGAACACAATCTTCCCAAGTGTCTGGAGGCAATCGGGCCGGATTTGGCGCGGCAGGTTGTCATTATCGATTCCGGGAGTACCGACCAGACCACCAGCATCGCAAAATCGTACGGAGCGGAGGTGGTCGATTTTGTGTGGAACGGAAAATTCCCGAAAAAGCGGAACTGGTTTTTACGGAACCATACGCCGACGACAAAATGGGTCATGTTCCTGGATGCTGACGAGTTTCTGACTCCTGAGTTCAAATCCGAACTCCGTGAAACCCTGAAGCGGGATAGCGACTTTGTGGGATACTGGTTACGGTACACCATTTACTTTCTTGGAAAACAGAACAAAGGAGGCTATTTCTTACACAAACTGGCTCTTTTTCAGGTAGGAGCGGGTGAGTACGAACGGATTGACGAAGAACAGTGGAGCAAACTGGATATGGAAATCCACGAACATCCGGTGCTCAATGGGAAAGTCGGAACGATCCGGAGTAAGATTGACCACCAGGATCTGCGGGGCGTTTCGTACTACGTAACCAAACACAATGAGTATTCGAGTTGGGAGGCTGCCCGGTTTTTGAAACTGGCGAACGACCGGAGTCAAACCGAGCGCTGGTCGTGGATGCAACGCATTAAATACGGCATGATGCGGACACCCTGGTTGGGGCCACTGTATTTTCTGGGAAGTTTTTTTCTGATGGGTGGTTTCCGGGATGGTACACGCGGTTTTTCGTTCGGCATCCTGAAAATGGCATACTTCATTCAAATCTACCTGAAAATCAGGGAGCTTCAGGAGCAGGAAAAGCCAGCCGAAAAGCGTACAAAGCAGAATGAGCTGGTGTAAATAACGGTACGAGGACTAAAGCAAATTGGGGATGAAGAGGAGCACCGATACACCCTGGATACTTTTTCTGGCCCTGACAGCACTGTGGCTGCTAGTCAGCATGCCGGTTTATGCCCAGAATGGCTACCAATTAGTAGGTTCTGCCCAAGCCAGCTCGCAATCGGATTGTTATGAACTGACAAAAGCTCAGATAGCGCAGAACGGTGCTTTATGGAACGAAAAGCCCCTACATCTGAATGAATCATTTGAACTGGAGTTTACGATTAATCTGGGAGATAATCCTGGTGGAGCAGATGGTATTGTCATGGTGCTACAAACACGGGGAAACCGTGTCCTGGCCGCTTCTCCATCAGGGATAGGCTTCAGCGGATTGACGCCGGCGTTAGGAATTGAGTTTGATACCCATCAAAATGTTTTTTTTGGTGATCCTAGAGAAAACCACATTGCTCTGGTTCGTGATGGCAACTCTGATCATCGCTTAATTTCTAAATTTGATCCTCCTGTGCCGATTTCGACGACTGGTGCAAGTGTGGAGGATGGACTTGATCACCTGGTTAGAGTCAAATGGGACGCCGTCAAGCATATACTGCAGGTGGAGGTCGATTGCCAGCTTAGAATCAATCAGTCAGTTGACTTAATCAAAGAGATCTTCAACGGGGGCGATCAGGTCTATTGGGGCTTTACTTCGTCGACGGGAAGTTCATACAGTGTGTATACGGTTTGTCTAAAAAAAGATCCGGTAGTTCGTGACACACTTCAGGCATGTCAGGGAGACACCCTTACACTGATTGCCAATCAATCCCTGGACGATCAATATTCATGGACACCTGCGCGAGGGCTTAGTAATCCCTCAAGTCGTACTCCTTCTCTCATTGCAAGCTCCGATCAAATCTACACGGTCTCTTACCTGGATCGCTGTTCGGTCCGGAAGACGGATAGTGTATTCGTTGAAGTCAATATACCCAACTTACAACTGGGAACTGATCGATCCGTTTGTGAAAATGAGCGCCTGGAATTGAATCCCGAGCTGAACCCTGAACCGGTTTCACCCCGGTATCGGTGGTCGACGGGCGATACAACCCGGCAAATCCATCCAAAGAGTTCAGGAATGTATTCCCTGGAAGTGTCTGCTGATGGATGTACCGCAAAGGATTCGGTCGGAGTTACTATTCATCCTCTTCCACTGTTAGAAACCGGTACAGACTCGGTGTTTGATTGTCCTGGGGCTGACCCCCTAATTTTGCAGCCTAGTGCTACAGGTCAAGGTTTACAGTATGTTTGGACACCCGGTAATTCGCAGGAACCTCAATTAGCTGTAACTACACCGGGTATTTATAAAGTTGCTATCAAGAGCGGAGCCGGTTGTCAGGTATCAAGGCAGTTTATCGTGAACGATAATTGTAAGCCTTTGGCTGTCTTGTACATTCCCGATGCGTTCACCCCCAACGGCGACGGGGTCAATGACGTTTTTAATTGGAAAAGTACCGATGTGAGTCTGGAAATGCGGCTGACAATTTTTAACCGCTGGGGAGAAGTATTGTTTTTTTCCGACAATTCACAAGAGTACTGGGACGGCACCCTGAACGGAGTTACGTGTCCGGCAACTTTGTATACCTGGCGGGTCGACTATCGGGTTAAATCCGGGACACCGGATGAATGGTTGACAAAATGGGGAGAGGTGTTGTTAATCAGATAGATTGACAATACCTCCCCTCCTTAGTTCAAATTTACTATTGTTTGATAAACTTAGTAGTTGTTTTAAACGAATTGCCCTCGAATTGCAAGATATAGAGACCCGATGGGAGAGACCGTGTGTCGATTTCTGTACGCGTGCTACCGTCCTTAACGGGTTGACGTTTATATTTCCGGCCATCCTCCCTGAAGATGGTAAACACCCCATCCGGGCCAGTGCTCGGGTGTTCTACATTCAATACTGATTCGACGGGATTGGGAGAAATAAGTAACCGTGGGGCCGTTTCTTCGATACCTAATCGCCCACCGCTTTTCGAGGGATTACTGGCAAAGTATAGGGATTGAAGACTGATCGCACGGTTATAATTAGAGTTTTTATCAGAACAGAAGAAGCGTAACTGCAGTTTTCTGGGCCGACGCCAGTCACTGCTTTTGTCAACCACCTGCGCCGTCACTGGGGCAAAATTCTCATACTGAAAGGTGATGCCTTCACTACCACCCATCACCATCAGTTTCTTAAACTGACATAGCATACCTGCCATTGTCTTCTGACTCAAACTTATGATCGTCACCCCATTTCCCATCACTGTTCGTGGACGTTCTCCCGAATAGTCAATATCTACATATACACGAGCGATCACTTTGTCTTGTTCATCAAGAACCTCCAGGAAACTGCCTCCCGATTTTACATTGCCTTCATTGCCCTCAAAGTTGATAAGACCTGACAACCACCAGCGGTCCGTTGGTCCGGATGCACCCAGACTCCGGCTCACTGTATAAGTACCCTGGTCCTGTCGGAAGGTCACACAAATATCCGGTGATTGATCCTGATAAGTTTTCTTGCCGGTGACCACCTGCCAATAGTCTCGGTGTCTATCTGTATAGTCTTCCTGTACCGGATTCCGCTGCCAGCCGTAAAGTTGATCGGCAAGCACCTGGCTTTGGCCGCTGACTCCGTACAGCAGATCCATTTTCAGAAGACTGTCCGGTGTTGTTGAGGGGGACAACCACTCTGCGCCAATCACCGCTTTACTCTGCCGATTGCTCGACCAGCCTAGTATCACCGGACCGCCCCCCTTCACTTCCAAACGAAGCGCATACCTGACGCCTGCCTGCAAAGCTATCTTTTGACTGTTCCACTCGCCATCGCTGTTGTTGCTCCACCGATCAAGACACACTTGCCCATCAACCCACAACCGAACTCCTTTACTCGCTTTCACCCAGAACGTGTACGCTTCCGTGTAGCTAGCCTGAACATACCCTTGCCAGCGCACCGAACAGGGTTCACGTTCTGACAAGCTCGTGCCAGCCATCAAAGCGTTGCTGCTGGCAAAGTTCACCCCCGCATCCAGCCGAGTGCTTCGGTGTAACAGGTTGTTCAGATCCCCACTTGCAAAGTAGTACCCCGTCAATCCGCCCTTAGTGACCTGCCTCCGTACACTAACGACTTGCTCCCGCACGGTGTTGAGTCCCGAAATCAACCAGCGGTGCAACCCGGAGTGATAGCTTTCATCACCGTGGTAGAGATACACCCTTCCGTCGGCCAGTTTTACTAACTGGCCCTGGAAGCTGTTGCCAGCCATGCCCGCAGCCGGAGCATTTTCATTTTGAACCTCCGGGCCGGTCGTGCCAAACTGGCCTACGAACAGACCATTGTCGTAGACATGGTTCCACTTGTTGGTCTGGCTATTCCTCCAGAATTCACCGTTGTAGCCCCATATAATGTGCCGATCCACTGTCATGGCAATATTACCTGCATAGTTCTTGCCGTTGCCCATGCCATTGCCTACATCGAAGCGTCCGTCTGCAGGGAAAGGCCCAGTATAATTCGTGTGAGTAGCGTATGCAGTTTTCCATACCCAACCAGTTTGACCTGATTTAAGACCTCCAAGGTGGTACTTATCGGTGCTGGCACTGCCATCAAAGGAAACCAGGATGCCACTGCTTGTGACGGCGTTGGGTGAGTGGTGGGCTCCTCCATAAGCAGGGTTCGAGCCGTCAGTTTGATTCGTAGACCCTACAGTAGTTTCACGACCATAAACGGGGTTGTGCCGGGCATCGAAGCCTTGCAGCGGCTTTTGCAACCAACTCTGTATGCCCTGAGTTTTCTGCAATCGGCGCAACGAACCATCCGGGGCGAGTTGGGTACTGTGGTCACAGTAAATTCCGGTATAGCGCAGGGGGCCACTCGGAGGCAGTTCAATAAGTTCACGACCGTCTGGTTTATTGCTTCGGGTCAGCGCGTAGGTCCGTCCGTTGGCGAGGGTTACCGGGCTAAATACGCGTATGTATCCATCTGAGTAGTTAGTCGTCACAGCCTGTCCCCAGTTGCGCACCAGTTTCCAGGAGCCATTGTTGGGAGCCAGTGGCTTGCTGTAGTCAACGGCAAATTCCAGGTAGCCATGAAACACGCGGGTGGGCTTATTGACATCCACCGCACAGGCGTAAGTGCGAGGGAGATACATGATTTGTTCCAGGTACTGACGAGCGGACGAAAAATGCAAGAGACGCCGGTTGCCTGTGTCGCCCACCCAAAACGAACCATCGGGGGCAAAACTGACAACGGTATACTGGTAGGGACTAACCGCATCCGTGAAGTAAAACTTGTCATTTTCGACGCTGGGTTCGGTACGGTACCCTCCCGGTTTACCCAGTGTCCAGGCTAATGCACCGCTGGTCGTGTTAAAACCTTTGACCTGCTGGCTGTTACCCCCATCACAGACGACGAGCGTCTGTCCGGAGGGTGAAATAGCCAGCGCGAGGGGAGCTTCCAAATTAGTAGGCTTGAAAGCTGTCACCAAACTAAGGGTACCATCGGGCATAATGGTAAACTTCTGCAAAGTATTGGTGGCCGACAGTACCCACAGGAAATTGCCGCTCATTGCAAGAGCCCGTGGATTGGAAATGTTAGTGATCGTGCGCAAACGGCTACCCGTGGTTTTGTCCAACACTTGTATTTGATTGAGCTGAGGATAAGCCACAAAAAGATATTTTCCAGTAATCTGAACCGCCAGGCCGGTAATCTTGCCCTTAGAGTCGGTATTGACTTCCAGGGCGCTGCTGAATGTAGGATTATACTTGTTGGTTGTGGTCTGCCCGGCAGAAAATGTCTTTTGTTGGGAGTTAGTCTCCGTAATGGCAAAAATGAGATTTTTAGTCGCAAAGGGGTCAGATTGAGCCCAGAATAAGGTGGTGCCATCGGTGGCAGCGGCCGTTATTGAGGAATTACCACCTAATAAGTTAACTGGCTGATGAACTTGAGGGGTGCCGAGGTTGAAGGCGTGTATTGGCTGACCTCCTTCACTGTAATTCGTAGCGTAGTAAGCCTTTGAGCCAACGATGAGCAGTGAGTTGATCGGGTCAAGACCTCGGTGAACGGTTTCCCCGGTGAAGCTCTGCGAGGAATTACCGATGACGCCCTCCCACGTGTAAGTAACATTGTTGGAGAGGATTTTGATGTCGTAGTTGCCTTCAGGCACCAGGCGTCCCTGGTCGTCGGCACCATCCCAGGTCTGGTTGTGGCTTCCGGCGCCATACGTTACGCCACTCCAAAGTGTTCGAATCAGGGTTCCATCTTTCGAATACACACCGGCGCTGGTGCGTGCGCTTTGCGAAAGAGAAAAGGTAAATGACGTTCCATACTTTGTCTGTCCAAAGAGCTGGAGAGTGGTTAGCAAGCACAGACTTAAAATTGTCGTGGTAAATCGTAAAAAATTCATACACGTGTACAAGTTTGAATGATTAAAATAGGGCATTGAGTACTATAAAAGGAGTTTAACGCTCTATAACTCTAGCTATTAAAGCCATTAGCTGTTTACTTACTTTTGGTAAGAATTTCTTTAGGTAAATTGATAAAATGTCCACATTAATGTTATTAAGTAATGTGTGGTCTGAAATATTCGGTAAATACTTAAGTAATGTAAATTTGCCAGCTATTTTTTACTTATCAGACAGAAAATGTTGCTGAGATGCGATCAATAGCTTGTTTATGTATATAGCACAATTAACCTAATTTACATCCAAGAACGAGGGATTCCAACCTTAGATTGATAAATAATTGCCAAGTGCTATAGTTTGTTGATTCTGTTTCAAAAAATGTGCCAATCCCTACCTGAGAGGAAGCCCGGTTTTTAATAAGTGATTATTAGGATTTAGAGTAATTATCAGACAAAAAAAAATCTTATTGAATCCTTAGTTACAGAGCAATAGGGAAGGGGTGAATAAAATAACACTCTGTTCCGAGATCATTTCAACGTTAATCGTGTAAATAAGGCATACAATATTGAACATCACTAAATAACAAATAAATATTTGCACATGCAAATAAATTAAAGTTATTTTATCGAATATGTATTTATCAGATTGCATTTTAAATTTCTTTTGATACAAGTTGATGATTGTTTTTGTGGACAATTAAGAAATAGAAATGACATGAAAAGTAAGTATTCACTATTTGAATGTTACCGTTTCAATAGACGATCTTCTGATTTTATTCCATCACGCTGCTGAACGGAAAAAGAGTAGAATCAGGGGCACCAAGTTTGCAAGCCATTTGGTCTGCCAACGCTGGCAACAACGAGTTCAGGTAAAGGAAAGCAGTAAAATTGACCAAGGATTTATCCAGATTATCTCTATCTGATCTTTTTTTTTGGCAGGAGAAAGAGAACAGATTTTCGTTTCAGCGGCTTGGACAGATCCGACAGGTCATGCGTTTACCGTACCCTTGCCCACAAACTTGCTGTATTTCCCCACAAAGTTCAGGTAGGTGATCACATCCGTTTGCCCAACCAACCGGGCGGCTGTTGTTTTGGAGCGTTATTTATGTCCAAACACAAACAACAACCTATCCTATGAAACGCATACTAATCATGCTGCTTGTCGTTTCCCATACCGCCCTGGCGCAAACGACCGACTCGACCCAGTTTGTGGGCCTTCCACCGAAAACGAACTTTAAAGTTAGCTGGATGACGGAACTCGGCATCATGCTGACATCCACCAGCATGCCCAACATCCGGTCGTATTACCGCGCCAACGGGACTGAACCCGATTCGCATCTCGACCCGTTTATCAACCTGGGCTTCGGCGCTCGCTACCAACGGGTCAAACTCATGATTCAGGCGGGGTATGGCCTCAATTTCAGCTTGCCGAATGATGACGTTACGAGGGCAGCCCGGCAGCAAAAAGCAGGCTTCACCGGTGTCATGCTTGGATTTGACGTAGCCAACACGCGCAATCGGCGCCTGTACCTGAACCTGGGCTACGGCAGCATCGGCTACGAGCACAATGTCTACCGCCGAACCGATCAGACGGTTCCGTTTGAAAATTTGACGCAGTATAGCCAGCCCGGGAACATTCCTTCCCTGAGACTAACCAACAACTATTGGGATGTTAACCTGGAGTATACGCAACGGGAAAAACGGAAAGAAAGCGCACAAAGCGTCATCCGGATTGGTTATCGACGCGGTTTTGAGAGCCAGCGCTGGCAGTCGGATGCGTTTCGGCTCACCGGCGGGCCGACCGACCGCATCAGCCAGTTTTATTTCCAGGCCACATATTATTTTTCAAGTAATCATCCTAAAAAAGGAAATTAATGAAAGCTCTTCTGTTAATCAGCTTAGTAGAGCTGCTGGCGGGAGGAGATGGTGAACGCTGGCAACCCCGGTCCGAGCAGGCACGGGTGATCATCTACCGGCAGCGTGAGTTTGGTGGCAACAGCTACAGCATCAAACTGAACGATAAGAAGCTCGCAACACTGCCAACAAACCGGTCACTTCAGGTCGAAGTAGCTCCCGGACGGGTAAAAATTGAATCGGTGCGGGATTTCTTTTCGGAAAATCAAGAACTCTGGCTCAACTTACAACCCGGTCAGACTTATTACGTCAAAGCCGTCGAGGAAATCGACTTTCTGACACGTACCTTGCTGATGGCTCCCATCAGTAAAGAGCAGGCCGAACGCGAATTGCAAAAAGTGAAGCCGTTGGAGCCTATTTCCAACCACTCGGGTAACGAATGAATCCTACCTGTTGAAGATGAAGCCGATCCGTCCGAAACCGTATGCTGCCCTGTTGTTGATCCTGACCGTATCGGGTTTGATCACGTATTGGGGTCGCTTACTTTACGCGGGCGTCTGGCGGCAAACCGAAGAGGCCATGCCGGATTTGGGAGGGCTGGCGCGCTACCTGCTGGGCATTATCGTCCTGCTGGCGAGCCTGTGGGGATTGGCACACCTTAACTACCGGCTGGCATTTCGTCGGTGGTTACTTCGGACCGAAGCCCGGTTTTACTACTGGACCTGGTTGTGCATACTGGCCTGGGGTCTGTTTGAAGTGTTGCAGATACGGACGGAACACGAGCCGGAGTTTGTGGACGAAAACTTGCTGGTTACCGCCGTATTGATGGGGTTCGTGATCGCCTATGGCTATGTGGCCGATGCGTTTCGGACCCGCCGGGAGCAGATTCAACTGATTCAGCAGAAAACGGAAGCCGAACTGACAGCCCTGAAGGCACAAATCAACCCGCATTTTCTTTTCAATGCCCTGAATACCATTTATAATGAGGCTCAGCGCGTCGACAATGAAATCGTGGCCGATCTGATTCAGCAGTTGTCCGGCATCATGCGGTTTACACTACAGGAGTCTAAAAAACCACTGACATCCATTGAAGACGAGCTCCAGTTTCTGGAAAAATACCTGGCGTTACAACGCGCCAGGTTGCCCGAACGGGCCGACCTTCGTCTGACAACCGAACTTGACTGGGATGGGCAGCCCGCGCAAATAGCCCCTTTGTTGCTGATTCCATTTGTCGAAAATGCATTTCAGTACGGAATTAGTCTGGTTCAACCATCATATATTGAATTGGCCGTCTCGGTCGAAAACCGGCAGTTGCGGATGTCCCTCGTCAACAGCCTGCTTCCGGCGAATAACGCCCGATCCGGAACCGGAACCGGCATTGCCAACACCCGCCAGCGACTGGCCCTGATGTATGCCAATCGCCACGAGTTGCGGATTAGCCAAACCACCGATTCATTTGTCGTAGAATTGACCCTTTCGTTGTAAAAACTATGCTCGAAGCCATTGCTTTGGACGACGAACCCGCTGCGCTCGAAGTGATCCGTCGCTATGCGGAAAAAGTACCCTTTCTGCATGTCTCACAAACCTTCGTCAGCGCCACGGATGCGCTGGCTCATTTGCACACGCAGCGGGTCGACCTGATTTTTCTGGATATTCAGATGCCCGATGTACTCGGGACGGATTTTGCTCGTTCGATTTTGCCGTTACAAAAACCGGTTATCTTCACCACCGCCTTTGCCGATTACGCCGTCGAGGGCTTTACTTTGCAGGCCCTGGATTATCTGCTGAAACCCATCGAATTCGGGCGGTTTCTTCAAGCCTGCAACCGGGCCTATGCCCAGCTAAAACCACAGGGCGATGGCTCGGCCAGCATCTTTGTAAAGGATGGCTACGACTGGATGCGGGTGAATCTGAACGAGGTGCTGTATATTCAGTCGGACACTAATCTGCTGTTTATCCACGAACAAAACCGGCAGGTCACCACCCGCATGACCATTGCCGACATGCTGGCGACCTTGCCCGCCGACCAGTTCATCCGGGTACATAAGTCGTACATTGTCGCTCTGAAAGCCATCCGCAAAATTGAGCGGCATCAACTCACCGTTGGCAACGTGACCATCCCGCTGGCGGGCAGCTACCGCGATACACTCGAACAGCGACTGTTGCGTAAATTGTGAATCTTTCAGGAATATGTAAAAACCGGCTTTACCTTTGCGAACCGGTTTTAGGTATACGGTTTTTCAATGTTCGCAATTCGGTGTTCACTATTCAATATTCATGATTGAATAATTGGATTTTGTCATTCCAAAGTTCTCAAAACGGCTTGGACATCGGATTGATAACCAGTAAGTGGACCAGTAATACTGAAAACCGAAAACCGTATACCGTAAATCCGTTTTGCATGGCTCTCAGCACAATTGTCAAAATCAGTAATGTAACCAACCTCAGTGATGCCCGCTACTGCGCCGGGATGGGCGTCGACCTGCTTGGGTTTTCCATGGATCAGGACGCCGGGCAGTATGTAGCTCCCGAAAAGTTCAAAGAAATCCGTTCCTGGGTAGCCGGTCTGCACATCGTCGGAGAAACCGCTTCGACCGACCCGCAGGAAATCGAACGGCTGCTGAGCTTGTATGAACCGGATGTGCTGCAACTGGAAGAACCGGCTTTATTGCCCTATCTGACTGGGTTCGACGGACGGATTATTCTGAAAGCGGACCTTGCTCTGATGACGCTTGACGAACTCGATGCGTATTTTGCATCCGTGCACTCCGACCGGGTCGACTACTATTTACTTGAAAGCAATGTGGCCATCCACCTGGATGATGACCTGAAAACCGTGTTGCAACGGCTGGCGACCCGGTATCCGATTCTGCTCGGCATCGGTTTTTCGACCGATTCCGTTCAGGAGGTGCTGGCTGAACTGCCCATCCAGGGAATCGCGCTGACGGGCGGTGACGAAGACCGGCCGGGCTGGCGCGAGTTTGGTGACTTAATGGACATTCTGGAAGCCCTGGAAACCGACGACTGAAATATTAGGTTTTACCCGGTAGTATGTATTACCTATTATCATGTTTAGCGTACTTCCATCCGTACCGGCGTCCATTCTTCCTTTCTTTCTTTTAAGCTACTGAAAACCGCTCTACGTTTACAGTGTATTTTAATGAATACGCTCATGACTAGACGCTTGGAACGTTATCGCGACGAGGCCATGTTAGGCGGGGTAGCCGCCGGTTTGGCCCACTATTTCAATATTGACCGGACGCTGATCCGCTGTCTGTTTGTGGCAGGCTTTTTCCTACCCCATGTCCCGTCCCTGATAATTTATGTTATCTTGTGGATCGTGCTGCCGGAACGTGTTTCCGGTCTTTATACCACTTATCAAACTGAACCTTTAACTAATCAGTACACAACTATGAATACGAATGAACGCAATGGGAACCTCGTCGGAGGAGCCATTCTGGTCGGTATCGGCTTTCTGTTTCTGCTCGACCGCTGGTTTGACATTGACTTCGGGGATATGTGGCCGCTGATCCTGATTGGTATTGGGGCCTGGCTGATTGCCAAAGACCGGAACCGCCACAACGATTCCAACGGTGGAACACCGCCCCCGAATGACCGGTACACGAGCGGGTCGGACCCGTATACCACCGGTACGAATGACCCTAATGCCCCCAGCAATCCGACCCAACAACCTCTTTGATCTGCTATGAACCGAACAGGCTTATTCTGGGGCATCGCGCTGATTACGCTGGGCGTAGTCTTCCTGGCTCACAACTACGGGTGGTTTTACGTCGACTGGAGTTTCTTTTCCCAGTTCTGGCCGGTGCTGATCATTCTGGCCGGTTTAAACTTAATTTTTCAGCGTCGGAATCCCGGGGCGGCACTGGTCACCACAGTCTTGCTGGCGGTTTCGGTCCCGCTCGCCATTGTGGGGGCTTTTCACGGAAATCGCTGGCATAACGACCGGTATGAATACCATTATGATTCTGATGACGATGATCAAAGTCAGCAACAACACGATGGGAAGGAGGAAGAGGAGAACCGGGATGAAGACCGTCCAAAAGTTCAGACCAGTCATATTGCCGAACCCATGGATGCGACGATTCAGCAGGCTAAGCTGCGGTTTGAAAGCGGAGCGGGTCGGTTTTACATCGGTTCCCCTTCCGACAGCCTGATCGAAGCGGATACGCGGATGAGTGTCAGTAAGTACAGCATGTCGGTGAGTCGTAGCGACGAAACCCGTTCGGCCGACATCGACCTGCAACTGGACGACGAAAACATCAAACTCAAGTCGGGCGAATTGGTCAACGTGGTTGATCTTCGGCTGAATGCGAAACCGGCCTGGTCATTTGATTTTGGGATTGGGGCCGGACAGGCCAATTTTGACCTGAGTGCCTACGATGTCCGGTCGGTAAAACTGGGTGCGGGAGCTGCCGACATCGATTTGAAACTGGGCGATCGAGCTCCGCAGTCGATGGTGAAGATTGAATCCGGCGTTACATCTGTTACCCTGAAAGTACCGAAAACCGTTGGTTGCCAGGTCGAAACGCAAGGGGCGTTGACCGTTAAAAAACTAGATGGCTTCGATGAGATTGGGGGAGGAGTTTATCAGACACCGGGCTATGCCGCAAGTCCGAAGAAAATCACCGTCCGGTACGAAGGAGGTGTCTCCCGGTTTGCGGTCGAGCGATACTGAGGGGATGGCTGATAACTAAGTTGAAAGGTCGCCCGGGAAAGAAGGGAGTTGAAAACAAAAAAGACGTCAGATGGAAGCCAGCGCTTTTGTCTGACGTCTTTTTTGTTTGACGGGGTGGTGTCCGGTTGTTGTGATTGGGACGCCAATACGGATGAACGAAGTAGACGGGCTTCGGCTGAATACAAGGGCTTTTATCAGACGAGTTTTGCAACGATGCTGACGTATAGTTAAGTAGATTTAGGGAAGTAAGGTCAATGATTTGAACCTGTAGAAGAGGCTGTGAAAAGCAAAATTTACTAGGGTTATCTAATTCTTTCCGCGAATAATTATACCCCGGTTTTGATCGTACTTTTTCTTTCGTAAGAAGGAGAAAAAAATCTTGAATAGGTAAATTATTTCTGCTTCCGTAAAATAAGTTAAGCAAATTTAAGTTGCATATGGGGCCGAATCAGGCCAATTTCAAAAAAAATCTTATAAAAAAAGAGAAAAAATTTGTATGTATTTACAATATTGACTAATCGACTCAAAAAGTTAGATAATTCGATTAGGGTTGCGGGTAGTTTGCAAGGTAAAGAAAGGGTCGGTTAAGTAATTTATGCATTTTCCTTGCAAGGGACATTTTGATACAAATCAGTGTGCCCCTAATGATTGATTAAACTAAGTAATAGTGCTCGTTAGTTAGGTTCGGCTTATCGTCAGTTTTTGTATGTAGCAATTTTTACTTCTCTGTTCTGTATGAAGGTTTTTGCGAGTACCCGCCTGCCGCTCATCAGTGGCCTGGTCTGCCTGTTCCTGTCCATTTCAACTGTGTTTGCCCAATCCATTACCATCCCGGTGGGCGACTACCAGGTTGACAACGGTCTAAGGCTGATTATTTGCAACAAAATCCCCTCGATTCCATCTTCTCCCCAAACACTAAACCTGATTTTTGACAAGACCTACAGCTATGCATCGAATGGGTCAGGATTCGAGGTTGGAAAAGAGTATGTTTTGAGCAGTGCCTCCGGGAGTTACAAGCTTTACTTTACCACCTTTCCCCTAATTTCGTTCAATACCAACGGTCAGCCCGTGAGCGAAGACGATAACCGAACGCCGGGAATGGTGGCTGTTGGCGATGGGATAAACCCGGTTTTTACTGCCAGCATGGGCATCCGGGTGAGGGGAAACACCTCCAGACTCTATCCTAAAAAATCGTTTAACATGGAGTTGTGGAAGGATTCGAACGGAAACGAAGAACTGGAAACTTCGTTGCTTGGGATGCGGGAAGACAGTAAATGGCTTTTTCTGGCGCTCTACAACGAACCGTTGCGCGTCAATAATGCGGCTGCCTGGGCAAGCTGGCTCAGGATACACCAACTGTATTTTCTGTCCCAGGAACCCGGAGCGTTGGCCGGAATCCGGATGCGGTATTGCGACGTGTTCATCAACAATTCGTACCACGGCGTTTACGCAATTAGCGAAGACCTGGACCGCAAACAATTGAAGCTGAAGAAGACCCGCGATTCGGGAGAGATCAGGGGGGAACTGTACAAATCGGGCGCAAAAACCGATGCGACGGCGTTTCTGCCGGTTTTTAACAACAATCTGTTGCCGCCTTTTTATAACAACTCCTCAACCTGGGCAGGCTACGAAATGGATTATCCGAAAGCACCGTACTGGAATAATCTGTCCGGGCTAGTCAATTTTATTGCCAAATCCTCCGATGGCGATTTTAAAAGCCAGGTGGGGGCTAAGTTTAAACTGGACAATCTGATCGATGTATTCCTGTTCTTAAATGCAATCGGGGCGACGGAAGATAATTTTGGGAATAACCAGTTTTTTGCCCGCTACAAGGAAAATGAGCCGTATCTGCTGCTACCCTGGGATTTTGACGTTTCGTTCGGAAACATTAACAACAAAATGGATGCATCTACGGAAAACATTCGGAGCAACGGTTTTTTCCATCGTCTTTTAACGCTGAACCCCAGCGGATTTAAAAGCCGAATGCGCAAACGCTGGTTTGCATTGAGGCAGGGAGAATTGGCAACGGCAACGTTCAAAAAAAGATTAACCGACACGATTAGCCAGTTAACCAGCGAAGGAGCCTATAAACGGGAGGAATTGCGCTGGCCATCGTCCCTGCGGCTCTCCGAACAAACCGCCATCCTGACCTGGATCGACAACCGAATGGTTTTTCTGGATAAATACTTTTCCGATTTTCCTGAACAGGACCCTTCCGCCGTTGACATCGGATTGCAAACGTTTGTAGGCCATGCTACCGACGGAGGCAAGCTATTGCAGTGGTCGACGAGCATTGAGAAGGAATCCAGCCGGTTTGAAATTGAATTTAGCACCGACGGTCTGACTTATTCAAAAGTAGGTCAGGTAGCGGCTGCGGGCAACAGTGGCAGTACGAAGACGTACTCGTTCACGCACCCGGATGTTTCGCCCGTGGCATATTATCGGTTAAAGCTGATTAACCAATACGAGTTGTTTACCTACAGCCCGGTGGTGGTCATCGGTGGCTGTGCTTCTCCGCCCGCTGCTCCCTCGGTTAGTGCCAGCCTGACAGCCATCAATGCCGGACAAAGCACGGTTTTGAAGGCTACCGGTTGCGCGAATACGGTTTTATGGAATACCGGACAAACCGGAAGTCAGATTACCGTAACGCCGGGATCGACAACGGTTTACCAGGCTCTTTGTCGTCAGGCTGCGGGTTGTGAGAGCGCTTTATCCGCACCGGTTTCTGTCAGTGTTACCATCCCAACGGCGTATGAAGGCTATCTGACGACGGCTAGCTGTACGGTAATTTCGGGTTGGGCCTGGGATGGCAAAAAGCCCAACTCACCCGTCTCGGTTGAAATTCTGGAGGGCCAAACGGTGGTTGCCTATGCCGTGGCCGATATTTTCCGCCCGGACCTGAAATCGGCGGGAAAAGGAAATGGACAACATGCGTATGCGTTTGACACACCGGCATCATTAAAAGACAATAAACCGCACACGTTGTCGGCCCGCGTAAAAGGAAGCACGGTGGCTCTGAAGCTAACACCGAAGTCACTGACGTGTCCGCCGACCAACGCAGTACCGGTGGCTCCTGCCATTGCGCCCTTATCGGCTACCCTCAACACGGCGTACTCCCGAACCTTACCCATGTTCTTCGACGGTGATTACGGTGCGATGTTTTACAGCCTGAGCGGGTTGCCCAACGGACTGAGCTTTTCGCCCATTGAGCGGGAAATTACCGGTACGCCGACGGTTTCTGGAACCTTTCCGCTGACGTATTCTGCCAACGACGGGCAGGTGACGACTACCCAAACGGTTAATCTCGTTGTGAAAGAATCCGGAAGTACGGTTATCAATCAGCCGCCCCAGGCTCCGGTCGTCAACCCGCTGTCGGCTACGGTCAATGCCGGGTTTTCGACTACCTTACCGGCTTTTACCGATACCGACCCGCTGACGTATTCTCTGGATGGCTTGCCCAATGGATTAGCCTTTAATTCCGCCACCCGCCAGATCACTGGCACGCCGACAGCGAGTGGTGCCTTCAGTTTGACTTACACGGCTACCGATCCCCAACAGGCCCGCAGTACGCTCAGTATCAGTCTGACAGTGAGCCCGGCCATCACCACGCCTGCGACGGTGACGGGCAATTTCGAGGGCTATCTCGACAAGGTTGAATGTGGCTCGATTCGGGGTTGGGTCTGGGATCGCAACAAACCCAACACGCCCCTGATGGTGGAGTTCTTTGCCAACAACGTGTCGATCGGTACGGCGCTGGCTGACATCTACCGCCAGGATCTGAAAAATGCGGGCAAGGGCAATGGAGCACACGTGTACAACTTCCCGACTCCGTCCAGCGTCAAAACCGGTACCCCATATCAGATTAGTGCCAAAGTGCAGAATAGTAACTTTACGCTGAGTTGGTCGCCCAAGTCGCTCACCTGTCCGTCGGGGAGTCGGGAGTCGGCCGAGGAAGCAGAAGGGACTGAGGAACTGGTGGTGTGGCCCAATCCGACGAGTGGTCGTTTTGAGGTCAGCTACCGGCTGGAGGCAGATCAGGGGTCGGAGTTGTCGGTGGTGGATGGTGAGGGGAGGATCTGGTATTGTAAGAACGTGGAGGGGGTAGGTGTCCAGCGGCAAGTGGTATCGTTAACGGGTGCACAGGGGGTGTTTGTCGTCCAGATGCGACGGGGAAATACCCTTAAAACCAAAAAGATAATTATCGGACGGTGAAATAAGAGGGCGAAAGCCCTCTATTTTTTGAAGACCAGGGCTTTCACAGGCTGAATGCGGGTTGCTACCAGTGTCGGGAGCCACATGACCAGCGCAATCAGTAGGATGGTAGCCAGATTTACCAGCGCTATAACCGGAAAATTCCAGGCAATCGGAACGGTATCCATGTAATAGTTTTTGGGGTCGAGCGGAATGAGTTTGAAATAGTATTGAATGGCACATAAACCCAGGCCCAGCAAATTGCCGAGCAGCAGCCCTTTGATCACCATGTTCAGGCCAACGTAAAGAAAAACGCGCCTGATCAAGGTATTCGGACTACCAAACGCTTTCAACAAACCGATCATCGGCGTCCGTTCGAGCATCAGCACAAGTAAGATGGCGACCATGTTGAATCCGGCTACAAACAGAATCAGGACCAGAAAAATACCGGTGTTCTGGTCGAGCAGCATCATCCAGTCGAACAGCGGTTTGTAGGTATCCGTCACCCGCATGGGGCGCATATCGGGCGAGGCCACGTCCCGAACTTGCCGGTAGACAGCATCTACCTGGTCGAAGTTGCTGACAAAAATCTCATAGCTTCCCACCGAATCGGATCCCCAGTTGTTGAGTTGCTGAATGAGCCGCAAATCGCCGATCACCATAACGTTATCGCCTTCTTCCAGCCCCGTATCGTAAATACCCGTCACCTGAAGTTTGCGGGGACGAAGCGTATTTCCGATAAAATACATGATCACGTCCTGACCGACGCCGAGTTGCATCCGGTCGGATATTCGTTTGCTGATCAGCACCTGGCACGAATAGTTCGGGTTGCATTGGACCGTGTCCGAAAAAAACGAGGGTATACGGCCCGCAACCAGCGCGCTTTGAAACAAACTCCAGTCATATTCCCGCCCAACGCCCTTCAAAATCGCGCCCGAAAGCTCGTCGGTGGTTTTGAGCATCCCGGCTTTGGTCGCTACGCTCTGGATATGCCGAAGACCATCGATCGATTTGGCTTTCTGGTAAAGGGGTGTTTTAACTGACAAGGGCGTTTCCTCGTACGAATTATTCAGCGAGAATTTCGACACGGTTATGTGCGAACCGAACACGAATATTTTCTGCTCAATACCGTCTTTGTACCCGAATAAAACCGCAAAGGCAATGATGATGCTGGCCAGGCCGATGGCAATGCTGGCAATCCCGACTTTGGTGACGGTGGCCGAAAAACTCGTGGAAGTCGTGTGGCGAATGCGCCGGGCAATGAAAAACGGAACGTTCAAGGGAAAAAATGGTTTGCGGTCGGGCCGTTTTTAGAAAACCGGTTCACCCTTATAAACGGAAAACAAGCGAAAGCGGTGACGGTTTTCGATAAAAAACCGTATAAAAGTAACAGATGGGTGCGGGACTGCCTAATTACTCGTCCGTGTACCGCGTGAAATGTTTAGATATTGCAGGCATAAATTTTGTGTAACTTGTTACTGGTTCGGAATAACGGACGGACCAAACTCACACGAGAAGCAATCATCAGGTTTTATTGATTACAAAAGTTCATGAAACAGGCTCCCTTACCTTCCAATGAAGCTACCCGCTTGCAGGCCCTTGAAGCATACAATTTACTCGATACCCTACCTGAACCGGTCTTCGACGATATTACCCGGCTGGCGTCAGAAATCTGTCGGACACCTATTTCACTCGTCAGTCTGGTGGATAAAGACCGACAGTGGTTCAAGGCCAAACAGGGGCTGAAGGCAGACCAAACACCCCGGGAATACTCGTTTTGTGCCCATGCAATTCTGAAACCCGAAGAGATTTTTGTGGTACCTGATGCCCGGCAGGATGAACGGTTTCATGATAATCCGCTAACCACCGGCGATCCGTATGTCGTTTTTTACGCGGGTGTTCCCTTAGTCACACCGGATGGAAATGCGCTGGGCTCGTTGTGCGTCATCGACAAGCGCCCCCGCACCCTGACCGAAAATCAGTTGATGTCGTTGAAGGCTCTGGGCAGGTGGGTGTCTACGGAATTTGAATTGAGAAAAACCAGAAAAGCGCTGGAATCCACACAAACCAATCTGAAAACCGTTCGGCAGGAGCGGAACAAGGCGAAACAAATCCTGCTGGGCGACATATATCCAATGGCCCAGTCCCTCATCCAGACCAGCGAAGCCCTCCTGGATAACGCCCCCCGGGCCGACCAGGTCAGCGGGCTGAATGCAATCCTGCAAACCGGTTTTTCGCTACGAAATGTGAGTAGTTAAGCGGGGGGCTCAGCATAAAGTGTTTATAAGGTTGTTACACAGGGTTAATCAGAGTTCATCAAAGTTTCTTTGATTCCCTCTGATTAACCCTGTGTAACAACCTGGAAACTGGCACTATTTAACCGCTTATATACACTCCTCATACGCAGGATTTAAGGGAGAATATTACCTTTGGGGATATTTTTAGCCAAGCAGTTGTGTAAGCCCTTCAAGCGACTGATGTTTTTGTTTTGAAAATCAGCTTCCAGCATAAACGAATCGTAACTATGCTCCCAACCGGGAAATTGCTCATCCTGACTGCCCTGCTGACGGTATTGGGGTTGCCCCTAAGCTGCTCAGGACAAACCGACCAGAAAACCGATGCAGCGGCATCGTCCGAAAGCATCCGGACCGGGGCCGAGCAGATGCATCTTTACCTGCCTGAACTGCTTGGCAAACGAGTTGGAATGATTGTGAATCATACCTCCGTGATTGGCAAAACGCACCTGGTTGACACGCTGCTGTCAAAAGGCGTGAAGATCAAAACCATCTTCGCACCCGAACACGGTTTTCGAGGCCAGGCCACCGATGGCGAAACGATCGCCAATGGCCGCGATCCGCGCAGCGGGGTGCCGATCATATCCTTATACGGCGCCAACCGCAAACCGACGAAGGCACAACTGGATTCGTTGGATGTGCTGGTGTTCGATATCCAGGATGTTGGAACCCGGTTTTATACCTACATCAGTACCATGCACTACGCGATGGAGGCCTGTGCCGAATACAAAAAACCGTTTATTGTGCTGGATCGGCCCAATCCCAACGGTCGCTACGTCGACGGTCCGGTTCTGAATCCGAAATTCCGGTCGTTTGTCGGAATGCACCCGGTCCCGATTCTGCATGGCCTGACCGTGGGCGAACTGGCCCGGATGATCAACGGCGAAAAGTGGCTCGAAAAGCCGGCAAACACAACGACAGAACTGCTCTGCCCGCTGACGGTTGTGCCGGTGAAAAATTACACCCACCAATTGCCTTATACGTTACCGGTGGCGCCCTCACCCAACCTACCTAACCAGCAGGCTATTCTGCTGTATCCAACGCTCTGCCTGTTCGAAGGGACTATCGTCAGCGTCGGGCGTGGTACCGATAAGCAGTTTCAGGTGATCGGTGGGCCGGATAATCCCAAGTTCGGATCCTATCAATTCACGCCGGTCGATAAACCGGGCGCAATGAACCCTCCCCAGGAAGGTAAGGTATGCTATGGGCTGGATTTGTCAGGCATTGATGCAAGCAGGCAGGGACTATCGTTGAAATACCTGATTGATTTCTACAACAAAGCCGTTGACAAGGACAAGTTTTTTCTGGCGACCAACTACATCTACAAATTGTACGGAAACGACCAATTGCCGCTGCAACTCAAAGCCGGTCTGAACGAAGCCGCTATCCGCAAAACCTGGGAGCCTGGACTGAGCGAGTATAAGACGAAACGAAAAAAGTACCTGATTTACCCGGATTAATGCGCTGTTTTGCCGATTATCATGCGATTTACCCGGTTTTCATAGGCACATTTTTCCTTAACTTGTTGACGAAATAAAGACGCATCCGTTGGAAACGTGTGTATGATTAAATGCTATACGCTTTTAGGGTGGGTATTACTCACGCTGTGCCCCTTGCTCGGGCGAACTCAGGTTACGGTTCAGTGGCAAAAGTGGCCTTCTGCTTTGCAGCTCTATCCCCGCGACGACCAGAACAAGGCTGAAGTGCCCATTGCCGGTCTTCTGCAATCCACTGCTTATTCGCACGCATCGGTGCTTGTGTTCAAAAATGGAGTACGCTGGAAATACCAGCGGACAGCAGTTGAAAAAACTGGAAATCAATCCCGGTTTGCGTTCAATACTTCCATCGAAGCCGGGTTGAATACCTACAAGTTTGCGGTTTATGCCATCAACAATACGGATTCGGTGCTGGTCGATTCGCGAGACAACATTGTTTGTGGGGATGTTTTTCTGTTCAATGGGCAATCCAACCTGACCGGTTATTACCCCACGGACTATTTCTACCGGAATGATTTTCTGCGGACGTTTGGCAATAGTGCATCCGATCAGCTCGATTCGGCCTGGCACATCTCCAATGTGCAGGAAGGGCAGGTGGGCCGGATCGCAACCGAGTTTCAGCGCCTGATTCTCGAAAATTATGGTATGCCCACCTGCGTGATTAACGGAGCCGTTGGGGGTACCTCAATCAAAAGCCATATTTTCCGGAATCTGGCCAATCCGGCCGATCCCGGCACGTTATACGGAAGGCTACTGTATTGGGCCCGCAAGGCTGGGGTGGTCGATCAGGTGAAAGCCTTCGTCTGGCGGCAGGGCGAAAACGAAGCCGGGGGCGGTTCGGCCGTGGGCTACGAAGAAGACATTAGGCTGTTGTACACCAACTGGCAAACTGATTTTCCGACTATTCAGAAGTACTACATCGCCCAGGTAAACCTGCTACCCGATGTCAATCAACGGGCCGCCGAACTGCGGGATTTTCAGCGCCGGACGCCCCAGATTTTCCCGAAAACCGACGCCATCGCCACTGTTGGGCTGCCTTCATACGATGGCGTTCATTACGGCCCGCCCGGGCAGGTCCAGTTTGCCTACGAATTATTCCGAATGGTTGCCCGTGATTTCTACCAGGAAAAAGATACCGAGGGAGTTTCTTCGCCAGCCATTCAGAAAGTGTACTACCGTACCAAGGCGCAGGATGAGGTTGTGCTGGAATTTGAACCGGGTGCTCGCATGGTCTGGAAACAGGATACAGTGGTCGATGGGCAAACGCGCGACATCCGGGACTATATTTACTTTGACTACGCCCACGTTCAACAGGAACGGGTGATTGCGAGCGGCCAGGCCGACGGAAACCGGGTTATTCTGAAACTGAGCAAACCGATTGCGGCCAAAACCATCACGTATCTGCCCGACCGGTCGGAAAAACCGTTCGGCGGGCCATTCCTGAAAAACCGGCGGGGAATGCGGGCATTCACGTTTCATAACGTAGCCATTGGCGCAGCTCCTACCGACCCGGAACCGCCCCTGAACGTCTACGAGGGCAACCTCGAAAGCGTCAGTTGTGCATCCATTCAGGGCTGGGCGTATAACAAAGGCTATCCCGACAAGCCGGTGACGGTGGAACTGCTGGCGAACAATCTGGTCATAGATTCCCTGAAAGCCGATGACCCCCGCGAGGGTGCCGGAAACCGGGGCTTCAACTTTGCCTTCCCGGCTTCTCTGAAAAACGGTCAGAATCAGGTTATTGCGGTGCAGGTCAAGGGAACGGACTATGTCTTGCCGGGCAGTCCGAAAAACCTGACCTGCGCCAAACCCGAACCCCCCATTCTGTCGACTCCTCCGCTGGAAACGCTGTCGGTGACCGTGTATCCCAATCCATCGCAGGGACGGCTCTTCGTCCGGGTACTCATTCCGGTCCTGCAGGCCGCCACCTTCCAGCTCGTCGACCAGACCGGGCGGCTGATCTGGCACAAAACCGTCCCAGGAACCGGCAAACTGCACGAAGAACTGATCGACATTCCGGTAACGAGCACGCAGGCGATTCTGGTTTCGGTCCAGGTCGGGGAGCGGAGGGCCGTTCGAAAAGTGTTGTTGAGCCGGTAAATCCTGGTGCGATCAGACGGTTTTGATGTGAAAATGGAGAATACCGGTGGGGATTGTATCCGATCAGTTGTCCGGTTGGTAAAAACACCCTAATTTTGTGTTTTAGAAACGTACCATGACAACCGAACAAATACTGATCCTCGATTTCGGTTCGCAATACACCCAACTCATCGCCCGCCGGGTACGCGAACTCAATGTCTACTGCGAGATTCATCCTTACAACCATCTTCCAACCATCAACCACGACGTAAAAGGTGTCATTCTGTCCGGCAGTCCGTGCTCGGTTCGGGACGAGGACGCGCCGATGGTGCACCTGGCCGCTTTTCGGCATAAGTTACCAATCCTGGGCGTTTGTTACGGCGCTCAACTGATGGCGCACACCAGTGGGGGCGAAGTCAAACCATCGGCCATTCGCGAATACGGGCGCGCGAAACTAAGTACCCTCAACACCGATAACGAACTGCTGAAAGGGCTGGATGTCAATACGCAGGTCTGGATGTCGCACGCGGATACCATCACCTCCGTACCCGATAATTTTCAGATCATTGCCTCGACCGAAAGCGTGCGCGTAGCGGCTTTTCAGGTGGAAAACGAACCGACGTACGGAATCCAGTTTCACCCGGAAGTGACTCACTCGACCCAGGGCAAAACACTCCTGAGAAACTTCGTGGTCGATATTTGCGGCTGCTCACAGGACTGGACCGCCGAGTCGTTTGTCGAATCCACGATCGCCGATCTGAAACAGAAACTGGGCAACGATAAGGTGGTGATGGCGTTGTCGGGCGGGGTCGATTCGTCGGTAGCGGCTACGCTGGTTCACCGGGCCATTGGCCAGAATTTGTACTGCATTTTCGTAGACAACGGTTTGCTGCGGAAAGATGAGTTCGAAAATGTGCTCGAATCCTACCAGCATCTCGGATTAAATATCAAAGGTGTCGATGCCAAAGAGCAGTTCTACACCGCGCTGGCCGGTCTGACCGATCCGGAAGCGAAACGCAAAGCCATCGGCAAGACATTTATTGATGTTTTCGACCAGGAATCACACCTGATTGAAGATGTAGACTGGCTGGGTCAGGGAACGATTTACCCGGACGTGATCGAGTCGGTATCGGTGAAAGGACCGTCGGCGACCATCAAATCGCACCACAACGTGGGCGGTTTACCCGATTTCATGAAGCTAAAAGTGGTAGAACCGCTGAATACGCTCTTCAAAGACGAAGTTCGGGCGGTGGGCAAAACGCTTGGTTTACCGGATGCCATTCTGAAACGTCACCCGTTCCCCGGCCCCGGTCTGGCGATCCGGATCCTGGGCGATATTACCCCCGAAAAAGTGCATATTCTCCAGGAAGTGGATGCGTTGTACATCAACGGCCTGAAAAAATACGGGTTGTACGATCAGGTCTGGCAGGCCGGAGCCATTCTGCTGCCGATTCAGTCGGTAGGGGTGATGGGCGACGAACGGACCTACGAACGGGTTGTTGCCCTACGCGCCGTGACGAGCGTTGATGGTATGACTGCCGACTGGGCACATCTGCCGTATGAGTTCCTGGCCGATATTTCCAACGAAATCATCAACCGTGTCAAAGGCGTTAATCGCGTCGTCTACGACATTTCCTCCAAGCCCCCCGCCACCATCGAGTGGGAATAGGAGGAGTTAAGAGTTAAGAGTTAAGAGTTAAGAGTTGGCTGACGCATTCTATTCCATTGAGGCAGAGCAACTCTTAATTCTTAACTCTTAATTCTTAACTCAGTCTAATTCGGTTTCGGTGTCGTTTTCCGGCTCCCGGTAAAGCGTCGATTGCATGGGGTCTGGGTCCGGGTCGGGGAGGGTTCCGGAGGAACTCAGTTCTGGTTCCCGTTCTTCACCAAGGTCTTCACTGTTGCGGGCAAAAGTTGAAGCCACGCCCTGATTTTCGTCTTTGGCCGGATTATACGATTCCATCGTTTCTTCGTTTAGGTTCCACTACCACCCCGGGCTACTTTGCCACCGAGGGCGTAATTATCGTCGTAATGGTGATCATGCTCCCCGGTCGGGTCGCCGTCTTCGTCCAGCGGTTCATCGTAGAGTTCGTTCCGGTCCGCTGTTTCTTCCAATTCATCATCGCCATCTTCCATTGCGGCACCGCTCTGGTTCGTAAAGATGACGGGGTCCATCCGCAGCACCCGCGAACCCATCAGGTCGGGGTCTTCTGCCCATAACACGTTTTTCATAGCTGTACGTACCCACGGACCTTAGTCCGTGTTTATGAGTTTACACTAGCCCAGTGTTAATACCAACTCACACGGACTGAAGTCCGTGGGTACGTATATAACCTCCGCCAGGTCGAAAGGTTTTTTTCGTACTTTACCTACCGTAATCATCCCGAACTCGTGAAAGCAATTCTTGCGTTTCTAATCCTGGCAGGTACTGCGTTGGCCCAAACCACCCGTGAACCGCTGTTTACCTCCTTCGATGGAACTAAAATACATTACGAGGTAGCCGGAATAGGCAAGCCCGTTGTGCTCGTGCACGGTTTTATGGGCAGCACGCAATCGTGGCAGAAGACGGTGTTGCGGCAAGCACTGCTGGATGCAGGTTACCAAGTGGTGCTGCTCGATTTACGGGGTAACGGGCTATCCGACAAACCACATTCCCTGGCGGCTTACCAGAACGATGCCGAAGCCCGCGACATCATGGCGTTGATGATGTACCTCGGATTGAAAAACTACGACGCTGTCGGGTATTCGCGCGGATCGATCATTACGGCTCGGTTGCTGGTCCTCGACAAAAACCTGCATTCGGCAGTTTTGGGCAGAATGGGAGCTGATTTTACCGATCCGAACTGGGCGCGTCGGAGGGCGTTTGCAGAGTTGTTCAGTGGGAAGGCGCACCTGCATCCGGAGTTTGAGGGAGCGTTAAATTCGGCCAAAAACCGGGGACTGGATACGCTGGCGCTCGGTTTTCAGCAGCAGACCCAGCCCTCAACCAGCCCGAAAGAACTCGGCCGGGTCAAAATTCCGGTGTTGATTATTTCCGGTGATCAGGATGAAGACAATGGCCGGGCGGCTGATCTGGCAAAAATGCTGCCCAAAGCGATATTGAAAACCGTACCGGGTAACCACAACAACACGTCGGGTTCGGAAGGCTTTGCGCGGGAGGTACTGGCGTTTTTGAAGCAATAAGAAGTACAAACCGCCGGACCGACCCGGCGGTTTGTGAAAATGATCAGGCTGTTTCGGCCATCACCAGTACGTCGACCCAGCCGTTGTACCGATCATCGATGTTGCCGGAACTGTCGCGAATCAGGAAATCGACGTCAAAACAGACGGCATTGCCTGCTTCAATCCGTACATTTCGGATTTCGATTTCCTGACGCCAAACGTGGTGGTCTTCGCCGGTGTAACCGAGGTTAAAGCTTTTCAACGCGGCTTCCGCTCGACGAATGGAACGGTCGAACACAACCTTCTGGTTGGTTTGTGTGTTGGTGCTGCCGGTAGTCGGCACGAAATTGACACGCCGGGTTCTGAAATCAACTGCCATACTTGTAATTGGTTAAGGGTGAACAGAATAATCAGGTACTGCCCCAAAGGTGGTCGATTGAAGACTCATTTTTTAGAGTGGATGTACGGAATTTACCGGATGCGTACTTGTAGCAGAATGTGCGTGATTTCCACTGCGCAAAACCACGTATGAAATTCATAGATGTTACGAAATGGAGCTTTCCCGCTTATCTATGTTTGCTGGGATGGCTCTTAGCGAGCCCGACGGGTTGCACCCAATCATCCGAAACGCTTCAACTTCCCGGCCTGGAACAGTCCGTCGAAATCCTGCGGGATCGCTGGGGAGTTTCGCATATTTACGCCCATAACGAACACGATCTGTTTTTTGCGCAGGGCTACAACGCGGCTTCCGACCGGTTGTTTCAACTTGAAATCTGGCGTCGGCAGGCTACCGGTACTGTCGCCGAACTGCTGGGTCCGCGGGAAATCAAACGCGATCACGGCACGCGGTTGTTCCGGTTTCGGGGCAATCTGGAGCAGGAGCTTAAGCACTACCACCCGCACGGCCCGCAGATCGTTCAGGCGTTTGTGGACGGCATCAATGCCTACATTCGACACATCAACCAAACCCCCGAACGGCTGCCGGTGGAGTTTCAGGTGTTGAACATAAAGCCCGGTTTCTGGACGCCCGATGTAGTGGTCAGCCGCCACCAGGGCTTATTGGAAAACGTACGTGAAGAGTTAAATTACGGTCGACTGGTTCATTTGATGGGTCCGGATAAAGTCCGGGAATTAGCCTGGTTTCATCCCGCATTAAAAACCGGCGAACCTGATTTGACGTTGGCTGTCAACGGAGCCGAACTTTTTCAGCCCATCCTGGCCTTGTACGAAGCCTTCCGGCTACCAATCCGGTTTTCCGACAAAGACCTGGGTTTGGGTCCCACCGAAGAGGAAGCTACCCGCTGGTTCATGAGCGAAAAAACGTTGGAGGGTTCCAATAACTGGGTGGTCAGTGGCAAGCGGTCTGCGAGCGGTTTTCCGATGCTGGCGAATGATCCGCACCGGGCACAAAGCGTTCCTTCGCTGCGGTATTGGGTGCATCTTCATGCGCCGGGCGAATCCACGCGGGGCGAATCCACGCCGGGCGAATCCACGCCGGGATGGGATGTTGTAGGGGCAGGAGAACCGGCCTTGCCGGGGATTTCCGTGGGGCATAACGCGTTCGGGGCTTGGGGCCTGACCATTTTTGAAACCGATACCGAGGACTTGTACGTGTACGAAACCAACCCGGCCAACCCGAATCAATATCGGTATAAAGGACGCTGGGAAAATTTGCGAACGCTGGCGGACACCATCCAAGTCAAAGGCCAAAAACCGGTTGCGGTTTCTTTGAAGTATACACGACACGGCCCGGTGGTATTTGAAGACGGAAAAAATCATACCCTCTATGCGGTGCGGGCGGCCTGGCTCGAAACCGGCTGTGCGCCGTATCTGGCTAGTTTGCGCATGAATCAGGCCCGAACCTGGTCTGAATTTCGGCAAGCCTGTACGTTTAGCCGAATTCCGGGCGAAAATATGGTCTGGGCGGGGCGGCTAGCAGGCACGATTGGCTGGCAGGCAGCCGGGATTTCGCCCATTCGCCGGAACTGGTCGGGGCTCGTGCCGGTGCCGGGCGATGGACGGTTTGAGTGGGAAAGTTTTTTGCCCATTGAGCAATTGCCCAACCGGACCAATCCACCGCAAGGCTTTCTGGTGACGGCCAATAACAACCTGATTCCGAGTGGTTTTTTGCACCGGGACGCCGTTGGCTGGGAATGGGCTTCACCGTCGCGTGCCGACCGCATTGCGGAGGTGCTGACCCAAAAACCGAGGCACTCCCTGAGCGATTTTAAAAAGTTGCAGGCTGATTATCTTTCGGTTCCGGCCCGGCGGCTGGTACCCTTGCTGAAGGAGTTGCCGACACCGGACGAATCGGTCGAGTGGGCACGGCAGCAATTGCTACACTGGGATTATCGCCTTGAGCCGGGTTCGGTTCCGGCCGCAGTGTATGTGGCCTGGGAAAACCGGTTGCGTACGGAAGTCTACGAGCGGGTCGTGCCCGAAAAAGCGTGGAAATACATGAATGCAATCGCAACCGAGCGGTTGATTCAGTGGTTGCAGCCCGGTTCGAGAGGCCCACTGAACGCTGCTGAACGGTCGGAAGTTGTGTCAAGCAGTCTGGCAAATGCCGTGGCCGACCTGACCGAGCGGCTGGGGGAGGATCGTTCACGGTGGCAGTATGGGCAACCCGGTTACAAGCATGTCCGGATGGTGCATCCGCTGAGCAATCTCATGACGCCCCAACAAGCTGCCGAATATTCGATTGGCCCGCTTGCACGCGGTGGTTACGCTGAAACCGTTAACAGCACGGGCAATAACCTGAACCAGGACTACGGGGCCAGTTTTCGGATCCTGGTCGATACCCAGGATTGGGATAAAACGCTGGGGATCAACAATCCCGGCCAGTCCGGCAACCCGGCCAGTCCACACTACCGCGATCTCTTCCCGATCTGGGCCCGGAACGCGTATTTCCCGGTCTACTTCACGGAAGAAAAAATCAAAACCGTCACGGAAAGCCGGACGGTTTTGGAGCCGTGACAGTATGCGGTATACAGTTTTCTGTTTTCAGTGGGCTGACGCATTCAAAGGCGGAGTACCGAAAACCGTATACCAAGGCTGTTTAAACTTTTATTTAAGAGGCTTTTGTCATCCCGATGCCAGGAGGATCTTCGGGTGAGACTAACATTCCCCCGGCGCTTGTAGATCCCTCCTGGCATCGGGATGACAAAAAGCACTCATCAGGGCTTGATTTTACCCAACAAACTACCGGGCATTTTTACCGTTGCAAGGCTGTCGGTTTGCAGAGAGAGTGCGCCGAAGACATCGCGTTCGACGATGAAAAGCGAACTGTCGCGGGAGGTAATCGTGGCCCGGCCGATGCGGTTGTCGGGTTTGGTATGGAGTTCGCTACCCCGGGAATCCGTTACGGTTAGATTTCCGATGGCGCTGTTTGAGATCAGAACGCCCCCATGTTGCTGCCAGATGGTCAGGTTGTCGGCCTGAAACCGTTTCAGGTTACAGCTTACCTGATCGGTATAAAGGGCGGTTAGGGTGGGGGTCAGGATGATGGCTGCGGGCTGGGCATCGAAATACATGTTGGCATAGGGGTGCCAGTGAACTTCTTTCGGTTTGTAACTTACCAGCAGGGTGTCGCCCTGCGAGCGGAACGTAAACAGGTCTTTTTCCTTATCGGATAGTCTGATTTCGGAGGATGGGCCGGTTTGTACGCTGAGCAGCCCGGCATTGTTTCCCTCCAGTTTCAGCACCCGGAACGGTTTTATGTTTCGGACGGAAAGACCGTAGAACGGATCATTGAAATCGATTTTGTCGTGTTCGGCCTTCAGGGCCAGGTTCGCGCCGATGAGCGTCAGCAGCCCGACGGTAAAGAGCGCAATCAGGAGTTTATTGCTGGTTTTCATGAGTTTGCGGTTTTTCGGTATACGGTATACTGTTTTCGGTTTATTGCCAATTAATTACCTGGAAATGAATGCGTCAGTCTACCGTTATTTAAACTCGACCTCCAAAAAGGCTTTGTAGCGTTGTTCGATTTCGTCCAGGCTGATGTTGAGCAGGTACAGGTTGCGGAAAAACTGCGGTAACTCGGTTTCCAGAAACTGCTCCCTTCGGTGTGATTTAATGCGCTCCGGGGCATCGTCGGACGCAAAATACCCGATGCCGCGTTTGTTGTAAATGATGCTTTTCTGCTGCAAAAAATCGTAGGTCCGCACGACGGTATTGGGGTTTACCTCGAGTTCCACGCCCAAGTCCCGCACCGACGGAATCCGCCCGCCCGGCGGCCACTGGTCGAGCAGGATTTTCTCGCAGACAAAATCGGCGATTTGGAGGTAAATGGCTTTTTGATCCAGAAAATCCATGCTTACAATTCTTTTTCTTTAAAACGCACGTAGGCAATGTACCACAAGGCCGGTAAGATAAGCAGCAGGATGGTATTGACCAGGAGTTGGGCGCTGCCCGCCAGTCTGACCGTGTAAGACCTGCGGTTTTCGACAAAATGAATTGCCTGAAATAAGTCAAAACCGTAATGAGGCCTTTCCGGAAACAACAGACGAATGATGAGGTCATTCAGGAATATTTGCGTGATGAAAAAAAGCACAAAGGCCAAAACGGCGGTTTTGACAAATGGCAGCTTCGCGAAGTAAATGGACCCGACCAGGAAAAATGACGGCGTAATGAAACAGAAGTACCGGAACTCCATGTTGATGTAATCACTGCACAAATCCAGCAATTCATACCGGGGGCTACCCGTCGGCAGGCGCTGGTTGATCATCGAAAAACAAATGCCTTCGATGCAGTAGAAAACCCCAATAAAAACCGGTACGAACAGGACCAGCATCAGAAAAGCGACTAAAAATTTTTCAACCTGCGAGGCCGGAAGGGTCAGGTACGGAATACCGCGAACCGGTGTACTGACCACCCGGAACAGTTCACTGGCAAACCAGGCCCCGGCTCCGCAAAAAATAAAGGTGAACATCGTTCCGTGGTTCCGATAGATGGATTCGCTGAACGTGGAGACTTTGATGGCTGCCGGTAAAAGCATCACTAACCAGATGCCCATCAGTACGCCCGCACCCAGCAGATAAGGCTTCAGGTGCTCGGAGAGGTGTAGTTTCAATAAGAGACTAAAGCGGTGAAAACTAAAGAGTTGGCTCATGGGGTTAGCGGAAAGACGATAGACAGGAGGCAAGCGACAACAGCGGAGCGGGTTGGCCCAACAGGAGGGCGGTCAGCAAAATAAGAACGAGTGGAACCGTGCGCATACCCATTAGCGGAATAGGTTTTTGACGCCACTACGATTGGTGACGATGGCGTTAAAGAGCCGTTCCAGGTCGACTTTGCTATCTTCCTGTTCCCGGTTTTCCATCACAACCGAATACCCGCGCAGCGAAGGTTCGGCGTAGAGTACCCCCTCGGTTTCGGCCACGGTGCTGAGCGTGCTGAACAGCAACCGCTCGCTGATGTAGGCCAGGCTATGGTTGAGCAGAATCTCGCTTTCGTCGACAATGATGATGCCATCGATGAGGTGGTCGAGGTCGCGGACCTGGTGGGTTGAGATGAGCATCAGCCGGTCGTCGGCCAGGGCCGAGGAGACTACTTTCCGAAACTGGCTTTTCGACGGAATATCCAGCCCGTTGGTCGGTTCGTCCATGATCAGGATGCGGGTGTTGGTGGCCAGTCCGAAGCTGATGATGACTTTCTTTTTCTGGCCATACGACATCGCCGTCAGTTTCTGGTCGGGTGGCACGTCGAACTCGGCGAGGTGTTTCCGGAACTGCGACTCGCTGAATTTCGGGTAAAACGGCCCCATCGTGTCGATGTAGCGGTTGAGTGAAATCGATGGCAGGTAGATCTCCTCCGGAATGAAATACAGTTCTTGCAAAAAAGCCGGTTCGCGTCGGGCCGGCGTAAAACCGGCAACCCGTACGGTGCCGGCCGTTGGGTAGAGCAGGCCCGCCATCAGCCGCAGCAGGCTTGATTTACCGGCGCCGTTTTTCCCAAGCAGGCCGTAGATGCTGCCCGGTTGAAGCAACAGGCTAAGGTCCCGGTACAGGATTTTCTTCGGTGAGTAGCCAAAGGTTAGGTTTGCGAGTTCTATCATAGTTATAGTGTGCTATTTAACTAATACACTGTAAAGCACCAGAATTCTTTTGAAATTGTCAAGGGACGTCGCTAATAAAATTTCGGGAGTATAAGGCACAAAACGAAACGTAAACTTTCACAATTCCAAACGTAAAAATAGGTGTACAGCCCATTTTGTATTTATTCCATTTTCGACGCCCAAAACCCTTTCACTTTTGCAGCATGGCACCTGTAAAATGAAATCAATAGCCTATCTTGCAGAATATTAGGCCATAAAACCCCTTTTCGCCGTGAAATGCAGCGTCTGCCTTACTGAGATTTCCAACGAAGAAGTTTCACAATTTGCCGCCTATGGCGGGTTGCCATCACCTTGTTGTATCACTTGTTTTGAAGCAAACGACTTCAATGTTCAATCTCTTGAGCAACTGGCAGCCAAAAGTCTTTTGAAAAGAGTGGAAAGCATAATTTATGGACCCAGAGGCTCAAAGGAGCTTTTGTACAGCAACGGGCCTATAGCGGATGCCACGGTTGATATAAACACAATCACAAGGGCCGACTTTATCAATATACCTTCGGCACAGTGGAGCATGGACCCTGATTATGTCAATACAAAAAAAGGCTGACCAACGGCCAGCCTTTTTAAACCACCTTTAAACGCTAATTAAATCGCTTCGATTTCCTCCAGGGTATCCGCTTCAGCCAGCGCCTGAAGCTTGTCGGCATAATCGGTTTGCAATCCGTAGAACCAGGCGTAGTAATCACTGACCGCCGTATTGACCTCGGAAACCGTGTGCATGACCGGCACGAACGGTGCCGTCTCGCTCACCGCGCTGCTAAACAACCCATCGACGCCCAGGTTCTGAAAACCCACCGCGAACGTGAGGAACGTCGATTTATCATACCAGCGGCCACCACTTTCAAAGCGCCCCTTTTTCGCCACTTCCAATTCGGCCTGCAACTCGACCGCCTTTCGCTGACGGGCATCCGCCACGTACACCTCCATGCTGACCGGCACGTTCGTCAGCGTCATTTCAACCGGATCGTACTGGTAGTAGATGCGGTTTGGGTCGCTGATCTGGGCAACATCCGACAGGGGCAACCCAGGAGCCAGGATGTACACAGAATCGCGGGCTACGAAAATGCTCTCATAGTCTTCCGGAGAGACCAGCGCCAACCCCTTATAGATAAAATCAGGATTCGTCAAAAAGTTGCTCTGATTAAACGTGTCGGCAGTAGGCAGGGCGCTCAGGCGAGAATCCGCCTTATTGACGAGCAAAACACAGTACATCATTGGAGGAAAGCGGTTGGGTTAACGCCTACTTTGATGGCAACGATCTTATCAATCATTTTCCACGATTCAGGCGGGATGGACGTATCAGGTAGGTAATACCGGCTAATCTGGATGTCAACCACCATGTACCGGTTGGTGCTATTTGCCCCGAAAATCTCCGAAACGATCCACTTTGGATTATTGGCGGACTGGGCATTGTGGGCGGACGTGCTGATCGTTTGGGTGTCCCAAATCACGTTGACGTTCGTCGGTTTGCCCGGCAGGGTGGTCCACTTTGTGATCTGCTTCAATCCGTCGATCTGCTGTGCAACACCCGAATCCTTTGTGTAGCCCTGGAAAATCTGAAACAAATCGCCCAGGGTATTGACATTCAGTCCAGGGGTGACCGCCTTCAGGTCGCTATCATAGGTAGCCAACTTTTGGTTAACCACCTGCTGATCGACGGCTGTTTGCTCCGGAATTAGCAGAAACGAATCGATTAGGTCAGCGTAATCCTGTACACTTGGCTTTGCTCCCTGGGCAAACCGGCCTTTGAGGTATTCTCTACTTTGTTGTGCCATCAGAACGTTTCTTCAATAGTTTCAAAATCGACCAGATTCGCCTTGCCAATTGAGTTCCAGTCAGCCGACAACCAAGCGCCCTCGTTTCCAGCTTTTCGGAGTTTTCGGATACTAGCCGTGATCGTGTTCGTCGCCGTTCCACGGGTTGCGATGGGAACGCCGATAAGTCCATCGAGAGCGTGTATGCAGCGGACATACTCAGCTACCTGGTGCTCATGGGTACCTACTCCAAAGAGACTGATTGCGCGAACTCGTCCACGACCCAGCGCCCTGGTGAAGTTGTCGTAGACAGATACATTGTTGATATTGGTCGTGGTACGGGGTATTTCCGTATTGTCCGAATAAGACTTTACCCACCGACCTACAACATTCGGCGTAACCGTGGAAAGGTTTCGATTGAACAAGCTAAAATCACCCTCAATGTCGATGGCGACCATGCCCTGAGCGGCCAACTGTGCCAGGTAATCGGTAATGAAGCGCCAGTCGTCCTGGGCCATCGCGTTGACTTTCACAATGGGAATGCCGGTTGTCAACCGCTTTACTTCAGCCGTACCCACCAACACAGACTGCGAATTGGTATAAGCTCCGCAATCAATCATATCATTGATTGACGAGCCAGTGATCCATTGGCCCCATTCCTTTACCGTCGCCAGCTTGGTGGTACGATACCGGACGGCCCGACGCCCCCGATCATCGTTGGTTCCAAACGAATCGTTGATGTCAAAGGATGCCGGATTAGGAATAAACGTGTACAAGTTGTTGGTGTAAGCCGCGAAACCCGTATCCGCCCGTGGCTCACAGCCTGAATAGGTTTCAATACCTCCGGACCCATTGCGGTGGCTGTACTGAAACTCGGCTGACTCCGACAGCCCCCACGACACTTCGGCAGGAGAGTAGCGAAGAATGATTTGACGGGCGATGCCTTCAATTCGGAACACCGGGTTCGACTCATCGTAGCCAACACCATCTTTCCAAGCATTCCAAAACTCCAGGCTAGGCGTTTTGCACGGCGGCTGGGTGCCATCATGGTAACGTTGACACATATCCGTTGTCAACCAGGATGGAAATTCGTTATCCAGGAAGCCAATCAGGATATGAATGAGCAAGGGCGCGTTTCGGTTGTTCGCCGTCGCCAGTGCAGCCCACTGATCCCACCGGGCATAATTCCCGTTCGCCTTAATCCATTCGCCGATCCGAATGGTCATCCGAACTGAATTACCACCCTCGTTCAACCCGGTATTGACAACCCCTAAAAACTGACTAAACTCGGTAGGGTCACCAGGTGGATAGTGATTCGTGAGGTAGGTCAACGTTTGGTTGATGGATGGCGCGGTTCCCCCGCCATTATTGCCACCACCGGTATTCCCTCCACCCGTATTGCCACCGCCCGTATCGCCCCCACCAACCGATCCAACGCTAAAACACTGGACATGCAGGTCACGGGCATCATACATGCCCAGGTCGTAGATGGTACCATCTACCATCACTTCAAGCTTGCGTTTACCCGACATCGGGCCGTCCGGATCAACGAACCAAACCACCCGTTTGCCGCTGGCTCCCCGGCTCAGGCGACAGATCGGCTTGGCCCCGCTGATTGTCACGCCACCGGAAACCGTATCCGAACCCCGCGCATACAAAACGTCGGCTCCATCACTCCGGACCTCTACCCAGGCACCGCCATCCAACCGGTACTTACAGAACTCCGACGTGTACGAGGTGTGCGACCCGCCCAGGAAATTGACCGCCTGCATGGCAAGATCGATACCCAGCATGGTTGCTGTCTGGCAGGTCCACGATTGGCGCGGAAACTTGTAAGGGGCGTTCGGCTGATACGGAAATGTGCCATTCCCGCCACCAGCGGGGCGAAACTCATCCAAAATAAATCGAAACTGGCCGTCCGCATTTCCCCGAACATTTCGATCCTCCCCGTGCCGGTATCCATCTTCAAAAGTGGTTACCGCTTCAACTTCCATGTACCCAATGAACGCAACGTTTCGGCACGAATCCGCCGACATAACGGCGTGTTCGTACATCCAGATGCTTCCGGCTGGACTGGTGGTCGTGGAGCCGTGTTTGTGGTTCACAGAAAACGAACCACCGGTTACTGACTCTACGGGAGGCCAAAAAAACAGGCTTCCTTTGCGTTCCGGAAAAGCCTTCTTACCAATAAGCAGCATGTGCAGCACGCTGTGTTCGACGCCAAAGGCAGGCAAATAGCGGAGATACAAGTGGGCGTGCCAGTGCATCCCCATGTCGAAATACGTCGGGTAGTACTGCTTAAACGCCTGGCGTGCCGCCGTCTGACTGGCGTACATGTTGGTAAACTTCGACTGCACCCCGTTGGGTGCCCCACCATCGACGCTGAAAGTTTCGTTCGAGTAGCTGAAGCGGAGCGCCCCGTAGTTACCGAAAAACCAGTAGTCAGAGGGCAGGCCATCCATGATCCCTTCGTAGTACCGCTTGTGCCGCTGCTCATTGTTGATGCCGTTTGCAGCCAGGCTAGCGTCAGGGACCAGAACGGGATCACCTTCACCCTCCTGACTCCAAAGATGCCCCAAACGAGGGAACGCTTTTCCGGCGTTAAAGCATTGATCCAGCGACATGTTGGTACATTGGCCGACGCCCCCAAACTGGGCCAAAATGGAACTACCCGGAATGGTTGCCCGAACGCCATCGGCAGCTTCGGTATGGCTGACCGCAAAGACATGGGTCATGTATTTGAGGTAATCGGTAACGGGGCGGTTCGTCTTGAGATACCCCGCGTAGCGTTTGCCGGTCGGCTTGGTCCGCACCGGGAATTCAGTCGTCCGGTCTATCTCATCATATTTCAGATAGCCCGGACGTGTCAGTAACTTGGTTCCTGCAATTGCCATATTAGTTGGTGGGAAGTCCGGTTTCGATGGAGAATTGATGACCTGGCTTAACCATGTTCGAGCGCCGGGTATACTCAGCAGACGGATTTGTCACGCCATCGTAAAACTTGTATTGCCACCAGTTTGACGGAATGTCGCTCGCCTGAACAATCAGCACGTCTAGGAAACGCTGGGCACCTACGGCGACATTCTGGTAACTGGTGTAGGCAATGTTATTGACGATGATGTACCCCACATAGCCAGACTGAACATTTTGGGGCGTGATCGAATAGCGGATTTCACCACCCACAACCGACCGGGTTACCGTGGCCACGTTTGTATCCAGCCCGTTGACGCGGGGAATGTTGAACGCCGTCTCCGCTACATTCGGATCAACCGCCGTCACAACTTCCCCGGAAATGGTTTGTCCACCTGAAACAACCTCGACGCGGTAGATGTAGCCTACTTCCGTTGCAATCTGCTTTTCCTCACCAACGACATAGGCCAGATTTTGCTCAAAAATCGTTGTGTCGTTCCGCTTCACGCGGGTCAGATAGGTTCCGGCAATGGTAACCGCCCAAAGCAAGGCTGATCCATTCAACTTGGGATACCCACTGGAAAAAGCCAGGACCGTGCCGCCACCCCCTCCCGTATCGACCGGCGTTATTTCATCCTCAAACTTGATCCCGCTCAGGGTAATGCTTCGGACACGTTTGACGTTCGGGTACAGTTTCCGCCAAACCTCGACCCGCCAGGTGCCAGCGGGCACCTTCTCAATCCCATGAAACAGGTAACGCCGGTTGGCAGTCACCGCCCCGTTGGCAGTCTGGATAATGAATTGCTCAGGCTTCAGATCGACAGACGAAGGCCAGGTGCCCTGTTGACCCGGTTCGGGAACAATCCGCCCGGAGTACACTTCATTATCCATGACCAGCGCCAGAATGTTAAGCCCTTGCGAAAAACCATCCCAGTGCGCAAAGATTCGGAAGTCGGCCAGCGGATCGGGCTGGTTGACCTGGGTAACCACGTAGGTTTTCGGCGAACCCGGCAATGACGCCATCGTGTCCATAAATTTGACATCGACGGTGTGCGTACCAACGGTTTTGTATTGATCCGGTATTTTATAGCTGATCCCATGAAATCCGTAATCACCCAACATCTCGCCGATTTCCGGTCGCCAACGACCGGCGTAGTGTTCCTCAACCAGCACATCATCAATATAAATCAGCACCCAAACACCGGTATCAAAGCGATTGGCATCAGCCGCCCAGCCTAAAATTTCGGTAGCGTTAACCGACTCCAGCAACCCGATCATCGCAAACGGGATGGTAGACGGATTGCCATCAACCCGCCAGGAAACCTCGTCAGTCGTTCGAATTGACCATCTTTTCGAACGGAGGTGCTGATCGTTCAATACGGCGATTACCCGGTTTCGCTGGCTTCCGGGAAGATCGGAGGGCACGACCACCTGAAAATCTACATCTTTGAAGTTGCCATCCAGGATATAAATCAGGTACGAACGCCCGATGGCCGCGTTCAGCAGCGACTCCAGGACGATCACCTGGCCGTTGCTCGATCCCTTCAGCAGCATTTCCGTGCGAAACGTGTTGAACGCCTGGATGGTGTACAGGATCGGAGCAAAGAGCATCCGGGCCAGCGCAATCTTAATCGGCGTCCGGGACGAAGGCGGCAACGATTGACGGATAAAACTCGGCAGATCAAACAGCATAGGTCAGGACGGAATCAGTGTGCAAAACCATGTGACCGGCAGGGGAAACCAGTTCGCGGGAAAACGTAAGCCAGGTGGGCGACCCCGCTTGCCGGTAGAACGATTGACTCACCACGAAGTCTTTCACGCCGGGCACTGTCTGCATATAATCCGTAAGCAGGGTCCAGCTTAAAACCGAATCAAACGGAATGGTTTTCAGGTAGCCTTGCAGGGCATCCCGAATCGGGAATTTGGCCGGATCACTCAGGCTTGCCCCGGCATTCGACACTACTTGCGGGTCGATTTTGATCGTCACGTTCAGGCGCAATTCGTCAGCGGCCAGGCTGACCACATCGACGGCCACCCCCGCGTATTTAATGGCCCGGACATACTCTTTCAAGGCTGTCAACTCATCGCCCGACAGGGGCACCAGGTTTGTCGCCCCCTTCACCGCCTTCACCGTCAGCCGTCCGTTCGATGTGTTTTCTGTGACGGCACACTGCTTGATAATTTGTTTGGCGGGATCGATGGTGGTGTACGTGGCCGTCGAGCCGCGCACAATCACGGCGTCCCCAAACTGGAACGCCTTTACCTTAGCGGCATACCACTCCAGCGTCCCGATCTCCTTAGCGGCCAACAGCGCCGTTTGCTCGACACGAAAGTCGTCAAAGGCTTTTTCGACCAGTTGCACCAGCAGCGCCCACATTCGTTTCAGGAGCCGGTAAAACGCCACCTGGCTTGCTGAATTTAAGTTAGCCAGTTCGGGCATGGTAGCCTGAACCGTGTCCATTTCCGCCAAAATCTCGTCGGTCGTTCTCATACATAGTTATGGTTGTACGGTGTATTCATTCAAAAACCAGTAGCCAACGCCCTCCGGTTGGTCGTCTCCAGTGACGGTAGCAAACGGCGCGAAGTCATTTAAATAGGCTTTAAAGCGCACATTCACCACCTCCGTCCGGATCAACAGCACTTGCCCCGCCCGGAGCCGATCCGATGGCCCACTTAAGGTCGGATTGTCCTCCAGCAGCCAGTGTAACCCCTCGACATCACCATACGCTTCGATGGCAATGTCGAGCAAGCTTTGGCCGCTTATCACCCTGTACTCATTCATAGCGTGCAATGATGGTTATGGCATCGGGTTCAATTGACACGCTATCGACCGTGTTGCCGTCCCGCTCCAGTTCCGCCCGGATCGTCCGGGTCAGCCCCGGCGCACCGCCTTCGTCCAACAGGAAGCGAGACAACCCCACGCCGATGGTCGGATCAAAATGATTCCAGCCCTTATGCCAGATCACAATGTCGGTATGGTGCTGATCGGTGGCATCGCCCACGACCAGATCACCGTTTTTAATCACCAAATCGCCCGTATCCGGATCGTGCAAAAAATCGTTCACTGGAGTAGTTGGTTTGCCTTCGTTTCAAGCTGGACAATGCTGGTGATGGTGGTCGGAAAAACCGATGCAGACGGAGAACCGGGAGCCGCACAAACCACCTGGAAGGTTTTCAGGAGCGTGGTCAGGCTAGTAAACAGTTCCTTCAGGTTAACCCCGGCGTTCTTCACGGTCACCTTACCGGATTTCAGCGTTAATTCGGCTTGGTCCTGCTTGATCGTTGCGCCGTCGCTCAGGGTCATTTCGACGCCCCCCTTTTTGATGGTCGCTTTATCGGCCAGGCTCATTTCCAGATCATCCCGCTTAAACGTCGCACCGTCTTTGGAAACCTGCACCGTCACACCCTCGATGACGACTTCGACCCGATCCACTTCCGACACCTGGCACACAAACAGGTTGCTCAATTCATTCTCAATGGTTCCGATGAAAATGTAGGAGCCAACGCGCGGAACCAGCAACACGCCTTCAGAAGCGTCATCATCGGCCCGAAGGTTCACGCCCGGCACATCGACCAGGCCCGTCCCAACGATGTCCACCGTGCAGGTCGTCCCCTGGACGGATTTCACCAGGGCGGGCCACACCTGCACCGGCGACTTGCCCACCACCTGCCGAATGCCTGCTACGATTTGCGCGTTCTTGTCCATCGAATATTTGGCTACGGATCTTCGCCGGCCGCTCGTTTACCAAAGATTATACGGAAAGCTTAATGCCCAGGGTCACCGTTCGACGGCCCCCGCTGGACGAAAATTCCGTCTTGACGCTGTTCACGTAGTAGCTACCCTCACGCTCTTTGTAGTCCGGATCAAGAATTTTGGCCGTGTAGCCGGTTGAGCAGATCGGCAGGAGCCAGCCCCGAAGCGATCCTTTGTAGCCATCGAATGAAAGCTTCTTTAGTTCCTCTTTGGCGATAGTCTCCAGGGTCGCTTTGTCCGAAATCGTTGGACGCTGGAACGTGCGGACATCGCCCCCCTTTTCGCCAACCTCCACTTCTACATTAGCCCCCTTTTTGGTCCGCCCGACCACTTTCACCAGAACCTTTGTATCCTCCTTTCTGACGTACTGGAGGTCCGTGGATTCCTCAATATTCTTGCTGAAATCGTAGGTGACCTGGCCGGTTTTTTCGGTGTACTTCAGATGGCAGTGTAACTCATTACCCCGTGCGTAGATGGCTAAACCGGTTTCTGAACGCAGCTTCTCCAGCACTTCAAACCCGTTCGAGCGAACAATAGTGAACTTATCAAACTGCAAGCCATCCACATCCGTCACGACCTTGAATTGCTGATTGCCGGGCAATTGCCGGTTGAGTTCGGAAACAACATACTTCAGCACATCCACCGCCGTGGTTTTCTGAAAGGCTTTATCCTTGATGTCCCGGCGTGTCAGGTAGATGGCGTCTTCGACCTCCAGTTTCATCGGGCTATTCGGATAGATGGCCCGGAGGTAGCCTACAAATTCGGTATTCAGCTTACCATCATACCCCAGTTTGACCGTCACGGCGTCGCCCCGTTTGATCTTGCCCTCGATCTGGTACGGCTTGTTGCGAACCATGCCCGGCACCGTGATCGTGCAGCGGTCCAACAATGATTCCGTACTGGACTCGACAGTTACCGACTCGACACCCTTCAGGGCGACGTTTCCAATCTCGATTTCATAATCCATCCGAAACATAGGCGATGCGGTTGCAGCGGTTAGGGCCAGCAGGAAGGCCACGGAAGAAAAAAGCGATTTCATATAAATACAGGGGGTTTAAACGCTACTTAAATCAATTCAAAATCCTGGTCGGAGTAGCCCGAAATCCGGAAGTACTGGTTCTCCAGGCCCGAAGTTTCCGGTAGTTCCCACTCCTCGACGGCCATCAGCGTAATACCCAGGATGTCGGTTAGCCTACAGGAGATTACCAGGCTCCGCTTAGCTTCCAGCAGCTTTTTGAGCTTCGATAGGTTTTCTTCCGGAAACTCGCCCAATTTCTCCGACACAAAAATCCCGCGAACACTGATGCTGTAATCGTCCTGCGACCACAACTCCTTAACCGACCCGATACCATTCTTTTTGCTGATGTTCCTCCGGACGATCATATTCCGACCGCGCACACTTACTAGTGGCTCAATCGGCAAGGTCCAAAAATCAGAATTATCGCGAGTAAGGCCGATCCGAAACGGCATTTTCATGGTCGCACCGGTCCGCTTGATAGCCTGCTCGTCAGGCAACTGACTTGTAGTCGGAATAGCGAGCGGGTCGGGTAGTCTGATGGTTGCCATTAGGGAGTTGCGACAGCGTTGGCACTATTGAGAGCACGTAAAACGGCATCCTGGATCATTTCTTCCATTTCGTTGACGCCTTCTTTAAAATGGTTGACGTGGATTTCGCTTTTCTCAATCAGCTTGTTCACGTTAATGGTGATGGTCGTGGATTTGGAGCCGCCCACCGTAGCCGACACGCCAGCCGCTTTATCGAGTTCCTTGCCGGAAGGAGTACCGCTACCAGGAGCCAGGCCGTTCGCGGCCATTGCAGGGGTCGAAACCTTTTTCATTTTGGCCTGCTCAGCCGCCATTCTCCGACTCATCTTGTCGGTATTGATGGCCCGGTCGGCATTGGCTAACCCCTCTTTCCAGCCATCGGCAAACGCTTTACCCACTCCGGCAAAGTCACCATTCTTGAAAGCTTCCCAGGCTTTACCCAGACTACTGAAGACCGCCTTACCCACCTCCCAGAGTTTGATTAAGGAGTTGCGGAACCATTCGACGTTATCCCAGGCGTATTTGATCATAGCCACTAGGGCGACGATGGCGGCAATCACCGCCCCGACCGGGTTGGCGTACATGGCGGCATTCAGTGCCCACCAACCCTTCACCAGCAACCCGACCACCAAAATAGCTTTCACGATGGCACTATCGGCCAGCCAAAGAATCAATTCGCCTACCCATTTGACGGCGGTACTGATCACCCAAACGACATCGGCAAAAATCTCCAGGACCACGTTCAGCCCGGAAACATTCGATTCCATCGAACTAAAGGGTGAAAGCAGGTTGGTAACGACCGTAAACAGGTCGGCCAGCAGATCCCGCACCGGCTGCAAAGCGTCCCACACCTTCATAAAGCCTTCGCCCAGCGGGGCCAGCTTCGCCAGGAACGGATCAATCTGCCCGATCAACGCCGTGCCAAAATCAAAGATTTTACCCAGGAAGGGGTTCAGTTTCTCCGCCCAGGTAGCGAGTTTATCTTGCAGGGTACCGGTGAACGTAGACCACTTACCACCAGCGGTTTGGCTGAGCTTATCTAACCCTCCCTGATAAGCACCTCCATTGGCGGACAGATTGGCAATGGCCCGGTCTACATCCTCAAACCGGATTTTTCGATCCTCGGCCAATTTGAACAACTCTTCACCGGTCACGCCCAGGTCTTTTTTAAGCTGATCCATGAGCAGCGTCCCGCCAAATTCCTGGTGCAATTCCCCGGAGTCGATAAACCCTTTGGCCTTAATTTTGGCGTAAGCAGCCGACATTTCCTCAAAATCCTTCTGGCTCACAGCGGCCATGTTGCCGATGTTGGTCATCTTGGACTCCAGTTCATTGGCGGACACCTTGGCGGCCAATAGCGCCCGGCCCGCGCCGTATACCTGCTCATTCGAGTAGGGCGTCACATTGGCAAAGTTGTTGAGTTTGCCCATCAACTGATCGACGCCCTCTTTGCCCACGAATTGCTCGTAAGCTACTTTCGTCTGTTCCCGGTTCATTCCGGATTGCAGCAGTTGCCCCGCACCGGCCAACAAACCACCACCCACCACCAGGCCCGTAACCGAACCCATCAGCCCACCACCCAACAGACCACCCAACAAGCCCCCGCTTTTCTTCCCGGAACTTTCCAGCTTGTTAAGTTTGCGCTCCAGGGCGTCGATCTCCCGATTAGCCCGGCGCACTTCGCCCAGGTCTAACGACAAATCACGTTGGCGAGTCAAAGCGTCGAGTTTCTGTCGGAGCGAGTCGATAGAATGCCCTTCTTTGGCAAATCCCATTTTCCGCTTAAGCTGATCGACCGTCTGAGCCGCCCGGCTAAAGCCCGACTGAAGCCGCTCCGTTAGTCGCTGCATCGTTGAAACCGTACTGCCATATCGCTGACTGATCTGCATCAGGGTAGGCGATACCAGGTCTTGCAATCGAAATGCCCAGGAGTAGTTCATCGCTGGTTGGACTTGATGGGTTTGGTTTGCGTCAGCAGAAATTGGGCTTCCCGCCAGATACGGGCAAAATCGTCCGGCTCCAGGTCATACGGCTCGATGGCCGGGAAGAAGAAGCGAATCCAGGAGGACATCACCCGGAACGTATCGGTTTCCTCAATCTCCGGGTAGTCCTCCTCTAAAGCTTTTTTAGGCTGGCTTGCCGAATTTCCAGCAACTCAATACACTGGAGCGCGGCACTGGTGAACATCGACGGTTCGTCGATCACGCGCCGATCCCCGGCCACAAAGCAGTTCTTGGCGATGACCTTTCCGGCTTCAATCAGGTTCGGCACCTTCGACATGGCGAAATTGATTTCTTTGGCCGTGGGCTTGCGGATGTAAGCAAAAACCGCCCCTTCGATCTCATCCTCATCCTCATTAGTTGGTACCAGATACGGATCGTGCTTCACGAAAATCTCCTGCACCGCGATTTGATAAACCTCACCGTACTTCGCCTTTAGAGCCTCCACATCGACCGCATTGGACGGCGCTGAAAAACTTTTCGTTTCCATTGTTATTTGCGTTTAAAGTGTCTTTAAGTGGGTTTTAAACCTCGAAATGGGGCCGGTCCACGAATGAATCATCGGCCTTGCCGTTGCCGTTGAAGTCTCCACCCCAACGAACATCCGGAAACTCGGCCCGAAGGATCACAGCGGCCTGATTGAACAGGCGGGGCGTGTAGTCCAGGCTCTTTTTATCCGGCGTGAGAAACGCAATGTCAAACGCCTGACTCGGCCACCGCTCATGCTTGCTGGTGCCGGGCTTGGACTTGGTAATGATGCGCCGGTTCTCAGCTTCCGAAATTGCCGCCAATTCCGCGCCCCGGCGCAAGCTGTTGACAATGGCAAGCTTTTCCCGGCCCTGAGCGTAGTAAGCGCGTTGCACGGCAGCGGGCCGAAACACTTCAATCAGGAACGGTTTGGGATCGTTGGGGAACAGAATCGGATACTGCTGTTCCAGGTACGCCCAGGCTTTTTGCAGCCGGACGACGGCATCTTTGATGTTACGGGTGCTGGGCATTGCCGGATTTGGTTACACGCGGTTTGCTGGTTTTCCCTCGAATCATATCCCGGACCAACCGGGTCAGCGTTTCCACCTCCGTGGTGAGCAGCGCAATTTTTTGCTCCTGCTTTTCGGACAGCTTGGTAAGCTGGGAAAGCTGGGATTCGTGAGAATTGAATTTGATGCGGGTTCGCTCATATTGCCGAACGACGGCAATCAGCGACGGAATACCCACAACCAATGCCGAAACGATCCCCCAGGCTTCCGCCAGGCTTAAACGGATTTCGGTATTACTGTTGATTTGGGTCAGCAGGCTGTGCATGGGTACGGCGGATCGGGGTAACGGTGGGGTCTTGCAGATGCCGGGCCTGCGCCTGGGCATCGGTCTTGGTCAAATGTACCCAACCGTCCGACGTTCGGTAGAGCATCCGAACGGCGGGGTACATTTGGAAGATTTGGACCGGTTCAGTCATGGTTACGCGGCAACGCGGGTTTGGGTCAGGTACATGAAGGGGAGTGGAACTTCCATTTTCTTCATGTTCTGCTCGGCGTTCATTTCCTGGCTGTTGAACTGGCAACCGGCCAGCTTATAGGTCACGATCTGATCCCGGTCATTGGCAAAACTGATCTGCACCTCGAACGGCGGAATGAAATTCACGTTGCCGTTGGCATCCGAGAATTGATCCAGGAGTTTTTCCAGTTCGTTTTGCAGGAGCGTGAGCGTTCCGGAGTACTTGGAATTACCCGATTTGATCGCCAGCGGCTCGGTGCCTTTGCCGTAAATTTCCTCCTTCTCCTGGTCGGCTTTCCATTGACAGTTAACCACCCCAACCACCATGTTACCGGCCACGCGGATTTCGGTTTCAGACCAGGCGTAGAGCCTGGTATCCATTTGAAAATTTGCCATGTTACGTCGCTAAAGCGGGATTGGTGAAGCCCAGTTTGATGACAATCTCCTTCAGTTGCCCAACCGGGATAAGCTTCAACTGAATTTCCAGCCGATCCGTTGAGAGGATGTTTTGGCGGGGATCGATGGTGCAATCGACACTGGAGCAATTGCCATTGACGACCATCTGCTGATTGATGGCGTTTTCGATGCGCCCCTCCAGGTAGCCGATTTTGGTGGGTGAAATCCGGCCATTGGCCTGGACCTCAACCTCGTCCAATAGCTCCAGCACATACGTCTGGTAGGTCAGCCGAACGGCCTTGCCGATCACCCGGTTTCGGGAAATGCTGGAAAAATCGTCGTTATTGTCAACCAGCGACGGATCATCCGACAGGAAGACGCCCGGAATGCCCTGGTGAATCCGGGGCAAAATGTACCCCGCGTCGTGGATCGCATTCAGTGCGCCCAGGGTCAGGGAACGAACGGAAACCCCACTGGTGAGGTAGGCATCCGCCATAAAGGAACCATCTTTGACGCGGCCAATGTTGCGCTGAACCGGAATCGACGCCAGGCGTCCCAACAATTTACCCATGCAGGATACCCGCGCCCCGGCCACGTCGGTTCCGACGAAACACGACACCCGGTTTGCCGTGCCCCCTTGCCGCCAATTGATGTACCCACCAGCGGGGTCCATGTACGAACCATCCAGAATGATGTGAACGGGACTGTAACGGCCATAAAACTTTTCGGCCACCATTTGAGCCGCCCCCACGGCAGCTTGCACGTTTCCATCAAAGCCCTGGTTCAAACTGGGCGTGTAGCCAGCCGCCCGGCCCATTGAAACGCCAGCGACGTTCACGCGCCCCTCAGCCGCCACCAACAGCTTTTCCAGGGGAGTACTATCGTCCGCCGAATTGCCGACCGCCGACACCAGCGTGGTGGTGTTGGCAATCAGGATAATCCAGAGTTCCGCGCCATCGCCTGCAAAGGCAAAGAAGTCATTGATTTGCGTCCAGGCGTGCAACAGGTTGGGCACATCGGATTTGATGCCCACATCTTCTGCATCGGCCAAGCTAAAGAGCCGCTTGGCGACACCAAGCGCCAGGCCCGTGGCCGCAACACCGGTAACGACCAAACCGGCTACGCCATCGGCGACTTGGGTTGAACGACCCAAGCCACCGGACTGTATCTGTATGTCTACTTTCGGTTGTGCCATTGTGAGTAGTTAAGTGAGGTGTATTAAGAGCCAGGCCAGCGCCTGGCACTCACAATTAAGCAGCAGCGTCTTCGATGATGGCAAAAATGCCTTTGCCGTCGCCCCGACGAATCCGGCCACCGGCCATCACCAGGAAGGAGTAAATGTCCCCGTAGTAGGTCGGATCACCCAGCCGCTCGAACATATCGACCGTGCCCAGGGCGCGTTCAACGATGCTCGGATGCCACAGGATAGCCGCCTGGTTGTCCGTGGCCGCCGTGGCCTGGCCGGGATCTTTCACGACAGGGGTGGCCGCATTGGTGTACACCAGCGTTGCCGACCGTTCCATCAACTCAAAGCCGTACAATTTGGCAATCACCCCGCCTTTCACGTCCAGTTCGAGTGATTTATCCCGCTTCAGCAAATCCGCGTCGGACAGCAGGAAATCCATCATGTCGGACGGAATCAGGGCTACGCGGCCTTCTTGCGGAATGTTCTGCTTGTTCATCGCCAGCCGTGCTTTCTTCAGGTCTTCTTTCGTGAGTCCCTTCCGGTTGCCGGTTGCGCCGGGCGACGCACTGAGAACAGCCGCCCCGGTGGTACGCAAAAACTGAGCCGCAGCCGTGGGTGCCCAGTTCCGGAGCATCCAGTCAGCCACCAGTTCCCGGATGGAAGCCATGTCCTCCCCAATAACCGACGCCCGTTTGTCATAGGACAACTGGATCGTGTCAATGTTCGGGATCGTGATCGGGTTGGAGGTGTATTCGTCCAGCGCATACACGATGTCTGTGTCGGTACGCTTGGTTACCGTAGCCGGTAAGGATGACCGGTTTCGGACAACCCCACTGCCAGCCCCGGCATTCGGGATGTGAACTACTTTACCGGCCAATACGTACTGATCGACATTGGTGGAACGGGTCAGAAAGTCGTTGCCTTTGTACAGGTTGCCAACGATGTCGGTCTGCCAAATTTCTTTCTCTAAGGCCATTTGATTTGAAATAAGTTACGTGGGTACGGGAAAACTTGTCTGGCCCACCCTTCAGCCTTTAGCCTCCGGGTGGGCGCTCTTCTACGGGTATGCTATTTGCCGCTGTAGGTCTTCCCCCACTTGGCCTTGTAAATTTGATCGAACAGGGGGCGGTTTTCGGCCATCAGCTTCACGAGCTTGCCATTCCGGTCCAACTCGTCGTACTTCTTCACCAGGTCGTCATCAGCCAGGGCAATGGCCGCTTGCTGGGCACCCCCGGTAGCAAGCTGAACCAGATCAACCGGCGCTTTGATGCTTGCCAGCACGGTTTCAGCCAGCGCAAAATCTGCCGCAAACAGTTTGATGTACGTATCTTTCTGATCCGCCGTGATGCGTTTTTCAGAAATAGCCGTATCAACCAGTTTAACCGCTTTCGCTTCCTGGTCTTCCTTCTGCTTCTTCAGAAGCTGCTCGTACTTCTCTTTGTAGTTGGTACCATCTGCCGAAGCAGCAGCGGCCTTCAGTTCGATCACCTTCGCGGTAATCTGTTCCTGGGTGGCCGTCTCTGCAAGACCGCACGCCAGGGCAATGGCTACTAAGCTCATTTGCTCGTTGGGTTTGAAAGGTTGTGATTGATTGGAAAGCTTGAGAAGGAAGTCTTTGGCCTGGTCGTCGGTCAGGTATTCCCCTCGCGAATCGACCAGCTTCAGGGCATTGCGGTTGCCGCCCACGTCTACAATGCTGATTTCCTGAAGGACGCTTTTGGTGGCGTCGTAGCATTTCAGTTCGTCATTGTAAACAATCTCCTGAATTTCGGCCACGATGCTGGCGGCATTGAGAAAGCCCCGGTCAACCTGACCCGCCACCTGATCCCCTAACTCGATGTCGGTATCAAATTCCGGCTCGGCCAGCCACTCGTTATTCTCCAGGCGGAGATTATTCCACTTGCCAATCACCTGCCCACGCTTGTGCATGTAGAGCATGACCGGATTGGCTAAAAACGACTCAACCTGAAGGCCGGAATTGAGTATCCGAACCCCGTAGCAGGTAATCGTTTCGTCGGAAACGCGGAACGTTTTCTTAGGCATATCAACAAGTGTACGGTGGTGGCTTGCGCCTGTTTCAGCAGTGAAATTGGGCAGTGGGGACGGCTTAGGCAACCTGATTACCTACCGTTTTCGGCCAGGACAAACGCTGTTCGGATATTCCGAAAACGGTACGCAATGCTTTTGGGCCAGACACGTCGGATGCCCAATTTTGGTTTAGGCAAACGCCCACCGTACCCCCATGAACCAACGCGATAGAATCAAGCAGAGCGGAAAGGAACTCTACATGATGGGCCTGCAATCGCAGGACATCGCACGCATCTTAGGCGTGTCCGCTACGACGGTATCCACCTGGACAAGCAAGGAGGGGTGGCGGGAAGAACGTGCCGCCAAACTATCGCAAAAGCGGACGATTCAGGATCGTATCCTGGACCTGATCGACTACCAGCTTGAAGCCCTGAATGAGCGCGTTTTGGGGTATCGCACCGCGAACCCGGACGAATTGCCCCTCCTGGACAAAGGCGAAATCGACGCACTCTCCAAAATGTTCGCGGTGATCAAAGGCCGTGAATTGCAGTGGGCCACCGTGGTAGATATTGTCCGGGAGTTTGCGGAGCACGTCCACCGCAAAGATGCCGACCTGGCAAAAGCCCTGGTTCCGTATTCGGACGATTTTCTCCAGTTGAAACGCGATTTAATGACGAACTAAATGGCACTGACCGCAAAAGACAAACGGGCGTTTCAGGACTATTTAGATAGTCGGAAAGAGATTGTTTCGGCCAAAACGTCCGACATCCCCCTGAATGAGCCAGCCGCCGTAAAAGCCGCCCGGATCACCCGGCTGAAGGAAACCTTCGAACGGTTTTGCGAATACTATTTTCCGCACTACGCGTCGGCTCCCTTCGGCTGGTTTCACAAGAAAGCCGCCAAAGAAATTGAAGCCGATCCGAACGTCTTTGCCGTCCTGGAGTGGCCGCGCGAACACGCGAAATCGGTTTTTGCCGATGTACTCATGCCGCTGTACCTGAAGGCGAAAGACCAGCTTACCGGCATGGTGATCACCAGCGCCAACCAGTCTAAGGCGGTTGGCCTGCTCATCGACGTGCAGGTGGAACTTCAGTTCAACCAGCGGTACATTAATGACTTTGGGGAGCAATACAGCTTTGGCGACTGGGAGGAAGGCTCGTTTTCCACGCAAGACGGCGTAGGCTTTTGGGCACTCGGACGCGGCCAATCCCCGCGCGGTTTAAGAAAGGCCGAAAAACGCCCGAATTACGGCGTGGTCGATGACATCGATGACGACGAACTGGTCGAAAACGAAGAACGAGTTGAAAAGGTCGTCCGGTGGGTCGAAGGCGCTTTGTTTCCCTGTTTCTCGATCCTGGGCGCGCGTTTCGTCGTGGCCGGTAACCGGATACATCGGAAATCCGTCCTGGCTAACCTGGTGGGCGATGTCGAAGAAGACGACCCGGTGAAGGAAAGTATTTTTCACTGCAAGGTGTTCGCCCTGGAGAATCCGAAAACCCACAAGGAGGACCAGAGCGAAACCGGCGTCCCGGCCTGGAAAGAACGCTACACCCGCCCCATGCTGCTCGACAAGTGGAGTAAAATCCGCTATTCGATGGTTCAGCGCGAGTACTTCCACAAGTTCATCGTATCGGGTAAAATCTTCAAAGCGGAGTGGCTGACCTACATCAAGACGCCCCCGCTGGCTCACTATCCGTTCATTGTCACCTACAACGACCCCAGTTGGAAGGACTCGAAGAAAAACGACTACAAGGCCATTGTGGCCGTGGGTGCCCTGGGCAAGTTTCGTGATCTGCTGGACTGTTGGGTTACTCAGGGTACTAAATCAGCGATGGTGAAGGCGCATTACGACATGCACGAACGGTTGCTGGAGTTGGGCGCGAAAGTGATCTTCCATTTCATCGAGGGCGGGTTGATGCAGGACACCCACCTGGAGGAATACGTGAACGAGAGTGCCATCCGCAACTATATGCTCCCGATCCGGGCTGATGAACGCCAGAAACCCGACAAGGCCGGACGGATCGAATCCACCCTCCAGGCGCTTTTTGAGCACGGCGTATTTCGGATCAACCAGGAGTTGAAAGGCAACAAGCATTTCGTCAACTGGAAAGAGCAGCTATTAGCCTTCCCGACCGGACACGATGATGCGCCCGATGCCACGGAAGGAGCCGTTTTTATCATCAATCAGAAGGTGCGCACCGCCGTCCCGGATTTCTCCGGAAGGCACCGCCGTAACAACCGTTATTGATTATGTTTCTCACGAAAGCCGACCTTTCCAGTGACCTGTATCCCGAACTTCGGGAACTGATCACCCGCTACAGCGACACCGCCCTTTACGCTCACCTGGTCCGGGCGGAAGGAGAAATCCAAACATATTTGGGTGCCCGGTACGACATTGATCCGGAACTCGCCAAGACCGGCGACAACCGGCACAAGCTGCTGTTGAGCATCGCCAAAGACCTATCCGTGTACCACCTGTACACCCCGCTCGAAACCGTTCCGGATAAACGGAAAAACCGCTACGACCAGGCCATCCGGATGCTCGAATGGATCGCAGCCGGGAAAATGATCTTACCCGGCGTGCCGCTGGCTCCGGTACCGGAAGACGGCCCCGCACCCGGCCAAATTGCCTTTGGCTACAATCCCCGACGCCCGACGTTGAATTAACCGGCTTTTAAGTGTCACTTAAAAGCCCGACAAGAAGCGATAGGAGCAAATCCGGAAATCACATTACCCACCCCTGAAATGGCGAAGCAGAACAGAAAAAACGCAAACGTTCAGATTGTCGATAACTCCATCCAGATACGGACGGTTGACCGGAGCCGAAAGACACTCGACACCTGGAAGACGGCCTTGCTGTCGGCGGAGTCGATCCTTAACCCTAACCGGCAACAACTGTACAATCTGTATGAAGACATCATTCTGGACGAACACCTGACCAGTGTGATGGATCAACGCCGGATGAACCTGACCAACACGACGCTAACGTTTGGGCAGGACGGCAAGGAGAATAAAGCCATCACCCGGCTGATCGACACGGAAGCGTTTGAACAACTGCTGGAGCATATCGTGGATAGCCGGTTTTTTGGGTTCAGCTTAATTCAGAATGATTTTGCGACAATTATCAACGAGCAGCCGCAAATCAAGCTGGTGCCGCGCGCGCACGTAAAACCCACCTTCGGGATTGTCGTCGCCAACCCCGGCGACACGGAAGGGATCGACTACACCCAACCGCCCTACGACATTCTGTACACGCCAGCGGGTCGGGGTGGTGACCTGGGCTTGCTGCTCCGGGCGGCTCCGTTGGTGCTGCTGAAGCGGGGGGACGTGAGCGACTGGGCAACGTTTAATGAGGTGTTCGGCCAGCCGCTCCGGATCGCCTATTACAACCCAATGGACCCCACCCAAAAGCCGCTGCTGGAGAAGGGCATGGCCGAAATGGGCACAATGGCGTATATGATCTTGCCGGATGGCGCGAAAGTCGAATTTCCGACCACCTACCAGACCGCAGCCGCCGACACCTACGAACGGTTTGCGGAGCGGATGGACAAAGCCATTTCAAAGCTGATCGTCGGCCAGACCATGACCACGGAAGACGGTAGCAGCTTGAGCCAGTCGGAGGTTCACGAACGAACGGCGGGAAAAATTGCCCAGTCCGACCGGCGTTTTGCCTTGCGTATCCTGAACAGCCGGATCAAACCGGCCCTGATCGCCCAGGGATACAGCATTGCCGAAGGGGAACTATTCAGCTTCGTGGATGAAGAAGAACAGCTTAGCAAGAAAGACCGGTTGTCGATGGACATCCAAATCCATAAGAACGTCGCTCCGATCAAGCTGGATTACTTCGCCGAGGAATACAACGTGCCGATTGACGAAGAAGCGTTAAAGGTTCGCCAGGAACAAGCCGAACGGCAGGCTAACCAGCCCCCGGCTCAACCCGCGAAGCCCGGTAAGCAACCACCTAAAAAGGTGAAGCAATCAGCAGCGGATGAATTTGCACGGTTCGTGGAATACGCTCAGGTGTTGCGGGAGCAGGGTTTTTTCGACGAAGCCCCATAAAACTATCCGCTGTCGGGGCCAGCGTCCGGAACCTGTATACTGATTGCTCGTGTGCCGGGCCGTCGCACGGTGATCCGATCCACATACGCCTTACCGATGGCGGGGACGAGTTGGAGCAACTGCCCAGCTTCATCAACATCAACGCCCTGACCAAAAAGGCACTAAAAAACGTGTTCGATGGCTTCGACGGTCTGATCGAAACAAACCTGTTTTCGATCACGTACCTGGCCCTAAGTAGTGCGGTGGATGTCGGTTTCGGAAAGTTGCGCTACGGCAAACCCAACCAGGCGTTCATCGAACAACTCAAGCAATCCGGAGCCTGGTTCGCCGGCCAGAAGACCTACCAGCAACAGAAGGATTTAGCGGCCCTGTTGGTGAGCAGCGACGGCAAGACGAAACGCCCCTGGAAAGAGTTTGAGCAGGCCGCCCAGGGTGTGATCGAGAATTACAACAGCCGGTGGCTGAAAACCGAGTACAACACTGCCATCCGGAGCGCAAGGGTTGTCAGCCAGTGGTCCGAGTGGCAAGCCAATTCGGACCTGTACCCGAACCTGAAGTATTTGCCCTCACGAGCCGCCACGCCCAGGGAAGAACACAAACCGTATTACGGCGTTGTGCGGCCCATCGATGACGACTTTTGGGTGAAGCACTTGCCGCCATCGGCTTACAACTGTCTGTGCGGGGTTGAGCCAACGGATGAAGACGTTACGCCGGTACCGGACGACGGCCCCGCGCCCGCGCCCGGCCTGGATAACAACCCGGCCATCACGGGCGAACTGTTCAATATCGATACCAGCCCTTACAAGGAGGGCATCGACGCCAAAACGAAAAAGGAGTTGAAGGCCGAAGCCGAACGCCTGGCGAAACAGCTTGATTACGACACGCTGAACGCCAACGATGAGTTCCGGCAGTCGATGGAGAACACGAAGCCCATGCGCTCCACCTTCAAAAAGGTCGATCATGAGGAACTGGCTTCGATCAACCATTACACCAGTTCCGAATACTGGGAGCTAAACCGCTGGCTCCGGTCGGGCATGAAGGACAACGACAAATTCCTGTCGGCTTTCAAGAGGGTATTATCGGCGGCACTTCGGGATATGAAGCGGTTTAAGGGCGTCGTGTATCGCGGGGGCGAGTTACCGGCTGATCTGGTTGGCGAGTATAAAAAGGCGTATCAAAAAGGGGAGCCGGTCAAGCACCTGGCCTACACCTCGACCACCCGGAAGCCGGGCGGGGAGTTCCACGGCAACGTCAAAATGGTGATCACCAGCAAAAACGGGCGTCAGATTGAAAAGTTGAGCCGGTTCAAGGATGAGCAGGAGATACTGTTTGATGCCGGAACGGCCTTCAAAGTGACGGGCATCGAAGAAAAGGACGGAAAGACAATTATTTACCTGGAGGAATCACAATGAAGCTTCAGCATCCCACCGGCGTTGCACCGCCCGGCGGTTGTCCTCTTCCTGCTGGCGCTGCTCCGGAGTGAGTTTTTCCCGGCGCTTTTCGGCCTGCTCGGCTTCCCAGGCAAAAAACGCAAAGCCCTGACCCGGTTTAGGTCCGCCGTTTTTGGCCGCATAGGGGTTTTTCGTTGCCATGAGTTTGAGAGAGTTGGGCACAAGTATAACATTTTTTTCGGCGAAATAATTATGAGTCCCGAGGATTTTAAGCAAGCGGCAAAACAAGCACAGGCATTCATTCAGAATGATGTGCCCCGGATCGTGCAGGTGGAAGGCAAGAAACACTTTAAGCAGTCATTCCACAACGAAGGGTTTACGGATGTGACGCTGGAGAAATGGCCGGACATCTCCGAAAAGGCGAAGGACCGCAAGCGTCGAAAAAACGGCTCATTACCCCCAATCCTGACGGACACGGGCAACCTGGGCGACAGCATCGATGCCGACATCCAGCCCGGCCAGGTGGTATTCGGTTCGGACGTGCCCTATGCAAAGCGGCACAACGAAGGCACCAACGGCACCCCAAAGCGTCAGTTCATGGGACCAAGTAAGGCACTCGACCAGAAGATTATTGCCAAAATCGAGCGCGAATTAAAGAAGATTTTCCCGGCTTAAAACCCGTTTAAACAATGGTTGAGACGTATTTAAAGGTGATCGACGCTATTCGATCCGGCTGCAAATGGGCCAACTGGCTTGATTGGGAGAAGGGGCAGCTAGACGAACCGGAACGGTTTAACAGCATCGTGACGCCGGGCGTCCTGGTCGATCCATCCGCTATCGAATGGGAGGAACTGGGCAAAAGCCACCAGCTTGGATTCGGTCCCCTGACGGTGAAGCTGGTGACAATGCTACCGGCCCAAACCTACGCACTCGACCCGACCGTGAGCGAGAACGCGAAAGCGCAGGAAATGGCTGATAAGCTTCATGGCACCCTGATTAAGACGCCGGGCATCATCCGGCGAACCGGCAACGCCCGGCCCTATTGGGTCAGCACCTTTTTTGTCATCGAGCAGACCTATGAATTTCGATACACGTTCGACCCGTGCATTCCGACCGCACCGCTACCGGCTCCCCAAATCACCGCAACCGTAACCGTACCTATATGAAACCGATTTTAATCCTACTCGTGCTGGCCGTGACCGGCTGCACCACCTTCAACAAGGCATTCCGCAAGTTCGGCCACATGGGCAATGACACCACTTTGGTGCAAATCCCGGTAACGGTGAACATCCCGAAAGATAGCGCCATGCTGGTCCTGAAAACCGATACCACCCGTGTGATCCGGGAGGTTCGCCAGGGCCGGGCAACCGTCCGGATCATCCGGGATCACACCAACACCATTGTTCAGGCGAATTGCGACTCGATCATCAAGACCATCACCGGCAAGGCCAGGGTAGTGACCAAGAAAGTCACCTGGGGAGTTGACCCCAAATACCGGAGCCAGGCGAAGGTTTGGCGGATCGGAGCCATCAGCCTGGCACTATTGAATGTACTGGCTATTGGTGGCTGGCTCCTGCTTAAGAACTTCCATTTTACCGTAACGCGCAAATGACGACCACCCAACTTGTTCAAACCGGCGAAGACATCGAAGTGAATCTCACCTGCCTTCGCGGTCGTGATTTCGACCTGGAAATCGGTTTCCCGGAAAAGGACTTATCGCTGTCCACCTTCCGGCTCCAGGTGCGGGACGATGCGGACGCGCTACTCCTGGAGTTCGCCAGCGCAGACGGTAGCATCGAACTATTTAAAGATACCGACATGGACCGACTGAAGCTGTTCCGGATCGGCGCACAGATTACGCTTCCTACCGGGTTTCACCGCTACGAACTGGTTGAAAACCAGCTAGGGCGTCTGGATACCACCCTTAAAGGCTTTTTCATCGTAAAACCCACTGTAACTGTATGAGTCTTGAAATAACACCCAGACCCGGACGCGACGGCAGGCCACCCGAATTTCGCTCCAATGGGGGCGTACTGCAATGGCGGTATGTCGGCCAAACCGATGCCCAGTGGGTTCCTCTACCCGGCATAGGCGGTCCTGGTGGTGGCGATTTAGTGATCGTCTCCGAAACCTCCACCACCGTCACCCTGGGCTTATCGTCAGGGGTACAGGTCGTTGAAAACAACGACAACACCGTAACATTAACATTTTAACCCAAAGCCATGTCACAAATAACCGTAGTAAAACCGGAGGCTTTAACGCCCATTTTGGAGCGGATCACCAACGCTGAAGAAGATATTGCCAACCTGCAACAGAACCCTGGCAGTCCGGGCGGGGTAACCTTCACTCAGGCAGAAAAGGACAAACTGACTGCCTTGCCGACCGCAAGCGGCATTAGTCAAAACATCACAACCGCCATCGATGGCGTGAAAGGCGGGGTGGCTACACCGGGAGACACCCTGGCAAAACTGTACACGCTGATCCAGGGACTCCAAGCGATTGTAGGGGGCACCGCTCCTGACGGAGATTCGGTTGTCAATACCGTTACGGAGATTCTGGCGGTAATGGCTACCTACCCGGAAGGCGTCAATGTATTGACGACCTTGAATGGGAAGGTAAATACCTCTGATGTGTTGAACGCATTAACCGAAACATCAGCCGGGAAGGTACTGGATGCTCGCCAAGGAAAGGTGCTGAAAGACGCCCTTGACTCGCTTTCCTCGACGGTAAGCGGCTTGGTTGCTGCGGGCGCTCCTACTGTTGCCTCACAGACTGAAGCTCTGGCCGGGACAGAAAACTCAAAATACATGTCTCCGCTTCGTTTTTCCCAAGCTTACGAGCAAGCGGACGAAGAATTTCAGTTTGCGCAAAAAGCTACCCGAAACGGCGTTTCCATTCCGCTTTTCAAATCCTTAGCGCTGGCATCACCGTCAGGGCTTTCGGTTCACGCGTCAGGGGGGATAGTTGCTTCGGCCGACAACGTAAACGGAACCGGGTATATCTCACTTGGACAGGCTATTGATGTCACCAAACCGTTCCGGGCAAGTGTACTCTGCGAAATCGGTAATGACACTCGTACAATGCGTGTCCAACTGACAAACGATACTAATAATACCGCCGTTGGCGTTCGTATGTCTTATCCTGCAAACAGTGGCATTGGTGTCGATGTAGGGAACTCAACAACGCACAACGGCGTAGGAGGGGCCGAAACAATACCGGCAGGCACAAAGGTTTGGCTGAATATAGTTGGTGATGGTGAGCGTGTTACAACCTGTTTAATTTTGCCAAGTTATAGCGGTTTGGGGGGCGGTGGCTTTCAATCTGCATTACGTAAGGTAATGATAACGCAACCGTCATTAATTACTGCTAGTGCGAGCGGTGTTGAAGTATGGGGGGCAACGCAAGCGACTAGCCAGTTAAGCCGTATTTACATCCAAAACGCTTCCACGCAGAACAAGGTATTAGGTGTGTATATTCAGCAAGGGAATTGGGACGGCCCTATTGATGCCGGATTTAGCGTACCCGCTGTCGTGCAAACGAAGGTACTTAATGAGGTTTCAACCGGTTCCATCACGCCCTGGATACTTATTCCGAGCAATTATGGCCGAAGCGCGGTCGATATTATCCAATATCATCACCCTAACGGGAATCCGGGTGATATGGGAAATCAGCCGTCGTCGCATTCGATGATTCATGCTCTTTGGGAAGCCGGGTTCGTGGTTTGTGGATTGTCGGGAACGCAGACGTTTACGGATTTTGCGGGTGTTACCGCGTCTAATTGGGGCGCACCGGCTGGTCTGGTGTACCGGAAGGCAATGGTAGATCGGGTGCGTGCTCTTATGCCAAGAACCCGGAAACTAAATCACTTCGGCGTCAGCATGGGAGGTCTGAATGCACTGGATTACGAAATCACCTATCCCGGTCACTCAAATAAAATTTTCACGGTGTCGGGTGCGGTTGATCTGACAGCTAGTTATGGACTTTCAACCACGTTTGCGAACCTAATCAAAGCTGGGTATTCGGATTTTTGGGTTAACATTCAGGCGGCTACCGGAATAACCCCCGGCACGGTCGTGAACGTAACGTCTAACCAGGCCGCCGGAGTGACCACATTACCGGTTACCGCCCTTTCGGCTGCTATACCGGCTGGCACGGTTCTAAATTTCCTCTCAGGAACGGTATCAGGAGTTACCTCTATCACCGTCACGGCAGCGGCAGCGGCAGGCGCAACATCAATCACTGTGTCTGCAACAACAGGTACGATTAACTCAAGCGCGAAGTTTGATACGTCCGCTTATTGGGTGCAGATTAACCGGCCTAAGACGGCTCCACCAATCAACTTTTACGGCGGATCGTACACCTGGAGAACCGGCAGCTATGCGAACGCAACGGCCTATGTCGTAAATGATATTGTGGCTATCTCAAATACGGGTGCTGCCAGCAACTTCGCGGATCGTGACCCGGTATTAGCCGTTTCACGACTTCTCAACCTGAAGGGAATTCGGATGCACCACGGTAGCGCGGATGCGACCATCCCGATTTCGCAGATGACCAACTTCGCGACCGCTTATCAGAATGCGGGAGGAACCGTTGTCACACAAACGTTTACGGGTGAAGATCACCTTACGGCGGCATGCTATGGCGATCCATCAACAGTGGTCGCATTTTTCCAAGCTCCCTAAAATTTTTTCCCATGAAAAGATTCTTTCGTAATGCCTACCGGGAGACGAAAACCACCCTCCTGGGCTTGTTGCTGCTGGGTGTCGGTATCTTTATTGCCCTCCAGGAAGATGTCGAAACGGCCCTAAAAACCACACTGGCAACGCTATTGGTAGGGGCCGGGATCGGGCTACTCGGGGCGAAAGACCCCCAAAAACAGACGCCGTAAGGAGCGTTTAAACAGGATTTAAACGAAAAAGCCGCCCGGAATCTCCAGGCGGCTTTTTGATGTATAAACCAGGTACCCTACTTACTCTTTGCCATCTGCTTGTAATCGTTCTCAAACTTGCCCCGAAGCCAGGTGTCCGGATACATGCGGTTTTGATTAGTTCGGGTCATCAGGAAATAGTTATAGGAAGGAATCGACTCGAACGCCCGGTGACGTTGCTCCAGCGTCAGTTTTTCCCAGGCTTTCTCGGCTTCTTTTCGATTCACCTTCAGGCCATAGGCATCCCAAAACTGGTCGAACGTCACCTCCTGGGTGACCAGCTGTATTTTCATGGTGGTGGTTGTCCCGGCGATGTACTCCAGTGTCGAGACGGTCATGGGGAAATGGGTCACCAGGAACTTCAATTGATCGTCGTTTAGCGTTGCATTATTGAAGAAGGCGGCGATAACCCCGTCGTTAAAGTCAAACAAAAGTTCCCCTTCAAAGCGACTGGATGTAATGGAATAACGGTGGGTCATAAATGGGCTAGATTTTGGAATGGTATTCATCGGGGCGGTGCTGAAAAGCGTTTCGCTGACGGCGCTCACGATCCCCCAGGATGTAGCCGATCATGACCCCACCGCCCACCGCCAGCAGCAAGACCAGGACACACCAGACGATCATGCGCCCGTAGGGAGACGAAACGAGGTTATAGAGTTGTTCCATGTTGGGACTCGTCGTTTTTTTTGTAGTGACCCCACTCGAACACAATGGCAAGAATCGTCCCTTCCGACAGGAAAAACCGCTCAGACAGGCGCGTAATGACCACCTCCAGCCGTAAGCTTTTTTTGTCGTACAAGTTTGTAAACTCGTCACGAATGGCCTTGTTACGGGCTTCCTTGCGCGATTGACGATTGGTCTTTTCCTCCATTGATACGGTGAGTGATACGGAAATTTCGGCCATAGATTACAGATTACACTAAATACGCCTGGTGAATCTGCATGATGATGTTATCCAGCACGGCATACTCATAGCTTTGGGAAGCATAGAGGACAACTGCATGTTGATTTTCGGGAACCACAACAAACAGGTAATAGAATGCCAGGGCTTCCGAGCGCGTCATGGTGAGCGTCGTTTGTCGGTTGGCGGGACGGCCAAAGTATAGCAGATCGTTGTTCTTTTTGGATACCTTGTTGTACAGGTCGTAAAGAACCGACGAAATGCAGTACTCGCCGATCTCGAACCGGTGCTCCGGATCGTTCGACCGCGCCATGATGGAGACGTGCAGGGCGTTTGCCAGCACAGTACATTCCGGGGCGGTTATTTTAAGCTTCAGTTTCATTAAACGGACGGTTGTTAAAAACGGATAAGTTGACTATTGGACGGTAAGTACAGCGGATGTTTCGGGTTGCCGCCTTTCGTTTTTCCAAAGCAGTAGGCCGGTTGTATCTTCTTAATTACATCCCAATCACGCGCGAACAATGTTCCATTAACACCCCAGGCAAATACCACATCCTTGCAAAGTTTCCGGGTTTCCTGAATGTGCCAATCGTTCATTGGGCCTATAGGGTCATCCGATTTGATCATTTGGGCCGGATCGGTGGCTCGGAAGGCAAACAGGTTGCAGACGTATATTCCGCCATAGCCTAAACGAGCCGCAAAGTTGATACATCGCCGGATTGTCGGGTCATCGACGTTTGCATCAGCCGTGGACGGATTCAGCATTATGAACATCAGAAGCGGCCTATCTCCATTCCATATCCGGGAAAGTGAATAGCGGTACTTCTGGCAGTCGCTGATTATCGCGTGAGATTTCATGAGTACAGTTAGTTTAAACAAATACGGAGCGGAACTAGACTTTCCGGCTCGCTACTATCGAGCCATTCAACTTGTACGTCATTTTCCGGCGAAAGCAAGGTGTTTAAGCCGTCGCCGTATCGAGTATGAGCCGATATTTCGCCATCGCTGTTCCGAATGTAGACCAACTTCCCTTCAGGCGGGAGCCGATCCGTAAATTTGATCCAGTTCATAGTCATTCAAACAGGTTAGATTGAACAGTAACACCCTTTTCCGGCTCCGGGTCTTTCGGCAACTTGTCCTCCCTGGGCGTACCGAACACCCACCACCGGAGCCGATCCCCGAAACCCCAAAGCATCCGACGACCATTCATACGCTGGTCGTCGGAGTGCTTTTCGAGCCGCTCTTGCAGGTCGTTAATTTTCCGCATGAACTGAAGCTGGGCTACTTTGCCACCGCCAGCAAGATTGCAGTAGTCATACTTCACCCTTTCCAGTGCCCTGGCAAGAATCAACGCTTCCGTTTTCGAGAGTTTGAGCGGCATAGTTGGTACCAAGTACAGTGATTAGACGGTGAGAATGGCTACCAGTTTTTCCGGCGAACTGACAAGTTCATACGCCTTTTTCGCTTCAAATGGCAGGTGATAATGGTGCAGCATCAACCCGGCAGGGCCGTGGGTCACACAATAATCATCCCCCTGGTACTGAAAGGCGACGTACTCCATACCAGCCGACTCGACCGGCTCGACATTCTCCATGCCCTTTTCCGTCAGGACACTGACTACATTTTGCAGTTCAATCTTCATAGTTTAAAGGCAGTTTAAACGGTTTTTCGGGCTTGCGGCCAATCAGCCAATTGCGTTGTTCAACGCCGTCTTTGTAACCCTGGTAATAGCCGACCCATACGCCAGCCAGACCAATAATGAATCCTAAAAGTGTGTACATAGCAGTGTGATTTAGAAGTTGTTTAACAGGTCATTGACCATCTTTTTGGTTTCACTTTCCCGCCACTTCTCCAGGGAGGTGACGGCGTTTCGTAGCTGCTCATTATTCAGCTTGTGAAGTTGAGCCTTGTACTTGCCAACCAGAAACTTGTTCAGGGCATCCCAATGGCGCTGATCCATGTCCGACACGGCGAAAATATCCTTCGCTATGTTGATGATCTTGGACCGCATCCGCTTGATACTGGTCTGATTTTCGCCCTCCAGGTGCTTGATGAGCGCATCCATTTCGTCACTGCTCATGCGCGCGCTGGACGTTTCGCGCCCGTTGGTGAACTCTTTGACAAGTTCCTGCTTTTCCTCCCGGTCGATCCCACGGAGTTGAATCAGACGGTGAAAAACGCTGTTCTGGTTAGCCGTTCGCAACATCGCTTCTGAACCAGTGGCCGGATAAGTGTTTTTGCCGGAAGGCTTCCGCATCGTCCGCCGTCGCAAACCGTTGCGCTTTGGCCGGTTCATCGGTCATCACTGGGATGCCGTCGTGTCGTACCATTTTCAGCCAGATCGGAACCATGACTTTATGATACTTCACGTCTCGTAGTAGGTAGTTAGCCATCGTTTTGGGGAGCCGGTTTCCCGGCTCCGGTTACGTTAAGGGTGTTACCTTCAGTTCATCTGGCGTGAACGTCAGCGTGTAGGATTTTCCTGACTCGAATTTTCCGAACGCTTCCTCGTTCGTTATGTCGAGTTCAAGGTGTCCGACTGGAGAACCGGTTGCAAACGCCTTGTTTACGTTATCCAGATCATCGTAAGCATTAAGCCGCACGAGTTGACCGCCCGGATAGTTGGAAATGTGCGATACCTGAAACCGGGCCGTCAGGATCGGTTCACTTGTTGCCTGAACAGGCTGCTCACTGTTTACCTTTGCCATGTGGAAAGTGGTTTAATTCTGGCACCATTGCCATTGTAGCGGGACCGGATTCGAACCGGTTGAGACTGGCAGTGTGGCATTCCCTGAGCTTATCCGCGTCTTACTTATGCGCTTCGTCTCGGTCAGGGGTGCGTCTTACCCGTCTGGTACCGATGTGGGCGCCCAGATCGATGCGTCCATACGCCAACCCGCCAGGTACTTAATCCGTCAGCGGCTTCACATCGAACCGGCCCTCCTGCACGCACTTGACACCCTGACCAGCCAGAGCAGCCAACACCAGGGCATCCAGCCGCTCGACGTGGTTCTTGATCTTGGTCAGGTTGACATCAGTCACTGAAAACTCATCGCCTAACACCTTTGCCAGCCCCGCGCGCTCGACCGGCAGCAACGGCTTATTATTGGCCGCGTAGATGAGTTTGGGCGGGTTCATAACCACCTTGACCAGCCCGGCAGTTGGGACCAACAACTGACCGTTGTCGAACTGGTTAGCCTGGGCAAGCACATCGCATTCGGCATCAATGGCCGTTTTAAGCGACTGGGCTTGCTCGGTCAACCGGTTAATCTGCGCTTTGATGGATAGGTAACTGACGATGTTTTGCGTCAGCTTTCGGGACACTTTGGGGGTTGCTGTTTTCATGGAGTTATTTAGTTGATATGGCTTTAGTGAGCAGAGCAAAGTATTCCTGGCTCTTGTCCAGTTCAGTGGGTTGAGTAGCCACCGGAATCCGGATCGGTGGCGTGAGTTTCGGGAACTGATCCCGGAGCGTTTGCGCCAGCCCCTTGCACAAGAATTGACAACCGCCATGTTTCTTGTTTTCGGCCAGCAGAAAACCGACAGGCGAGAATTGCAGGTACCAGTCGTTGGGGCGGTCGGCATCTTGGACTAGAATTACCCGATGCCCCTCCTTCGCGCCCAGAGCTTCGGCGGCTACCTTGTTGAGCTTCAGGGCGGAACCTGCCGAAACCACAAACAGGGGGGGTAATTTTCTTGATTTCCTTGTACTTGTCGGGGGTATGAAAAATCAGTTTCATGGTTAGATAATTGTGGGTGTTTCGATGTAGGCTTTGAATTTTGCAAGCTGGTCTACCGTCTTGATCGGGAAGCCCAGCGCCCCGTGGCGGCCTTCAAACGTGACCTTCCCGGAGTCGCCGGTTTCGATGCGTCCTTTCTTCATTTCAAGCTGATAGGACTTGTACGCCTGAATGAATGGGCCTTGCGGCATGGTCATATCCGACGTCAGAGAGGTGTTGGGATGAACGAAAACGTTATCCAGGACGACCACCTTCCGGTCATACCGCCCGGTTTCACGGTTGATCCGGTTGCTTACCTGCACGTACTGGTAGGGGACGAAACCGGCGTCCCGGATGTCTTGCTCAGTAATCATAGGTCAGGTTGATTTGGGCTTCCGGGATGCTCAGGTTGCGGAGTTCTTTCAAGCGTTCGATACACTTATTGAGTCGAGCGACTGAATACGGCATGTCAAGTGCCAGATAGTTGTTAGGGTTAGGGCCAGTCATGGTGTCGTACACTGTCACAGCATCAGACTCATCATCTACCCCCGCTGTAAGCTGCACAGTGACATCCAGGCAATTCGCATGACCCAGGTATGAGTAGAAAGTAGTGAATTTGCCCAGGGCGTTGATCTGGAGACACAGCGAGTAGATTTCCGCTACTTTGTCCAGGACTTCTTTGGAATATTGGCTCTTTTTCATGCGGCAACGGCCTCCTCAACCGGTAGTTGTATTTCTGCTCCCTGCCGCTTCTGTACCCGCTTGATGATGCGCTCCAGCCGACGTAAATCGACAACCACCTCCATAAACCGGCCATTTACCTGCCGTTGCTCGGTTTCCAGTTCCTGCCAAATCGTTAGAGCCTGGTCCCGGTCGATCCCATTGGCCCGGCAGATGTTGATCACGTCCGACTGGGTGGTACCAACCAGGTGAACGAACGACCGCCCCAACCGCGAATCCACTTCGTCATACCCTTTTTTCGCCAGGCGAACACCGCGTTTGATTTGCTTTTCCAGGTTCTCGGTACCGGCAATCACTACTCCGATTTCACCCTTCAGTTCATTGTACAAAGGCACCAAAAAGGTCAGGGCGTTGGCATGCAGCTTGTCGGCTTCGTCCAGGATCAATAGGGGACGTTTCGTCGCCACCATCGTTTTTAGGAACTTCACAATCAGGTCGAAAAGCTGATCCGTTTTGATGTGGTGCATTCCGAATTTGGGCATATGAACCCCCATTGCTTCGGCCAGTTTCAGGTAAAAAACATGGCGACTCCAGTCCCGGCACTCGAAAACGATCACCGAATTGTTGGCGTCCTGGGCTTTGTATGCCCGGATGCTGGACGATTTGCCCGATCCGGCCTTTTCGCTGATGGCGATAAACAGGCAATCATTTTGAGCGTCACTGAGAACCTGCTTAATAATCCGGCTGTTCGTCGTCTCGACGTACACCCACTCACTTTGGGTAATTTTGTAACCCAGTTTCCCGGCTACCTTAGCCCACATCGTATCACTGACCTGGTGCCAGTTTTCCGGCTTGAGCATGTTGTGGCTAACCGTCGCCACATTGGCCCCCACTTTCGTGGCAACCCGTTGCCAGCCGCCCAACAGCCCGTAATCGGCCAAGAGCAGGTCGGCAATGTCCTTTTTGTGCGTATTGGTAATCATATAGCTTATTTGGTTAGTTAGCGTTTATAGGGCGTTTAAGCGGCTTTTAAAGCGTAGAATTCCGCCGTCAGGATCGTAGCGATTTCGTCTGAAATGCGCCGGAATAACCGGAGACTTTCAGCGACATCGACCAGGCACACTTTTTCGCCTTCAGTCTGATAGATGTATTCCTCTACCGCGTCGATCTGCCAGAGTAGCAGGTCTTGCATGTCCCGGAGTCGATCCGTTTCGAGATACCGGAGGGTGCCCCGGTTGAAATGGGAGAAAACCTCCTGAAGTGTGAATCCGTAGTTTACATTCATGGCGTATAGTGGGTGTTCAGTATTGGTTACGGGCAAAATCCGAGGGGTCAATGTCGAAATCGACCGGTTTTGTGGGGGGCGATTTTACGGTTTTGACCACCTCTTTCGTACCCATTTGGCCGTACAAAATCTTGGTAGCCTGGCTCTCCGCGTCAATCTGGTCAGCCTTCGACGCATGACGACCCAACAACAGGGTAATGTCCCGCGTATCCTCCAAAATCACCTGCAAATCGCTCTGTTTTTCCTGCTCAAACCGCTTGATTTTGGCTGTTCGAGCCGCCAAATGATCGTGATTGCCGTCAGGTCCGTAGAGCGTTACCGCCTTGGTTTCTTTCAGTTCCGCAATGAAGAAATCAGAGCCAGGCACAAACAGCATGACTTTGCTCAGGTCGGTTTCGTCGTAGCGTACCGAAACCTTCTTTTTCGAGTAGCTGTACAGGATTTGCGTGTCGAAAATCTGATAGATATGGTCCTGTTTGTGGACCGTAATCATGACCTGGTTGCGCGAAATCGTAACTTGTTTTTCCAGCCAGAACAAGGCGGCTTCGTCCCATAACGCTAACTGATATACGTGCGGCTTCTCGGACTGCTCATGAAGCTGCTCCGGTGACACCTGGAGATCGGGATGCTTTTTCGAGTAGTACCCGACCGGCGTTTGGCAATACGACTGCACACACCGCCAGGCTTCTTGCCATGCCTGGTCAAAATTGAAACCTTCCTGTTTCGCTTCCTTCCGGAGCCGGTCTAAATACTCCGGTGCCCGGTGCGCAAAATCGCGGGTCGAGCGGATGCCCTGACCGTAGTAGTACCGGGATTGGCTTAAAAACACCGTTTGCAGGGTGTCGAACCAACGCTCCAGCGATGCTTTGCCGGTGGCCTTGTGGGTGCAAACCAGCTTCACGCCTTTGCTCTCCATTTTGCCCAGGACGATTTGCATTTCGTCTGCCAAATGGCCCGGAAAACGGTCATGAACGAGCGTATGGGGCAAATAGCCCGTCGTCCGTGCGGCCATCCGGAGCGCGTTGATATACGTCCACCGGTTTTCCGTCACCCCGAAATCAACCCCAACGACATGCCCGCTGTAAACGTCCCGAATAGCGACGATAAACAGGAATTGTGACCCTTTGCCCGGTCCGGCGTTCCGGTCGAACGCCTTGTGTTCGATGAAATTGATGCGGGTAGCGTCGATCTGCCAGCAATCCCCCGCGTACATGGCCCTATTTACCGCAATGTAATGCTGGTACATGGCCGCTTTTCCGCCCTCGTGACCCCAACGCCCGGTTGTGAGTTGCTGTATTTTCGGCTCACAAAGCAGTTGAGCCACCCAGGATTCAGACGGTGCTTTCTTGCCAGTGATCCGGCACACCTCCTGCACCTTCCGGGCGATGTCCCGCGCCGTCCAATTCCGGTTATCCATCCGGGCCTGAACCACCCAGGACAGCAATTCGCGGTCGTTGCTGAACTTATCACGGTTATCATTACCCGCGCGCGGGAGCCTGATTACCTCGGAAATTGGTAGCGGGTTGTTTTCGCGGGGCTTGCCTGGCTCTTTCGGCCCGACAAACCGCTGTAAAACCGCTTCTTTCAAGCGTATACCGGACTTCGGTAGGTATTGGCATCCTTTCGGAAAATAGTAATCGTATTCGCCCTCCAACCAGGCCAGCGCCTTTTCAATCGGACCATAATCCCGCCAGTCTAACCCCTCATAATAACTCCCGATGGTTTCGACCACAGCCGCAGCCCTGGCAAGGGCTTTGATCGTGCGTTTCTGCTCCCGATCACTGCCACTTTTCACCCGATACAGGCCCGTATACCGGAGGTATCCCGACTCACAAGCTTCCTTCAACAGTTCCTCCAGCGAATACCGTTCGCTCAAAAGGGTAACTTTTTTTTGCGTATGATATTCCTCAGGTTCCAAACCGGCGCAAATCACCCGCCGAACGATTGCTTTGTATTTTTCCGCCATCGAGTCATAGCGAATTAACCGACGGCGACGGTCGTCAGGGTCAGAAATCGCTTGCCACTGAGTAGAACCCCTTCTATAGCCTTTTTCGACGGTTTCAGCGTTGATTCCGCAAGCCATAGTGAGTTCTTCAAACTCAATGTACCAAATGTCAGATACCTGCTTCACAATGGAGTTGTTAGACGCTTAAACCTAGCCGTATATTGGATTTTGCCACTTTTCTGGCTATCCTAAGCACCTCTTTATGTTTCCCCGAAGTAGGTCTACGCATGATCTGAGACACGGTATTGGGCTTCATCTTTAGCAGGGTTGCAACCTTTGCGATGTCGCCGTTACGTAGATGCCGTTTGACTTCCTGTGCTGTTGTCATTTTATTTGTCATAATACAGTGACACAGCAAGTATACTACAATTTTTTAAAGTACTAAAATTTTTTGGTGTTTTTTTATGGAGAATTTGAATCAAAGGTTCCTAAAAGTGTTGGACACAATCGGGGTGAGTGGCTACCAGCTTGCCAAAGAATCGGGAGTTTCGGAAGGAACTATAACAAATATTCGCCAGGGAAAAACGAAGCCCAACACTCAATTAATTGAATGGATACTTCAAAAGTACCCTTCAGTTAATGCCGAATATCTGTTTCGGGGCACCGGTGACCCTAGTGATTTTGGGGTAAATACAAAGCAAATTGCCAGGGGACACAACCAGCGTCAGTTAGTTTCTGTAGGTAGCGGCCAAAATAATTTAGTATCTACTGAAGAATGTGACAAGCTACTTCAGGCAAAAGAAGAAACCATTGTTGCACTGCGAAAAACCATTGAATTGTACGAAAAGCTGATCAATAATAAATAGAACTTTTCCAATCACACATGTCCGCCTAATTGTCCGCCCAAATGTCCGCCTATTTCCAAACGTAAAAATTAGGAGCACATTTCTTATGCGTATATGGGTATTTTTCTTAGGTTTGTTTATGCAGTATATAGACAACACCTGAAATGTGTATGAGCCAAGATTTACCCATTCATCTTCATGTAAATGTACACCAACAACAAGAGCAAACTGACCCTCACGCGAGGAAGCTACTACTTGCTATCAACCGTAACACAAAGGCTCTTAGGGAGCTAAGGAGAGAAATTGCGCTTCTGAAGGAACCGCAACCCACACTATCTATCATACGTGGCGATGAAGCCGCTTAAATCGCAGTAATCTCTGATCAACCTAGCGTAAATAGCAATTATGAAATCTGAAGATATTGCCTTAAAGCCCCGAAAGCATTCGATTTGGGGCTACATTTTGGGGATTTTATTAATTTTTCCCACGGCGGGCCTATTTTTGGTCAATCCAGGTGCGGGATTATGTTTTCTGCTTGCCACGCTGCTTGTTTTCCCTCCGACAGCCAATCAGCTACTCGACAAAGTGAATTTGGCTCCAGAAAAACGAAAATCCGTGAGAGTGGTAGGGGCACTTTTGGCCTTCCTAGTGGCCGGAATCTTGATGCCAAACTCTAAATTGCCTGAAAGTCCAAATTCAAGCTCAAATGCGCCAAAAAACCGGAAAGAGGTGGTAGAAAGCCACTTTTCGGTTTTTGATGGGTCTCACAGTGGATTTGTTGATGCCATCAAATCGAAAATGAATGACCCTGACAGCTTTGAACACGTCTCGACTAACGTTTGGGACATGAAAAAGACTATTCGTGCCAAGATGACCTACCGGGGTAAAAATGCCTTTGGTGGAGTTATAACCAACCGTGCCTGGGCTGATATTGATCCTGAAACTGGTGCCCTGCTCAAATGGGGCATGGATTGACTCAAAAAATCCCTGCTCTCGATATGGAGCAGGGATTCCGTACCCACCGTAACTTGTACTTGATCAGCCGCTAAGGTAGGTTTAAACGCCGGGTTAATCGCCCCCACTCCCTCATATTCTTCAATATCTCTTCATTTTTTGCCTGTCTGGTGCCTGGTGCCAACCGCCAGTTTTTAAATGGGATTTAACCAGCCCTTAAACTTTACGTTTGGAACATTTTCGGGCAAAAAACTAACTAATTGATTATCAATGTGTAAGGCAAAAAATACATACACTATTCTTTACGTTTGGAACTACGCCTTATAGGAGCAGTACTAAACCGGCGAAATAAAACAATCCCGGCAAAATTTGCCGGGATTGTCCAGTTTGTGTGTATGTACTTGATAACGGAGCAATATCGAAATATCTCTCCATCAAAAGTATTTACGGTTACCGGGACAAAATGGTTTTATTTATTCAAAAATTATCAGACAATAAATTTGAAAAAATGAACGGAGGCAAGGCGACGATCGTAGCTATACCCAACTGGGCTGCACTTTCGGCAACTCAGGAATTCATACGCGGAACTGGCGTCTTTTTATAGGGATTTAGTTCAAGATGGCCAGCCTCAACAAGCACCTGGACATATTTCGTTCGTACGACCCAGAATATGTCGTCATGTTGATGTTTGATGACTGAGTAATCTTTACCACTGGAAAATAGTCGATTACAAGCACGAGTTGCATCTAATAAACTTGTAAACTGTCGTTTTTGGGCTTCAGAAAGCGCTTTTTTTAGGCGGTTTTTTCGTAGGAAGGGGAACAGGGTAGTCAGCATTGGATGTACACGTTTCAGTATTTTTACTCAATTTTTGGCAAATTATAAATATGGTTTACAATTCAATGGTGATTGCTAACATATCACACCTTTTTGCTAAAAAAGTATAATTTAAAATACAGGTTTTTCCCAGTTGAAAAAGGTAGAAAAACCGTCAGCCCGCATTAGGGTAGAAAGTGCCCACGATGTATCGAATGGTTCGGGGTTGAGTTTAAAAACAGCGCGTATCTGACAGAAAGCAGACTGGAAAGAGGGGCTCTAGGGGCAATGAGACCATAATGATCAGCCCTTTTTTATGCGAAACTTTGGGATGATTGGCGACTTTCCGGCCAGCCAGTACCATACCAAGGCCAGCAGAGCCGTCAGACAAAGGCAATAAAGGAGGGTAATCAATTTTAAGATGAACCATTGAGTATGGAACGGTAACAGATTATTACCGGGTAGCGTCCTTCGGTTGAAGCCAAGTTGCTAGTTCATCAAGGTGTTGGACAACCTATAGTCCAATTGGTTTTGCCGGGGGGGCACTCCATGATTTTCCTGTGAATAACACACTGAAAAGAGTAGGTAGCGTCAGGAAGTATTAGTTCGCTAAATTGATTTTGAACCTGATCTGACGAGATAGAAACGCTTGTTGGGAAGTTATTGTGGCGAATTCAGCAGCCACATACGGTCATTCATCGATATAATACAGGCATTCGGCGATTTTAAGTAGGGGAGTATTTCATCCGAGAGTACTTTTGTAAGAATATAAGCACGGTGTGCTTATGTGTTTTGTAATAATTGGTTTTATTTCGTACAATCCCCGGCCTTCGTCGGGGATTTGTCTTGGTAACCTCACCCTATCTATTCAAGGCGTTGCCGGAGGGCTCAACAACGAGGCATCCGGCCATTTTTTGTGCCGGACATAGTTCCATAGATCTTTGAAGAACTCCGGGTAAATGACCGTTCCGAAGCTGTAATACGTTCCGTCGTAGTGCTCGTTGACGTTAGTTTGGAATATCGAATGGCGGTAACCAATCTGGGCACTCAAGCCCAGCCAGCGGGTCGCTTTCCATTGTCCGTAAGCGCCAATCTGAACCGGCATGAAAAAATCCCAGTGCGCCCAACCCCGTAGTGTATCCGTTTGGAGATCAGTCCGGGCTGCCGAGGCTTTTCCCGCGCCCATTTCAACTGGAAAGCTGACCATCCACCGCCGGTTGTTGATCACGTTCGGCCAAAAGAGCAGACTGCCGTAGGCCATGTCGGTTTTCGTGTAATACTCCAGATTCAACCGTCGGGCCGCGTTGCGGTGCCAGTTGATCAGCCGCAGGTAGGAGCTATACGACAGCCAATAATAGCCCAGCGTGATCTGGTGTCGTTTGGGGCCAAGCACAATACCGGTGTTGACGCCCCAGACGTTGACCGGCTGTCGGTTGATGAATGAATTCCGAAAATCGAGATTAACGGTCCAGCGAACCGCCTTTCGAGAAGGGGCTGAAACGGAATCCGTCGGCAGTTGCGTCGCGATGGCCTGCGACCAGACCAGTTCGGTTTTCATCCAAATCAGCCCGCAAAGGATCAGGAGTGCTTTCATACCAGCAAGACAAAACCCGCCAAAGTTGGCGGGCCTGTACCGATTCTCTTAAAACATTATCATAATCTTTTTAAACGGACGCCAGCGTTTTCGGCCGGTAAAAGACGTAAAACACCAGCGGAAAGATGAAAAGTGTCAGGAAGGTGGCCGTAATCAATCCGCCAATCACGACAATAGCGAGCGGTTTGGAGGTTTCCGAACCAATTCCGGTGGAAACGGCCGCCGGGATCAACCCAATGGCTGCCATCAGAGCTGTCATCACTACCGGTCGCACCCGCGAAATCACGCCTAGGCGGATGGATTCGTTCAGACTGAGCTGGTTGTGCAGGTTTTTCTTGAAAACCGAGATCAGAATGACCCCATTTTGGATACAAATTCCGAACAGGGCAATGAAGCCGATCCCCGCCGAAATGCTGAAATTGACGTGCGTGACGAGCAGGGCCGCAATGCCGCCGATGATCGCAAACGGCACATTGAACAACACCAGCCCGGCGTCTTTCACGTTGCCAAACAGGACAAACAGGATGAAGAAAATACCGAGCAAACTCAGCGGAACCACCTGTTCCAGCCGGGCGGTGGCCCGTTGCTGGTTTTCAAAATCACCGGCCCATTTGAGGGTGTAACCCTGCGGCAGTTTCACGTTGGCGGTCACTTTCTGTTGGGCCTCGGCGACGGCCCCGCCCATGTCGCGGCCCCGAACCGAGAATTTCACGGCCCCATAGCGTTGGTTGCCTTCGCGGTAAATCAGAATGGGGCCGGTTTGGGTATAAATTTTGGCAATTTCCTTGATCGGAATCTGCGAACCGTTGTTCGTCGGCACCATCAGGTTCCCAATTTCGGCTTCGTTGGACCGGAACGGTTCGTCGTACCGAATCCGCAGGTCAAATTTCCGTTCACCCTCGTAAATCTGGGTGGCGGCTTTGCCACCGATCGCCATTTCGACCACGGTCTGGGCGTTGGCTTTATCGACGCCGTAGAGCGCTAACTTCCGTTCGTCCAGCTCGATCCGTAATTCCGGCTGGCCAATGTTGCGGATTACGCCCAGGTCGGTAATGCCTCGAACCGTCGCTAGTTGCTTCTGAATTTCGGTGGATTTGCGTTCGAGCGTGTACAGATCCGGTCCGTAGACTTTGACCGCAATCGAGCCTTTGACGCCCGAAACCGCTTCGGCCACGTTGTCCATGATGGGTTGCGAAAACCCGAAATCGACGCCCGGAAAGACCGCCAGCTTTTTCTGCATCTGGCTGATCAACTGCGCTTTTGAAATTCCACTCTTCCAGTCTTCTTTCGGAAAGATGCTGACCAGAAACTCAATGTTGTAAAAACCGGTAGGGTCGGTGCCGTCGTTCGGGCGACCGGTTTGCGAAATCACGCCTTTCACTTCGGGAAACTGTTCAAAAACGTGCCGCATCTGCGTGGTCAGCTTGACGGATTCGGGCAGAGAAATGCTCATCGGCATGCTGGCCCGAACGTAAATTGAGCCTTCATCCAGTTCGGGCAGAAACTCCGTGCCTAACAGTTTGAAACCGGACACTCCGACAATCACCAAACCGGCCGCGACCAGCAGACTCAGTTTTTTGTGGGCAAACGTGAAGCCGAACGCTTTCGTTGCGTTGCGGGTGATGAATTCAACGACCGGATTGTGTTTTTCGCGAACGTTCGTTTTCAGCAGAAAACTCGCCAACACCGGCACCAGCGTCAGCGTGAACAGCAAGGCGCCCAGTAGCGCGAAACCCAGTGTCCAGGCCAGCGGGGAAAACATTTTTCCTTCCACTTTCTGGAACGAGAAAATCGGAATCAAGCAGGTGATAATGATCAGTTTGGAGAAAAAAATGGCCTTGCCCATCTCCGTGCCGGTTTTCCGCAGGACGCCGAGTTTGGCGAGTTTGTTGAATTTCGACATCCCGTTCTGGATCGCCAAGTCGTCCAGCGTGACGAAAATCCCTTCCACCATCACCACCGCGCCGTCCACGATGATCCCGAAGTCGATGGCACCCATCGAGAGCAGGTTGGCCGACATTCCTTTCAGTCGCAGGCAGATGAAGGCAAATAACAGGGCCAGCGGAATGATAATCGAAACCGTCACCGTGGTCCGCCAGTCGGCCATGAACAGGAAAACGATAACCGTCACAAACACCAGCCCTTCAATCAGGTTGTGGGTAACCGTATGCGTGGCGAAATGGATCAGCGTCTCGCGGTTGTAGAACGTGTCGATCTGCACATCGGACGGCAGGATGCGGGTATTCAGTTCGCTGATCTTCGCCTTCACATTTTCAATGACTTCGCTCGGGTTTTCGCCTTTCCGCATCACCACGATGCATTCTACCACATCGTTCTGGTTGTCGCGTCCGGGCCGCGTCAGGCCGGCCTGACCTAGCCTTGGCAACGCTGATTCCGACACCTGGGCGACGTTGCGGACCATGATGGGCGTTCCGTTGGCGTTTTTGATGATGATGTTGCCGATGTCCTGGCTGTTTTTGAGCAAACCAATGCCACGCACCACGTACGCTTCCGCGTTTTTCTCAATCACATCCCCGCCCACGTTGACGTTAGAATTAGCGACAGCCTGATAGAGTTGGAGCGGGGTAATGCCGTAATCCAGCAACCGGCGCGGATCGACCGAAATCTCGTACGTTTTGGCTTCACCCCCGAAACTGACCACGTCGGCGACGCCCGGCACGCTTTTCAGTTGGCGTTCGATCACCCAGTCCTGCAAGGTTTTCAGTTCACGGCTGGTGCGGGTTGTGCTTTTGAGGGTGTAGCGGAAAATCTCGCCAGTCGGGCCGTAGGGCGGTTGCACGTCCGGTTTGATGCCGTCCGGAATATCGACGTTGCCGAGCAAATTATTGACCTGCTGGCGGGCGAACGCATCATCGACGCCATCTTCAAACATCACTTTGACCACCGATAAACCAAACAGCGTGGTGGACCGGATGTCGGTTTTTTTCTGGACGGAATTCAATCCGATTTCAATCGGAATCGTGACAAACTTTTCGATTTCTTCGGCACTCCGGCCCGGCCATTGCGTGATGATCGTAATCTGCGTGTTGGTGACGTCCGGAAAGGCTTCAATCGGGGTGTTCTGGTAGCTGATCAAACCCGCTACCACGGCCAGGGCCGTCAGGAAGAAGATAAAAAACCGATTCTTCAGCGAGAACGAGATGATATTTTTGATGAACTTGTTCATGGCCTGTTCAATGAGTGAATGAGCGAATTTTGAATGAGTGAATAAGCTCCGCTAATTGTTCCTGAATTCAGTCATTCTATCATTCACTCATTCAAAATTAGTTTCCCAACGCATTGTAAATCAGCAACTGATTCTGCTTCACCACGCGGTCACCGGGTTTGAGGCCGCTGTTGAGGTAGGCGATGTCGCCGATGGTTTTGAAGAGATCGACCTCGCGGACGACCGGCTGGTTGCGCGAATTGACGGCCACGACGAAATTCCGGCTTTTGTCGAACACGATGGCTTTGGCCGGAATGCCCACGCGCTGGTCATGACCCGCGTACTCGACCCGCACGTTGGCAAACATTTCCGGTTTCAGGAGAAAATCCGCCGGTCCGACGTTTCGGTTCAGAAGCGTGACCCGCACCTTCATGGTTTTGCTTTCGGGATCGAGCACGTTGAAAATCTTGTCGATCCGGCCTTTGAACACCCGGTCGGGGTACGAAAGTGTCGTGATGCTGGCGTCGTAGCCTTCTTTGATGTTCGCCAGGTCCGATTCGTAGACATTGGCGAGTACCCAAACCTGGTCGAGGTTGGAGATCGTAAACAGGTTTTCGGGATCGTCCGAGCGGAGTTCCATGCCTTGTGATGCGTTCTTTTCGACCACAAAACCGTCTACCGGTGCCTTCACAACGTAGATCGAACCGGAACCGCCCAGGATGCTTTTCCGTTCGGCCACCCGGTTCACTTCGCCCTGAGCCGCCTGCATTTGTTCACGGGCAGCAATCAGGTCTTTCTGCGCGGCCAGACCGGCCTGCGACATGTCTTCCGTCACCTGCACGTTTTTGCGGGCCACGGCCAGTTGCCCTTTGGCCGAAATCGCCTGTTGTTCGAGGTCGGCCATGTCGCCGGAGCGAATCACGGCCAGCGTTTGGCCGCGTTTGACGTAGTCGCCGAGGTCGGTTTTGACTTCTTCGATATGGCCACCCACCAGCGGAAACACCTTCACGACCTTGTCCTGGTTGAAGGTGATTTTTCCGGTGAGATTCAACTCGTTGTTCACCGGCAATAGGCGGGCGGTATCAATTTTAGCCGTTGCCAGCAGGTTCACTTTTTGCTGCGTCACGTCGTCACCGGTATTTCCGGGCGTTGCTGAGGATTGGCAGCCGGATAGGCCAGCCAGCAGAAGGATTGGGAAAGTGAACGTCGAAAGGAGATTGCGAATCACAGATTCGCGGCAGTTAGGATTGGGATTTGCAATCCCGATCCGCAACGGTTTCAATGGTTTTAAGAGATGATTCGTTTTCATGATGGTACGGTTTAAAACCGTGAATTACTTGGTGAACAGGTTGGTGCCGACGGCGAAATTGAGTTCTTCCAGACTCTGCATTCGGTCGTTTTGCAGTTGGTTGTATTGAATCTGGCTGGATTTGTAGGAGTCGAAAAAGTCCAGAAATTCAACCACATCGATGTTTTGCTTGCGGTAATTGGTCGTGACGCCCTGGATAAGCCGGCCAAAGTCGCCGTTGAACTGCTGATCGAAGGTGCGGTAGAGCTGATCGGTTTGCTGCACCTTCTGGAACGCCCGCCGAACGTCACTTTCCACCTGAATCGTGTAGGCATCGGTAGCCTGCTGGCTGCTTTGAACCCGCACGGCAGCGGCCCGGATGTTGCCCTGGTTTTTGTTGAAAACCGGCAGGTTGATCCCGACGCCCACCCCCACGTAATTCGGAATGTAGCCCGCATTGCGGTCGTACGTGGCCTGGAGCGACAAGTCCGGAACGGCCATCGCTTTCTGCAAGCTCAGGTTCTGTTTTTCCTGGATGGCCTGATCGCGAAAGGCTTTCAGGTCGTAGCGGTTTTCTTCCGCCAGTTTGTAGAGATCGTTCAGGTTGAGTTGACCGACGGCAGGCTGAAGGGCCGAGATATTTTCCAGCACGGGTTGGAAGGTCACAGAAGGGCTGGCATTCAGTAATACGGCCAGATCGGCCTGGTCGTCGGTCAGTTTCCGGAGCAATTGCTGGCGTTCGGTGGTCAGGTTGAACAGGTACGCTTTCAGCCGGGTCAGGTCTTTGAGCGCAATGTTGCCTTTGTCGTACTGCTGCTGAAAGAGCGTAACGGTTTGCTGAAGCGTGCCGATTTCCTGTTCGTAGACCGAGAGCGCCTGTTGCGCATAATAGAGGTCGTAAAACGTCGTTCGGAGCTGGTAATTGAGGGTCCGGAGCAGGTCATAAAATCGGTCGTTGGCGAGTTCAGTGCCGGTGCGTGCCATCGCCAGTTGTTTGTTCCGTTTGTCGGCCAACAGCAGCAGTTGCTGTACCTGCACCACCTGTTCCGAATTCCGTTGGCGCAGGGGCATTACCTCCATCGTCTGCGCGTTATACGGCATTTGTTCGACGTAAAGGCTCGGGTTATTCCAGAGCTTAGCCTGATACTCATAGGCTTTGTTTTCATCAACGCCCAGTTTGGTTGCCATCAGTTGCAGGTTGTTCTGATGGAACTGGGCATCGGCCTGGGCCAGGGTGAGCCGGAGCGTATCGCTTTGGGCCAGCGATACCAACGGATTGCCTACGAAGCATCCAAGCACGAAAAGAAGTATCCTTTTCATGGTGTATGGTTTGTCTGTTTTAAGAGAAGAGTTTGCCGATTGGCGGAGCAAAGGACAGCATAGATCGCCGGATGGTTAGGCCTCCGGGATGCGCAGTGAGCAGTAAAGCAGGTAATACGGACGTGAAACCGAAGTTGGGTTTCGCGGAAAAATTAACAGAAGGGGTAAGGACAGCACCACCGCCAGGAGGCCCAGTAGCCAGGTAGTTGCCCCAACGGGCAGCAACTCCGAATCGATGACTGAATGGGATTGCTCTTCTTCGTCCTGGACCCAACCGTAGGCCGACTCGGTGGAAACCGCCGTCGTTTTGGTATCCGGTTTAACGGTTGCCTTCTGAACAGCCTGGATCGGAGCCAGCATCCCGGCCAGGGCCGGAGTAACCCGGAACAGAACCGCCCAGAGCAGCCCGACCATCAGCAGTATATTCCGAAGAAGAAGACGCATGGCTCGTGTTTGTTGACACAAACCAAACGTGCCGGGATTTAAACCGTCTAAAATTGTCGTTAAAAGACGATTAAAGATATAGACATACACCCCAACCGCCCAACTCCTGCGGGGTTGGGGGGCGGGTTGTGTTGCGGTTGGGATGCCCCGGACACAGTCCGGGGTTATCCACAGTCAACCCCTGGCGGGGTTGGAGGGGCGGGACGACGGAATAGGTGGGGGCTTACCGGAATTTCAGCGTCGTGCCGATCCGGAAACCGAGCTTTTGGTACTGCCAGTCCTGCCACTGCGAAATGACCTCGACCCGGAAGAAGGGGAAAATGCCGGGAATCAGGCCGTCGAGCGCGTAGCCCACCTCGGTATAGTTGCGGGAGTTGGGTGTGCCGAGGTAGTGAACGAACAGGTTTTCTTTCAGGCCCGTCAGCCGCACCAGCGTCAGTTGCGTGATCAGAAACTTGCGGTATTCCATCAGAACGTGACCTTCCACAAACCGCTTGCCAGTGCTATACTGGTAATAAGGCAACATCCGGAAAATGGCCGTCGGGTCGCCTTGCTGGAGGAAAAATTCATTGCCCTGAAAATGCTTGAAATCCGGGAAAAAGACTGCCTTGTCGTTCAGAAAACCGCCCGCCGATACGTTGTAACTCAAGCGGCTGCGAATCCCGGTTTCGAACGAATGGCTAAGTCCAGCCTGCACAAAATCATAATCCACGTCGCTGGCTTCTACCGAGCCTGACGTAAACGGAATGCCTTTGCGGTAGTTCAGCATCAGCTCGGGGCTGGTGTTCCGGCTGGCCACGCGCCGACCGTTCCGGATGCGGTACTGGGTGGCGGCCAGTTTGCCCGAAACCGCCAGGTTCAGCACCAGCGCCTGATGCAGCGGAAAACCGCCCGAACCCCGTTCCGCATTCGTCGGCCGGTTGGGCGTGTAGCTATACTGGTTCCAGTCGAACCACGGTTTCAGATTTTCCCTATAATTCATCAGTTCGGTGCGTTCGGCGTATTCCAGGCTGCCCGATACGTTGAAGCGGTTTTGGAACGGTTTGGCACCCACCTGAAGCCGCAGGAAATCGCGCTGGTAGAATTTGGCAAAGTTCCGTTCAAACAGCAGCGTTGTCAGCGAGTTCAAAAACGGACTGATCGGTTCGTTCGGGTTCAACTGGTTCACCCAGCGCCCGCCCGTCAGGCCAATATGGGTGCCTTTGTACGTATACGCAAGACCGCCCGTACCGATGAAGCGTTTCAGCCCAAATTCGTAGCGCCCGGCTCCGCCCAGCGTCAGGTTGGGCGTGGGCTTGTAGGCTTCCCGTCGGCGGGTCGAGTCGCGTTGCGGTTTTCGGAGGTGATACCGCAGCCGGAGCCCCAGATCGAAAGTGTAGCCCTCGACGGTGTTGTAGTAAATTTTTTCGAGTGGGCTGTCCCAGGTCAGGGCCGTTCGTTTGCTGAAATTCCAGGTATTACCCCCGATCAACTGACCCGGCTGGAAGGTCTTGCTGGCCCGGTTTTTTCGCGTCGAGTCTTTGGCGGCTTTGGTGCTGTCTTTCTGCACCTCGATTTTCCGAACAATCTGCAAACTATCCCGCTTCACGTAGCTCTTCATCTCAGCCGTCGTCAGCGGAACCGCTCGCAGCGAATCCCAGTAGGCATTGCTGCGCTTTTTGGCCAGCGAGTCGATGATCGTCGAATCGTTGCGCGACACCTCGACTTCTTCCTTGCGCTCCTTCTTCTCCTGGTACTCCTGTTTTTCGTATTCTTTCAGCAGCTTCCGGAAATCTTTGGCCGAGTATTCCTTCTGTTGGGCAATCCGGTCTTCCAACTTCTGGCCTTTGATGTCTTTGTTGGACAATTTGACCGTCGGTTTTTCCAGCTTCTCATCAATAATTTTAACCTCTTCCACAAACGCCGGGTTGACCTGCAACTTGCTGAATGTCTGATTGATCACAAAATGCGCTTCCCCGGCGGCTCCCATGATGCGGCCTTCCAGATCATACCGCTGGTTGACGGGTAACCAGACGTTTTGTACGGGGCTGTAGACCTGCCGGATTTTGATGTCGAAGCCCAGCGGGTTGCGAGTTTCGAGTTGCAGGCTGTGGATCGCCCAACTGTTTTCGATGATAAAAATGGTACCCCGGAAAACGCCCTCGCCGTAGGCTCTCGGGGTCACGCGGATTTTGCTCACGTCAATGCCGCGTTCACTGAACGTGCCCTGGTATTCAAATTTATAATAAGCAAAGGCTTTCGGTGACAGGGGCGACACCGCGTTGTTGACCTCCGGGCGGTAGAAACTGGTCAGGAAATAATCGCTGACCGACACGTTATCACCCAACGAATTCCGGGTCGCCATAATCCGGTGCCGGTAGGTGTTGGGCTGTTTGAACGTCACTTCCGAAACCGACTCGTACAGCATTGGCACGCCGATCTTAAAGCCTTCTTTTTCCGCTTCCTTCAGCTGTTTCCGGTACATAAACTGCATCGGCAGGTCGGTCACTGTAAAGGAGGTTTTGGTGTAGGCGCGGGCCGTGTAGCTCATCACCTGCAACTCGTGGTACCGGGCTTTGGCAATGGCCCGGCGCATGATGCTGTAGGCGGGGTCTTCCTTCCCTTGCCGGGCCTGCACTTCTTCCAGACGATATGCCTGCTCCTGCATCGTTACGTCGATGGTCTCCCAGCCGCTGCCGATTTCGACGGTTTTTTCCTGCGCCTGAAAACCAAGGTATTGAAACACAATGGTGTGTTTGCCCGGTTTTAGGGCGACTTCATAACGTCCTTCGGCATTGGTAATGGTCCCGTTGGAAGTGCCTTTAACAACGATGGCTGCGTAGGGGAGGACCTCGCCCTGGGCGGTTTTGATCGTTCCCCGGATGCCCTGGGCCAGGCCCGTTTGCAGACAACTAAGCGCGATCAGGAGCGTAAACAGACGGTTCATGGTGGCAGGTTGTATAGTCAGGAAGAAAGCTAGCAAATTTTGCCGGTTTGCGCTACTGGCAACCGGACGAACGGCGAGATTGGCCGGTTTTATGGGCAAGATGCGGAAATAAGGCTTCCGGTTGCCCGCTCAGGTTGAAAAAACCGTATTTTTAAGAAATTATAACATTTTTCATCAACTATGCTCCACCGTTACTGCCTGCTGTTTTTACTTTTGCTGATCCTGACGGGCGCTACCGCCCAGCCGCTTTCGCCCTCCGCCATTCTGACCGAACGCGAGCGGGCGCGGGTCGTGGATGAAATTCTCGAAGACCGGTTTACCAATCTGTTGCCGCAGTTGATGCGCCGGGAAGGCATCGACCTTTGGGTGCTGATCTCGCGGGAATACAACGAAGACCCGGTGTTGAAAACCATGCTGCCCAGCACCTGGCTCTCGGCCCGACGCCGGACGATCCTCGTTTTTTACGACTCGGGCGAGGGAAAAGAACTGGAAAAACTGGCCATCGCCCGCTACGATGTGGGCAATCTGCTCAAAGGTGCCTGGGACATTGACGTGCGGCCCAATCAGTGGGAAGCGCTGGTCAAAATCATTCAGGACCGGAAACCGAAGAAGATTGGCCTGAACTTTTCCAAAAACTACGCCCACGCCGACGGGCTGACCTTTACCGAACACAGCGAATTTCTGGAAAAACTCCCGGTCGAGTACCAAAAGCGGGTCGTTCCGGCCGAACGGCTGGCAGTCGGCTGGCTTGAAACCCGGACTGAGAAGGAGATGGCGGTTTACCCATTGATTTGCCGACTGTCGCACCAAATTATTCAGGAAGGCTTTTCGGAGCAGGTGATCCAGCCGGGCGTGACGACCACCGACGATGTGGTCTGGTGGTTCCGGCAGCGGATTACCGACCTGGGCCTGGAGACCTGGTTTCACCCGACCGTCGATGTGCAACGGGCGGATAAACAGGAGTTTGAGCACCTGCGTACGTTCTCCAAACGACCCACCGGCCAGGTGATCATGCCCGGCGATCTGCTGCACGTCGACTTCGGCATTACGTATTTGCGGCTGAATACTGACCAGCAGCAACACGCCTACGTCCTGCGGCCCGGCGAAACTGAGGTACCAGAGGCCATCCGCAAGGCCTTTCAGCAGGGCAACCGCTTGCAGGATATTCTGACCGAGCGCTACAAAGCCGGAAAAACCGGTAACCAGTTGTTGCTGGAAGCGTTGGAACAGGCGAAGAAAGAAGGCATTAAAGGAACTATCTACACACACCCGATTGGCGTTCACGGCCACGCGGCTGGCCCGACCATCGGGCTGTGGGACCAGCAGCAGGGCGTTCCGGGCTCAGGCGATTATCCGTTGCTACCGAATACAGCCTACTCAATTGAATTGAATGCCGCCGTCGAGATTTCCGAATGGAAGAAAACCGTTCGGATCATGCTTGAAGAAGACGGTTTTTTCGACGGGCAACGTTTTCGGTACATCGATGGGCGGCAAACGGATGTCTACACCATTCCACGGAAGTTACCTTATGTAAAATAACTCCGGGTTTGAAAAGGCACAAATTCATTACAAAAGCCTGAGATAAAATCAGGCTTTTGTGGTATTATCAGAAATAAATTGTCTGGCTATATACGCCTTTTTTCTAAATAACCAGTTGTTGAAACGGTCACGGTATGATTAATAAAAGGCAATAACCAAACTGGCTTACCGAGTTTGGTTAAGATCAGTCACTGCCTATTTTTATAAAGGTTTTCCGGCAGCCCTGACAGCGATAAGAACGGTTGGTCGTGAAAAAAAGTAAGATGCGGGTTAGCATCGAACGGGGAATGCGTTCGGCCGCTGATTGATCACGTCCGCAATAAGGACACGTTTTTGTGGTAGTAAACCGGCGGGAGAGAGACACTAAATTGAGCGTCCCGGATAATAACGATAAAGTTTTCATAACACGCTTCGAGTAGTCTGCTTAAGATACGCAATAAACGTGTTGGAGTGCTACACCATCTAGTAAGTTAACGGCAAAATCTTGGTTAGTTTTTAGAGATTCGCGATTCTGTTCAAGTTGAGAATAAACAGGCAAAAATAAATGCATTCTGACCAGGATGTTTGAGGAAACAAGCTGCGAAATAGTCTTAGCCTGTTGTCAATCTGATAGCTGGCTTTGCTAGTCTACCATTGTACTCACGGTTTTTCGAAACTTGCGGAACAGGTGCCCAAAAACCGTCCGTTCGTCGGTGATCACGTCGGCTTTCCCCCGCATCCCGATCCGGAGCATCCGTTTCAGATGCGCTTCATCGGTCACCCGAATCTGGACGTTGAACTGGCCCTTTTCGTCGGGCGTAAACGACACATTGCTGACGGTTCCGTAAGCCGGGCCCCATTCGTAAACCGGGTAAGCGTCCACTTTCAGCACGACCGACTGACTCTCCCGGATTTTGCCGATTTGGGAGGAGTTGACCTGCGTGTGGGCATAGAGGGGGGCATCTTCGTAAATTAGCTTGAGCAAAATCGATCCGGCCAGGGCTTCCTTGTCGCCCTCGAAGACGAACGAAACCGTGCCGTTGCGGGTCGCTTTGAGTCGCAAATGGTTGTTTTCGGTCATTTCGAAGGTGCCATAAGCGCCTTCAATGCGTCTGCGGGTGGTCGCCAGCGCGGTGTTTAATTGGGCATCTTCCAGTTGCAGATCGACCGTACTTTTCGCCAGTTGGTTTTCCAGGGCCTTGATTTCCAGTTGCTGGGCCGTCATCTGGCGCTTGAGCGTGCTGCGCGTGTCGAGGTAGTTCTGGTAAGCGACGTCATAGGCGCTTTTGGCCCGTACCTGGTTGGCTTCGATGGCGTTCAGGTCGTTTTTGCTGATATCACCGTCCTTGTAAAACTGCCGGTTGATGGTTAGAAGCCGGGCGGTTTCCTGCACGTCGTACGCCAGCCGGACCGATTCGGCGGCCCACTTCTGCTCGTTCATCAGTACTTGTGACTCCTTGAGGGCGATGTCTTCGCGCAACCGCCGGATGTTGACGTCGATCACGGATCGTTCGTGGGTGGCCGAAGCCGTCCGGAAGCGTTTGAACGTGGCAACATTCGCCCGGGCCGAAGCCAGTTCCTGCGTCAAAGCGGCAATGTCCGGAGCGCTCAGTTCGAGCAGCACATCCCCGGTTTTCACTTTCTGGCCCGGCTTGACAAACAGCCGTTCGATGTACACCGTGGAGGGAAATCGATATATCTCTTCCGCTCGTTCCGACTTGAGGATGAAGGAGGTCGGTATTGTATCGGGCAGGACCAGCACAAAGCCGAGCGTAATCCCGGCGGCCACCAACATAACCGCCCACCAGCCCATCCGGCGCAGGGCTTTAACCCGCAAATCGGCCAGCGGAGCGTCGTCGACGTGATACAGGTCTTCGTACTGCGTTTCGTTCAGATCGTGCAGAATCGTGTTCATGGATTACTAAGTTACTCCACGTAGGTTTTCATAAATTCGTAGTAAATACCGCCTTTGTCGAGCAGTTCCGAATGGCTTCCCTGTTCGGTAATGGTGCCCTGATCGAACACCAGAATCCGGTCGACGGCTTTGAGCGTATGCAGCCGGTGGGCAATCGAAATGATGGTTTTACCCGCGTAGCGTTCGTAGATGTTGTTCAGAATCCGTCGTTCGGTTTCCACGTCCAGGGCACTGCTGGCTTCGTCCAGGATGATGATGTCGGGGTCGGAATTGGTGACAAAAAGTCGGGCAAACCCGATTTTCAGCACCTGACCGCCCGACAGGTTGCTGCCGAAGTTGCCGACCATCTGGTTGTAACCCAGGTGGGTGCTCTTGACAAACGGGTGCAGATCGGCCAGTCGGGCGGCTTCCACCACCTGCTCGGTTGTGGCCGAGAGGTTGGCGCAGCGGATGTTTTCCTTGATGGTGTCGTTGAACACGTAGGTGTCCTGCGGGAAGAGGTAAACGTGGTTGCGCAGCACTTTCGGGTGAATGGTCCGCATCTCCTGGTTGTCGCACCAGATCTTGCCTTCGTAATCCGGGTAGAGGTTGACGAGCAGCTTTACGAAGGTCGATTTCCCGGCCCCGTTACGTCCGACAATGCCAATCCGTTCGCCTTTCCGGATTTCGCAGTTCAAGTCCTTTAGAATGTATTTCTCATCGCGCTGGTTATACCGGAACGAGACATTTTCGAGCCGGATGCGACCGGCGGAAAAGCTGTTGTTTGTTGCCTGGTAATTTGTCTCTTCGCGTTCTTCCAGGAAAATCTCATTGATCTTTTCGAAACTAACGCTCACCTGCGTGACCATCATCCAGAGCGCACTAACGCTGTTGACAGCGTTCATGACGGTCATGAAAATGGACGTGAAGGCCATGTATTGCCCGATGCTGAGTTGTCCGGTAAAGACTTCGTACGCGCCCACCCAGAAAACCGCCACCTGGCTAAAAATGAAGATAAGTTTTTGCAGCGAATTGATCAGAATCTGCCGTTGTTCGTCCTGCATCACCGAGTTGATGGACTCGCGGTGCAGGTGCTTCCAGCGAACCAGTTTATATTTTTCCAGTGACAACAACTTCACGGTTTTGATCCCGAGCAAGGCATCCAGAAAACCGCCCAGCGACGCCTGGTTTTTGTGGTAAACTTTCGAGCGCAGATTCTTGATGATCGGAATGAAATACGTCGTCGTGAGGCCGTAAGCCACAAAACAACTCAGGGCGATGGTTCCGAGTAAGCGGCTGAACCAGAACAGAATTGGGAAGTAAATCAGCATGAAGAACACATCCAGGAACTGCTGGATGATGACCGGATTGGTAAACTGCCGGATGCCGATGCCTTCCTGAAACCGCGCCATGAACTCCTCGCGCTTGCGGTTGTCGTAGTACTTTTGTTTCAGCGAAATCATCCGGTCGAAAAACTTCGTCATGAAGTCCATCTCGAACCGAAACCGGTAATGCACCATCAACATGCTGCGGGTGTATGTCAGTACCACCTGCACGACAAACACCAGCATTAACCCCGCCAGAATCCCGATCAGGAGCTTTCTGTTCTGATTCACCAGCACATTGTCGAGCATCGTTTGCGTAAACAGCGGCAACACCAGCCCGACGAGTTCGAGCAGGAGGGAGAAAAGAAAAATCTCGCCCAGCACCTTCTTGTTTTCCCGCAAAATCGGTAAATACAACTGTTGGAAAATGGATTTTTTCTCAGTTTTCTGCTGCTGAATGGCTTCCGTCAACTCCTCGTTTTTGTAAAATTCCTCGGTCGGTTTCAGCTCCAGCACAATGCCGCTCCACTTGTTCTGAAATTCTTCCCGGGAATATTTCACCTTGCCGAAAGCCGGGTCGGCTACCCGAACGAAGGTATCGGTAGCTTCGTAGACGACCACAAAATGCTGGCCTTCGTAATGGGCAATGCAGGGCAATTGAATCTGTTGCAGGTACGGATAATCCAGTTCGTAACCTTCGGCTTTGCAACCAAAACTTTCGGCCACCTCCATCAGTGTGTACAGGCTTGAACCTTCCTGCGATATGTCCGACAATTTGGTCAGCACATGCTTGGCATCCGAGACACCGTAGTGCTGGAAAACCATCGCCAGACAGGTCGGCCCGCAATCCATCATCGCGCCCTGCTGAACGTACGGAAACCGGTCGACTAGGCTGTAAGGACTCATTTTGCCACCAAATACGGTTTTCAGAAATGCGCTCATAACGGGTTAAACGAGCAAAGAGGTGACGGAAACAGACGGATCAAGTAAAGCCGGGCGGGCGTGCTTCATCCGACCGTAGGTAATCCGGTAATACTTATGTAATTGGAAGTAAATGGCGTACTCCACCAGCCGCTGCCGACTCCGGAACAGTCGGTTGATCGTCATGTGAATCAGGCTGCTAAGCAAATCATCGAGGGGCATTGTCAACGCGCCCTGCTCGTGTAACGACCGGAAATGGCTGATCATCGGGTGCAGCCATTCCGTGCGTTCGTGGCAGAGGTCGTAGAAAAACCGGTGCTCGTCGTTGGTTTCGTCCAGCGTTTCCAGCAGGGCGGTTTCAATGGCTTTGTAGCGACCATCCAACTGCTTTTTCTGCGCCGGGTTGTAGCCAAATTCCTTGCCAAACCAGGCCGCGCGTTGTTCGGTAAAGCCGATCCGTTGTGGCCAGTCGAAACCGAATGAGTCGAGCAGCTCGTGGGTCATTTTCAGGCCAAACCGCCAGCGGCATTCTTCGCCCCCCTCGCCTTCGATCTGACTCAGGAATTGCAGAATTGCGTGGCTGTCGACGTGAAAAAACGCTTCGGCGGCTTGAATCGAATTAGAACCGTATCGCTCCAGTTCGCGGTTATAGGTATCGGTCACCACCGACGTGATGCTCCGGTTTGCCAGGTAAGGGGCCAGCGCGTCGTGCAGTTCGCGGATGACCTCGCCCGTAAACCGAGTGTCGGTTAAATGAAACCTGAACCGGATGTGGTGATGGGGGTCGGCATACCGGATGAAGAAAAATCCGTCGATCCAACCGGCGGTTTTGATGCGCTCGGTCAGCGGCAGCATTACCTCGGTCAGCAGCTTTTCGGCGGTTTTGATTCCCGTGTAAATCTTGTAATACAGCCATTCCGATCCGGTGATGAATTTGCGCAGAACGGCTTGATCCTGAGTCGGTTTCCTAGAAGTAATCCGTGTGTTTACCGGTTTTTCCAGCTGGTGGTGGAAAGCTACGACGAACTGATTCGTGTGCCACCCCTGATCCGATTCGACTACGGCCGAGTCGGCGCGATACAGAAACTCCTTGATTGTGAACGAAGGTCGGGATTTGATTTCGTTGACAAACGTCTCAGCCAGACACGGGTTTTCGAGATCGACATACAGGTCGTTGTCAAAGTCGACCAGACTGATAAACCGGGGAATCCGGTACTGCGTCCGCCAGCGGCCCAGTTCACCCATGAGTTCCGGGTTGTTGCCTTTTTTGAAAGCCGCTACCAGCATCCTTACGTGCGAATCGCGGAAATGCCACTGCGCTTCCGACAAAATCAGCGTATCGAGCACCAGGCGTGGCACAAACAGAAAAACCTTGCTGGCGCTGCCGATGAAATAGGAGAGCGTCGTCCGCTGGTGCTGCGTCTGAACGTCACACAGAAAATGGTAGAGGTCCAGCGAGTCCGGATGTCCGTAATAGTGAGCGTTCGACAGGCGCGGAATGATGGTTTTATTCAGGGATTTGGACCGCAACCGGATGGTCTGGCCTTCCATCCGTACCATCAAATCCGTCACCGGAAGGGTGTGTTCGGGATCGGCGGAGGCTTTTCCCAGGAACGGGATCTGGTACGTTTTCAGTTGCGGGCGAATGATGATGTTTCCCGTTCGGGCTTCGGGCAGGTGAACAATGTCGGCAAAAATCAGATCGGGCCGGGCTTCGTCTTCGGCCCGGCTGATGTCACGCATCAACTCCAGAACTGAGGGGTCGGTATGGCCGAAACGCCCCAACAGGTAGGTACCGGTCATGCCGTCGAAATTGTTCAACACCAGCTTTTCCCGACCGGCTTCCCGAATTACGGAAAACATCGCTGAGTTGGTCAGCGGCAGGGCGGTTTGTCTGGCTTCGCTATTCCGTAACTCATCTTCCTGAATCTCAATTTCGTACGCGCCTGTCACCTGGGCTTCGGCGATTTTCTGAAACAGGTAACGGTGTTCGGACGGAATACTAACCTGCTCACTGTCATCGGAGGAGCCAGTCCCGATGCCTTCGATCAGGGGTGAAATATCGGCTCCGGCCTGCCCCGCCGGATAGCCAAGGCCCATTTCGGGATCCAGCACCACCACTAGCGGCACTTCTTCTTCCTCGTATTTTTCCAGAAACTGATTCCGAAACGTGTCGAGCGTCGGCTGACCGGGTGGGACCAGCTTCAGCAGGGTTGGAATTTTTGAAATCAGTTTGTTCAGAAGGCCTTTGTTCAACTGGCCTTCGGTTTGGGGCAAATAGGCGTCGACCTGAAACAAAACTTTGCGGTCGTAGGGAGTTGATAACCGACTGATTTTCTGTTCAATAGCCTGGTATTTCTCCGTCGAATAATCGCTGCCCGTCTGCTCCAGGGCTTTCAGATCGGTTTGGATCTCTGTCAACAACGCAAGAAGTTCAGCCAGTTCGGCATCCGGATGCGGCTGATAAATTGTTTGCAGGGTGGTGATGATCTGCGCCAGAAAATCGTCGCCGGTGAGCGCCGGTTCGAGTTCACTGACCAGCAACTGAGCGTCCAGAATCTGCCCAATATACGCCCGGGCGTCTTCCTCCGAAATCTCGTCGGTACAAAGCGAAACGGCCAACTGATCGATTGTCGCGCCCGTGCGGGCCAGCGTTAGGATTCCGTCGAGGTATTCATTTTGCTCCGCGCCCGTCAGGTGGTGAACCCGGCGATTTTCTTCGTAGCGGTAGGCCACGTAGCGGTATTGGCCGTTAACCGTGTACAGGCTGCTATTGGGAAAAAAACGGAGATAAGGCTGAATAGCCGGGTGTTTCTCCAGGTCCTGCGCCAGTGCGCAGAGGTAATTCATGTCAAGCCGGGTTACTTTCCGGAGGGTTTTCGCCGGCTCAATCCGGACCTGTGTCGGGGCCGCGCTGATAGGCAGGGTCGAAAAACCGCTAAACAGGCCAAATGGCGTGCAGCGACTTGCGTAACGCGACAAATATTTGATCAGCGAATAGAGCACTCGCCTGGTTTTCTCATTCGGTTCGAGGTCTGGGTTCAGGTCGAGTTTTCGAGCTTCGTCGTACAGGGCGGGCGAGGCAATGTACAAAGCTTCCAGAAACCGGGGTGCCTGAATCAATTGCGCGATGGTCGACCAATCGAGCTGATCCAGGAGGGCGTGTCCGGCCAGCGGAACACGGACAAAAGCCGTTGGGAAAGAAGACGTTGCCATGAGTTGTTCATCGGGTTGTTGTTATCGGAGCATTCCGCTTAAACGACAGCGTGTAAGCAGGCCAAGACGCAAGTAGCCCTACGTTCAGGATGGTGTGATATTCGGTCGTAATGGATTTGCATTAAAGGTAATGCGGAGCGACCCGGTTCGGCCAGTGCTAACCCATAACGGGCGGTTTCGGGTAAATAGCTGGCAGTTCGGCGGGGCTTTTATCCAGCGACAAGTTGCGTCAGGAGAGCAGTAAAAACCGGTCCCAGTGACTAGGCACGCCCAGTTCGGCCAGCAACACCAGTCCGACGCTGCACTCGCCTTCGAGCAAACCGAGGTTCGATTCGAATTGACCACTTTCAAGGCTGTATACCTGAAAAACATCTTCGTTCGGTGCTGGAGTCGCGTACCGAAGCGTCTGTCGCATCCAGTAATCGGCGGTTTCGGTCAGAACGGGGTGGGGCATTCGTTGGGCAAACCGGCGGAACAGGTGCGTGATCCCGGCGGCTCCGTGGCAAATGCCAGCGTCGTAGATATGACAGTCGCGAAGATCCCGGCGGTCGGCGGCCCGCAGCATCGTCTCCTGGGCAATAAGTTGCCACCAGGCGTTTCCGAGGGTTCGCCCGGCCTGCCAGAAAGCCTGCGCAATGCCCAGGTCGCCGTAACACCAGCCGAGTCGGCTGTCCTGATCCTGGCGCGGTTCCTGCACCACCGTCGGAAAAACCGTTTGCCCCGACCGGTTGCGGTTGTTCCACATCCATTGCAGTGTCCCACGAATCAATTCATCGCATTGCGGGCGCGCCAGACCTTGTTCATACAGCAGGCAAAGCAGGCAGACAATACTGGCCGTGCCGTGTGACAAACCCGGATTGTAGAGGGGCGGCTGGTTGGCAGTCCGGCGACCGAAATCATCAAACGGCCAGGTGATATCACCGTTCGGAAATCGGATCGCGGTATCAGACAAGGCTTTCACCAGGTGTTCGAGGTAATAGGTCCGCGTGGTTGAGGGCTGGCGTTCCAAAAAATACAAAACCGCCCCCAAACCGCCGTGCAGGTAGTCGTATTCGTTTTCCAGGATCAGCTCCATCGACAGGTCAAACAAGGGTTCGTCAAGATCGGCCACAATGTCCTGGGCATCCAGTTCGTCGTCTTGCAGTAATCCCTGGTTGTCCAGGTGCAGAAAACCCCAGGCTACTCCGGCCATGCCATTGGCAAAAGAGTGCATCAGTTCGCCCTGTTGAATGGCTGCCAGGCTGGTCGAGATGCGTTCCCAAAGCCGGGTGTTGTCGGTTTCACCCAACTGCTGTTGTGCGTACGCTTCCAGCAACGCGTAGCCCATCTGACCGCCGAGGAGCGACACGTTACCGTCGGTGGGTAGTTGCCGGATGTGCCGATATACCCGGTCAAATAAGCCGGTTATTTCGGAAGTCGGATGGGGGAGAAGTGTATTCATGGCGTTGTTGTTGGCTGGTATTCAAGGCTATTGAAATCAGGCAGCACCTGATTAAGATGCTGCCTGAAGAATCGACCGGGCCGATTAGATTTTAACCGGACCCTCAGAGGCTGGTCGGGCAGTACTGGCCGTTGGCGTATTTGGTAGCCGCAGCGGGCCGTCCCCCGGCCACCTGCTGGGCCTGTGCTTTCGATAAGGCGACGATTTTGTCGGTTTTGAGCGTCAGTTTTGACAGTTGCTTTTTCATGATTTCTGATCAATAAAAGTGAAGGAGGTCATCGGTTCACGGTCGAACATCCCCGATGATCCGCCTGTTACCTTAAATTTTTACCGGACAACCGGGCGTATTGCTGCCGCAGATATCGCGAGAAATGAGCTGCGGCCGTCCCCCGGCTACGTTTTGGGCCTGTGATTTTGACAGCGGGACAATTTTGTCGGTCTTGAACGTCAGTTTTGAAACTTGCTTTTTCATATTAGTGTGTAAATTAGAAAGGAATGAATTGAAAATAAAAAAAGAGACCTGGGGTGGTCCGGTGCTCAGATTTTCATCGAACCAGCGTGGATTTTCATCAGCACGTCATTGATTTTCATGGCGCCCGTGTTGACCCGCAGGTCCGGACAATCGACGCCCCCGAGAACGCTCTGAGCCTGGGTTTTCGTCAGGGCTGTCATGGCCCCGGCGGCTGTGTTTTTTACCTTTTTCATGGTGTGATTTGTGATTGATAAAATTGAACATGCCTACTCTGTGAACGGTTTTCGGCTTTCCCGTTAGTCGGTTGACGATTCAAAGTTGCACTCGGAAACTGGCGGTTTTGTAAGAAACGATTTTCCAAAAGATGAAAAGGTAAGCTGGCCGGGCGAAAGAAATGGCTTAACCGACGAATGAGGGAACGGTCAGGTTGGAACCGGAAAGCACAAAAAAAAGCGCTGCTCTCGAATGAGGCAGCGCTTCCGTCGTACCCACGGACTTAAGTCCGTGTGAGGATTAACTCAAAGGTTGTACTAGCTCATACGGACTAAAGTCCGTGGATACGATTACGCCAGGCGATTGACGCAGTTCAGGTCTTCGAAAGCCACTTTCAGGCGTTCTACGACACTTTCTTCAGCTTTCCGGAGCCAGACGCGCGGATCGTAGTATTTTTTGTTCGGGGCATCGGCGCCCGTCGGGTTGCCAAGCTGGCCTTGCAGGTAGTCGCGGTTGGCTTCGTAGTAATTTTTGATGCCGTCCCAGGTGGCCCACTGAATATCGGTGTCGATGTTCATTTTGATGGCCCCGTATTTGATGGCTTCCCGGATTTCTTCCCGGCTCGATCCCGAACCGCCGTGGAACACGAAGTTCACGGGCAGCGGACCTGTTCCGAATTTCTCCTGGATAAAATCTTGTGAGTTTTTCAGGATGATCGGCGACAGCTTCACGTTCCCCGGTTTGTAAACACCGTGTACGTTTCCAAACGCAGCCGCGATCGTGAAGTTCGGGGAGATTTTCAACAGTTCTTCGTAAGCGTAAGCCACTTCTGAGGGCTGCGTATAGAGTTTGGAGTCATCCACGTCGGAGTTGTCCACGCCATCTTCTTCGCCACCGGTCACGCCGAGTTCGATTTCGAGCGTCATGCCGATTTTCGCCATCCGCTCGAAGTATTTGGCGCTGATTTCGATGTTTTCCTCAATAGGTTCTTCCGACAGATCGAGCATGTGTGAGCTGAACAGCGGTTTGCCGGTCTGGTCGAAATGGCGCTCCCCGGCTTCCAGCAACCCATCGATCCAGGGCAGCAGTTTTTTGGCGCAATGATCAGTGTGCAGAATGACCGGAACGCCGTAGAGTTCGGCGATATTATGAATGTGCAGCGCTCCCGAAATCGAGCCCGCAATGGCCGCTTGCTGGTTGGCGTTGGAAAGACTCTTGCCCGCGTAAAAAATACCACCCCCATTCGAGAACTGGATGATCACCGGCGAGTTCACGGCTTTGGCCGTTTCCAGGACAGCATTGACGGAATTGGTCCCGACAACGTTCACCGCCGGAAGGGCGTAGTCGTTTTCGTTAGCATGACGGAAAATTTCGGAGACGCCTTCGCCCGTTACGACGCCGGGCTTAAATCGGGTGGCTACTTCGCTCATAGTCAATAGGAATAAAAATAGATTTGCTCAAGAAAAAATTAGCTGAATCCGAGACGGTTAGCCGTGGGTCGAATTCAGCCTGCAAAGTACGATTTATTTTCTAAAGAGTGTTTAGGGTTGTTACACAGAGTTTATCAGCGGAAATCAGGGGTTATCAAAGGCTTCTCTGATTAACCCTGATTTCCGCTGATAAACTCTGTGTAACAACCCGTCACTTCCGGTAGTCCAGCGCCGGTTTTCGGTTGCCGAGCAGGGCTTCGTAGGTGAAATTGGTGCCCCGGGCCTGCTCCCAGTCGGTGCGGGCCTGCTGAATCAGCGCCGGGTTTTTGAAGAGGTCGATAGCCGTCAGTGACAGGGTTTTAGCCGCCACCATCATGCCCTTCACGCCGATGCTCGTTCCGCTCGACGCCACGGCCTGCCAACTATGGGCCGCTGTTCCGGGCACCCAGGTTGCCGTCGACAGGCCGACGGTGGGCACCACCCAACTGACGTCGCCTACGTCCGTCGACGCACTGCCGAGCAAATCGTTGTTCGAGAACGGCGAAACCGCAGCGGCTTCCCCCGGTTTCCGGATCGAGCCAAACGAGGTTCCGAAGGTTTCGGCCAGCTTTTCGGCAAATTTTGTCTCTTCCGGTGTGTAGGTCACTCCACCGACCATACTGAGGTTTTTGTGCATCACTTTGGCCAGGGAAGCCACCGGCAGCAGGTTGTAGACGCCCCCGATGATCTCGTATTCCATCTTGGTTTCGGTGCCCAAACCGGCTCCTTCGGCGGCTTTGACCATGCGCTTCCAGACATCCTGCAACACCGCCCGGTTGCGGTGCCGGACGTAATAATAGACTTCCGCAAAATCCGGTACGACGTTGGGCGCTTCCCCGCCTTTTGTAATGACGTAATGAATTCGGGTGTCCGACGGAATGTGTTCCCGCATCATGTTGATCATGAAGTTCATCGACTCCACGCCGTCGAGGGCCGACCGCCCGCGATCCGGTGCGGCAGCCGCGTGGGCCGAAATGCCCCGAAACCGGAATTTGGCAGTAATGTTGGCGAGCGAAGTCGACGGGTCCGCGCCGTTACGATCGCCGGGATGCCAGTGCAGCACTACGTCGGTATCGCTGAAAAGTCCTTCCCGAACCATGTACACCTTGCCCGAGCCGCCTTCTTCGGCTGGGGTGCCGTACAGCCGGATGGTCCCGCTCTGGCCGGTTTTCTGCATCCAGTTTTTAACCGCAATGGCGGCTGCCACCGAACCGGGTCCGAACAGGTTATGCCCACAGGCATGACCGGCTTTTTTCGTCTCCAGCGGTTTTCGTTCCGGAACAGCATCCTGCGTAATGCCCGGAAGGGCGTCGTATTCAGCCAGGATGCCGATGACCGGCTTTCCGCTGCCGAACGTGGCGACAAATGCCGTCGGAATCCCTGCTACTCCGGCTTTGACCGAGAATCCTTCTTTCGTCAGTTCGTCCTGCAACAAAGCCGAGCTTTTCTGCTCCTGATAACCGACTTCAGCCCACTCCCAGATCTGTTTCGACAGGGTGCCGTAGTGGGCCGATTTAGTTTCCAGACCAGCCAAAACCGCCTGTTGTTCCTTGGTCAGGGTGGATTGGGCCTGGAGGCTGAGTGCGAAAAAGCTGAGAGCGAGGGTGGTCAACCGGGTTGCGTGAGTATTCATAGTTTAGGTAAGAAAGCAGAAAAAGCCGTACCGGTACAAGCCCGGTACGACACTCTGTTTGCTGATGAAGATACAGTTTTTTGGTGAGAAAATACTGGATGCTGGATACTTGATGCTGGATGCTTGATAGTGGAAAATCTAGTATCCAGTAACTTGTATCCAGCCCATCCTGCATTTATTTCAACGGCTGATACAGCGCCTTTTTGTTATCGACCCGGATCACGAGCCGACAATCGCCGACCTGCCCCCGGGTTTCGTCACAAATCCCGTCGTGGAAGGCGTCAAACCGCCGACCGTCGTTGGTCTGCACCACAAATTTCAGTTGGAACGTATCGTTCAGCACCAGGCTGGTCGGCGCAACACCCACGGCGGCTGCGGCTTCGGAAGCTTTGATCGTCACCGTCGTCGGTAAGGTCGAGAACGTCTTCCACAGTTTATCATTGGCCGTCAGGCGGCTGGGCAGGGGAGCGAGTGAGCCCGATGGATAAAAACAACCGACGCCGTTGCCACAGGCCGTCATTGAAGCGGTCAGCGTAACTTTCGGGCTGTTTAGTCCCACCCAGACCTCGATGGCTTTGACGCCGACGCCCTGGCCGAAATCTTCCCCGCTCAACTGAAATTCAAATTCCGTATTGGCGAGGTTGGTCACATCAAAATACGCTTTGTTGGCGTTGACCGTCGCAACAGCTACTGCGCCAGCCGGAGCCTCCGGAATGGGGTCTTTGGTTTGGCAGGCGTCCGAAATGACAAAAGCCGCCAGGAGTAAAGAGAGGTATGCAAAAGATTTCATGTCGTTTCAGTAGTTAGTGATACTAAGTTTATGGTTTATAGTCTTTAGTTTATAGTGCGTCAGCAACCATAAACTATGGACTATAAACTATACACCGGCCTACAAATCCCAGAAAACCGGGGTGGTAAAATTGTTCTGCGCCGGGGCCGCCGTGTTGGTGTTCAGTTCGCGTTGGGAATACGTAAACCGCAACGGGAACGGATTCAATGGAGAAATTGGGGCCATCAGCGTCGGGATGCCGGTTCGGCGGTAATCGATGTACGATTCGATGCCGTTGCCGAAGAGCGAAATGTATTTCTCGGTCATGACTTCCCGCAGTTTCGCGTTGGCCGGGGCCGCGTCATATTTCGCCAGTCGGTCGTTGACGAAGGTGGTGATCGTGGTGGTCGACATGACGGTGCCCGAGTTGCCAGGCGCCTGTACAAAGCTATTGATCGCGTTGAGATTCAGCGTAATGGCGTTCTTATAGTATTCTTTCGGATCACCTGTGGTACCGAGCGTAAGGGCAGCTTCGGCCAGAATGAAGTTGACCATCGAAGCCGTGATGATCGGGAAAATCCCGGCACCGGAGCCGTCGGAGGTCGTCACGACCCGGAAGTTAGCCGGGCTGTTGACGCCCATGTTTGTTAAGAAAACGTTTGTGGTCGGCAGACCGCTGATCGGGTTGTTGTCGTACAAACCGCCGTACGGATAAATCCCGAACGTCGCCCGAACGGCGTTGTCGGCGGGTGCGCCGGTGGGGTCGCCTGTATATCGACCGCCGTAGCCGTTGCTGGTCCGGGTAAAGTTCACGCCCGCGTTGTTGGTCTGGCGGTAGACGTAAAACCGCAAACGCGGGTCGTCGTTGTTATAAAGCCGTTCCATAAAGCCCTGATCCATCCAGAAATCCTTGGTGGCCCGGTAATCGCTGATGTGGATCGGATGCCGGTTTTGGGGTGTTTCGGTCGCGCCGAATTTAAATGTAAAATCCTGAGTGTTGGTCAGAATCAACTGCCCCCCCGCAATCAGGGCGTTGATCTCCTGCTTCACGCGGGCCTGCTCGGCCGGAACGAGCCGGATCTGATTCAGGAGTTTCAGCTTCAGGCTGTTCGCCATGCGAATCCAGCTCAGCCGGTCGCCCCGGTAAAACAAATCGACGTTGCCCGGTGAGACGTACGGCGTTTTGTTCAGATCGGCAACCGCTTCGTCGATCATCGTGAACAGGGATTTGTAAATGTCTTCGCCTTTCTCAAACTTCGGGTTGAGGTTGCCGTCGCCTTTCGAAGCTTCCGAAAACGGCACATCGCCCCAGAGATCGACCAGCACACTGTAAATGTAGGCTTTTTCCAATTTGGCAATCCCGACATACGACCACTGATTTTTGGCAGTTCCCTCCCGGATGATGATCTCCAGGTCGGTCAGGGCTTCCGAATAAATGCCGTTCCAGGGCGTCTGGAAAGTCGACCCGGTCAGGTCAAACCGGCTGGGGCCGTTCTGGGTCGCGTGCTGCATGATGACGGTCGCGATGCGGTTGGTGGCGCCCCCGCCGATGTGGACACCGATGGACACCTGTGTAGCCGGGAGCAACAAATCCAGCGACGGTTGTGAGGGCGAATTCGGATCGACATTAATATCCAGGAATTCGTTGCAACTGCTGAACGTGAGCACCAGAAAGGCCCCGATGAACAGTTTAAGTATATTTTTCATGGTAAATTTTCGGTAAACAATGACTGAAAAAGGTTCGAATGATTGACGACTGGGCTGACCTGGTTTTCCACAAGCGTTAAGCGTAATGGTGAAAACCGCATCAGCGTCGCCGGATCAGAACGTGAAGCGCAGGTTGACGCCGTAGCGTTTGGTGGTCGGAACCGCTACCAGCTCAAAGCCCTGGGCATTGCCTGCACCCAATGAGTTCACTTCGGGGTCGAAGTTCATGTACTTGGGGAAGTTGGGGGCTTTATACCACAGGTTACGGCCGCTGAGCGAAATGGTAGCCGAGCCAAAGGGCGTTTTCGCGATCCAGTTGGTCGGAATCTGGTAGGCCAGCGACACTTCGCGCAGCCGGAAAACCGTGGCGTCGTACACCCGGAACTCATCGGCCGTACCCTGACTGCCGCTGAATGCGCCCGTTCCGAAAAAGAACTCATTGACCGAAATCGGGATGTTATTCGGTTGTTTCTGCCCATCGGCCGTCAGGATGGGTTGCCGGGTGTTGGGATCGCCCAGAACTCCCTTCGGCACCAGTACCTTGTTGCGGTCTTCGGTATCGCGGGTGTTGCCCCGGCTGAGCATTTCGGCCACCGAAACCGAGAGCAGATCACCACCCTGCTTCCAGTCGAACAAGGCACCCAGCGTAAAGCCTTTGAACGTCAGGGTATTGGTGATGCCCATCGTGAATTTCGGGTTCGGATTTCCCACCGGTCCCTGCCGGTCGGCCAGAATGGCTTTGCCGGTGGCCGGGTTAATCAGCAGGTTGCCTTCATCGTCGCGGAGGTAATAGCTGCCGCGAATCAGACCGTAAGGCTGGCCCACAATGTGCATACTGCCAATCGTGTTGGTGGCATTGGCCTGGCTGTAGAAGAGTTCAGTCGCCCCGCCAAGGTCAAGCACCAGGTTCCGGTTTCTGGTGAATGCCGTGTAAATGTTCCATTTGAAACCGTTCGACAACTGAACCGGTGTGATGTCCAGACCCAGCTCGATCCCTTCGTTTTTTACTTTTCCGAGGTTAACCACCCGCGTTAGGTACCCAGAGGAGGGGGCCACATCGACCGTGAAGATCTGAGACGTACTGATTTTGCGGTAATACGTTAGGTCGATGCCGATGCGGTCTTTAAAAAACCGCAGCTCCGTGCCGGCTTCAAACTCGCGAATAAACTCCGGCTTCAGCGTCGCACTACCCAGCCGGTCGCTGTAGGTCATCAGGTTGATGCCGTTGAAGGGCGTCGTCGTGTTGACCGGGGCCGGGCTGGTAAACTGCGGGTTGATGTTGAAGATCGTCTGTGTCTGGTACGGACTGGCCTCGTTGCCAACGACGGCGTAACCCAGCCGGATTTTCCCGAAGGACAGAATGGCTGGATTGGTTTTGAACAATTCCGTGAACACCAGCGAGCCGTTGACGCCCGGATAGAAGTAGCTTCGGTTGCCTTTGGGCAGCGTCGACGAAATGTCGTTGCGGGCCACCACGTTCAGGAAGGCGTAGTTGCGGTACGACAACTGGAAGTCACCAAAGAAGGCCACAAACCGCTGCTTGATCAGGTTGCCGCCGAACGTTTGCTGAATCCGGGTGTTGTCGAGGTCGTTGATGCCCGGCACAATGATGCCGTCGCCGAACACCACCTGCCGGTCGGTCATCCGCTGGTTGAGGTTGTTGCCCACAATGGCCCGCAGGCTGAAATCCGGGCCGAAATCCCGGGTGGCCGTGATCAGCAGGTTGCCGTCGAGTTCCTGCCGGTAAATATTGTCATCGGTGATGTTCCCATTCGGGTAGATCTCGCCGTTCTTCCCGTTGACACTCCGCCGACGGTCGGTGTAGGCGTTAAAACCGGCGGTATACTGAATGTTCAGCCACGGAAGCGCGTCGACGCCGATGGTGAATTTTCCAAAGTACCGGTCGACCTTGCTCGTGAACGGACTGTTGAACACCGACCAGTATGGGTTGTCGATCCCGACGCGGTCATATATGCTGCCCCCGGTTTGCGGGTTGGTATACGGGTAATTGGTCAGGTCGTAGCTGTTGGGCGTCCAGGGCAGAATTTCGATGGCCGAGGGGCCGTTCCCGATGCTGGAGGTCAACTGCGGGGAGCGCTGGTCGATGTTGACGTAGCTCAGCGAGCCATTCAGGTAAAAACCGTTATCGAGCTGGGCGTTCCCGCCGATGTTGAAGCTGGTTCGATTGATCTTATTTTCCGGCACAATCCCCTTGTTGGCTGTGCGCGAAAAACCGGCCGTGATGCTGGCTTTCTCGCTGCCACCCGACACGCTCAGGGCATTTTCATACACGTAGCCCGGTTCGTAAAAATTCTCGTAATTCTGCTGACCGAAGGGTTCGTATTTGACTTTTTTATTCGCCAAATCCGGAAAAATCGTCGGTAGCCGAACGCCGAGCGGGTGCTGGATGGAGTCGATTTTGGAATAAGGCGCTCCCCAGGTTCCAAAGACCCCGTAGCGCGTGTCCCACTCGGTACCCTGTCCGTAGGTGGTCTGGTATTCCGGCGCTTTGGCGAGTTTTTCGTACGAATACGAGGTGTTGTAGGCAATCTCCAGCCCCTTCTTCGACTTCTTCTTGTTGTTTTTCGTCGTAATGATGATTGCCCCGTTGGCTGCCCGTGAGCCGTAGAGGGCTGCGGCTGCGGCCCCCTTCAGAACCGTCATCGACTCGATGTTGTTCGGATCGAGGTCAAAGGCCCGGTTCGTGAAGCTGGCTCCGCCCTGGTTTCCGCCGTCGGTCAGGAACGAAGAGTTGTCGAACGGCACGCCATCCACCACAAACAGCGGCTGGTTGTTGTTCGAAAGCGAGGAGTTGCCGCGAATCGTGATGTTGGTCGCCCCCCCGGCGGCCCCGCCCGAACCCTGGATGTTGACCCCGGCGACTTTTCCCGACAGCGAACGCAGCGGGTCCGGTTCCGAAATCTGGGCCAGTTTGCTGCTGTTGATCGTGCTGACCGAGTAGCCGAGCGCCTTTTTTTCACGGGCAATCCCGACTGCGGTCACGACTACTTCGGAGAGCTGTTTGGTGTCGGTGGCTAGCGAAATGTCGATGGTCGATTGAGCACCGATGGTGATTTCCTGGGTCTGGAAACCGATGGAGGAGAAAACGAGTGTGGTAGCGCCCGCCGGTACGTTGATTTGATACTCACCTTCTGCGCCGGTCACGGCACCCACCTGGTTGTTGCCTTTGACCGAAACCGTCACGCCGGGCAGTGCCGTGCGTTCTTCAGCGGTAATGACCTTACCCCGAACGAGCTTCTGCTGAGCCAAACTCAGGAAGGGAAGAAGGAGTAAAAGAAGATTGAAGTGTACATGTTTAATCATAAAATAGAAATGGTGAAATTGAAAAATAGGTTAGGTTTACTTTTGAAGTAAATTCCTCTAAATAAATAAAGATTATTATAAAATAGGTTTGATAATATACTAATTTTTGATTATTCTTTACATTTTTAAAAAAAATCACTTTAAAATCAAATCAAATAATAGATTTTTGAAATATTGAAAAAGGGTGTGATTGTTGGGCTAGTCTTGAAATATTTAAATTGGTGGCCTGTCGATCAGCAGGAGTTGGTGAAGCGAATTGGGAGCTACTGCCGGAAAACCGGGTTTTAATTCCGGACGCCGGATGTTCGGGCCTGCAAGGCGGTTGGGGTATTCCAACGAAAGCTTTATCTTCGGCCTGGGCAAATTCAGGAAAAGGTGGAAGGACAATTCAAGCAGTTATTGGGAAATTTTCCCAGACCAGGGCGTATCGAGTGGATCAGCATCCGACCGGTTCGGAATGAGCCGGTGAAAACCGTAACGGAGGTAGAGGTATCGGAAAAAAACGGTTTGGTCGGCGATCATTACAGCGGTCGGAGTGGCAACCGGCACGTGACGTTGATTCAGGCCGAGCACCTGCCGGGGGTAGCTGCCATGACCGGTCACGACGTTCTCGATCCCGGTTTGCTGCGGAGAAATATGGTGGTTTCGGGGCTGAATTTGCTGGCGCTGAAAGAGCAGACCATTCAGATTGGCGAATCGGTCATCCTCGAAATTACCGGCCAATGTCATCCCTGCTCCCGGATGGAGACCAATTTGGGACCGGGGGGCTACAACGCCATGCGCGGCCACGGCGGCATGACGGCCCGTGTTGTCCGGGGCGGCTGGATTCGGCTGGGCGATGCGGTTTTGGTACTGCCCGGCGACCCGGTCGGCGACCCGGTGGTGAAAAAGCCTGATGACACTTCAAACAGCCAGGTTGTTTAAGACGGCTACAAATCTGTCCGGGGAAGTCGTGATTGACACGCGCTGGCGGAAAATTTGTTGGTACGGAAGCAATTTATACCTAGCGAACTGCCACCCTTTGACAAAAAAGCATCATTAGCACGATGAATGATGTAATGAAGCAATTTTGGGAGGTTACGTACCGGCAGAGCATTGCCAAAATGATTGGCGTTTGCTATCGATATACCTACGATCGGCAAGTTGCCGAGGACCTGGCGCACGATGCTTTTCTGGTTGCGATCGATAAATCGGCGAGTTTTGAAAACAAAGGTGCCTTTGAAGCCTGGTTACGGCGTATTGTCGTCAACCGGGCTCTTCAATACTTCCGGGAGCAAAAAAGACAAAAGGACCACCAGGACCGGATTGCATATGAGATGCCCTCCGTTGAGTTTCCCGGGGAACTCGATGGCCCGCAGGAACGTCCATTCTCAGAAGCTGAACTGGTAGAGGCAATTAACCTGTTGCCGGAGCACCATCGACTCGTGTTTAATCTATACGTCGTTGATGGCTTCACGCATGCTCAAATTGGGGCCGAACTTGGCATTAGCGAAGGTACTTCCAAGTCGCATCTGGCCAGAGCCCGAAAGAAAATTCGGGAAATCCTTCAAAACAACGTACACGAAAAAAGTAGATGGAAGCGCTTTCTGCTGCTGTTTCTGCTTCCTGACCGATTTGGGCGTATCGATCAGCTGTTCCGCAAACGGTTACACGATTTTGAGATACAACCCCGGCAATCATTGGTGATGGACACCGTCGGGTTTAAGCATATCCCATTCGCCAAACCGGTTTTCGCCGTTCCTGAATTTTTCCTGAAGACTGACCTGGCCGGCCTGGCTCTGGTTCTCAATCTGGCCCTTGTTCCCGTCGTACAGTTGACGGCTAATCAGTCCAGGCGGGCTCCGGTGGCGGCTGAGCGTCCGGCTGTGCTGTTGGAGCGTGAGCTACCCCACCACCAGAATCCGGCAAAAAAAAGGACAAATACCGCACCTGTCCCTGCCACCTTTTCAACGAATCGCATCATAGTGAGTAAACAAACAACGCATAGCGATACGATGAAAAAGGTAAACACGGTAGGTGCCTTGCTGCTGACTGGCTCGGCACTGGCATTTGACTCCACCAGCCTGTTGGCAAAACCCCACGTACTGACTCCGTTCAACAGCCAGATTAACCAGGTTGTCGCCGGGAACAGGATCAGGGAAATGATGAGGCCCATTGAATCGAACCAGACAATCCCCAAATGGGATTCTAAAAAAATCGTTGGTACGTTCTATGCCTCGGAATTATTCTGGTCGGCGGAAAATAATGAGCTGTACATGAAGGGAAATGATGTAAAAGTGAACCTCAACACGCAAAACTTTAAAGGAAGCGGTACTTTTTCCTTCCTGAATAAAGTAAGCTATGTGGTGGTTGACGGAGCACCGGTCGCGTTGAATCAAACCGTCCGGCTTACCAATAAAAAATACAGCCTGGTTAAATTACCGCAGGCAGAGGCCATCAATAAATACGGCGAAAAAGCGAACCTGGGCGTGGTAGAAATAACGTTGGCTGAATAGTTTAATCCATTACCGGTCCACGAGGGCGTGGACCGGTGATAATCTGTCGGGCGATCAGGCAGAAATCGAGCGGGAACGCAACGTCTGAAACCGGGACGGTGTCAGTTCGGTAAAGTCCCGGATCACTTCGTCAGCTCCGACGCTGAGCAGTCCGGCTGCTGATTCCGTTGTTGCCAGCCCGACCACGTAGGCTCCGGCGGCTTTGGCGGCCCGGATGCCGGTTGTCGAATCTTCGAAAATGATGCTCTGCTGCGGTTCGACGCCGAGTAGTTCCATCGCTTTCCGGTAGATTTCGGGGTCCGGTTTGGGGCGGCTGACCTTGCTTTCATCGAGCAAGACGTCAAAATAAGGCCGCAACTGCAGCGCATCCATCACAAAATCCAGGTTCTCGGCCGGGGCCGAAGTGCCGACCGCCGTCAGGATGCCGGTTTTCCGCAGCAGTTGCAGAAATTCGGGCAGTCCGTCGACCGGCTTGATCTCGGGCAAATACAACGCGCGGAACAAGGCTTCTTTTTCAGCAGCAAGCTGTTTCGATTCTGCCGGGGACAGCACCCGGTCGGGAAACAGATGGCGGATGATATCGTCGTTGTGTTTGCCCGACACGTACTGAACAAAATCCTCGTCGGAGAGCGGTTTTCCGTAGCGCTCGAAGTACTGACGCCAGGCCAGGCGGTGGTGCGGATTGGTGTCGACAATCACACCATCCATGTCAAAAATAGCGGCTTTCATACGTATTGTATTCATATCGTGATTTCAATTCGATTATTCTCCGGGTCGCAGGTCCAGATAGCCAGGTGAGCAATCATAGGGTTAATTTGCGCGTTAAAACCGCCGACAGCAGCAGCACGACCACAACCAGACCCAGACCGTAGGTGAGTCCGTACGCTTCCGCTACAAAACCGATGATGGGTGGTCCGGCCAAGAAACCGACAAAACTGAACGTGGCAAAGGTAGCCAGACCCGTAGCCGCCGGAATGCCCGGTACGCCCATCGAAGCCTTGTACAGAATTGGGGCACCCAGTGAACAACCTGCCCCGAGCAGTGCAAAACCGGCCAGCGCCACCAGGGGAGCCGGAACCAGCAGCGCCAGCAATAAACCAGCCGACGCCACCAGACTGCCGTAACCCAAAATCCGGCGAGCCCCCAGCCGGGGAATAATGGCATCGCCCATAAAGCGGCCGAGCGTCATGGCCAGCGAAAAAGCGCCAAAGCCCAAAGCCGCCAGTTGCCCCGAGGCCCCCGTGGATTCGTGGAGGTAGACGGCGCTCCAGTCGAGGGCGGCCCCTTCGCCGAGGGCCAGACTTACGCCGATGATGATCATCAGCAGCAACATCATGTTCGGGCGAACAAATGCCGCCGACGATTCGGTGGCCGGTTGGGCGGGAATGGAAGCCAGGATGGGCCGCAGGACAAACGTTAGCCCCAGCAAGGCCAGCGAAACACCCAGCATGTGCACCGATGGGCTGACGTGCAGCGCAATCAGCGTTCCGGCCAGCAGCGAACCGATCATCCCGCCCAGGCTCCACATGCCGTGGCACGACGACATGATCAGGATGTTGTGCTCACGCTCGACATCGGCTGCGCTCGTATTCATGGCCACGTTGAGCAAAGCGGCACTCAGCCCGACCAGAAAAAGCCCCAGGGCCATCAGCAGAACCGTCGGAGCATTGATCGGAATCAGAGCGCTCAGGCACAGAAACAGCGCACTCACGAAACAGGTGCGGGCGGCTCCCAGCCGGGCGATTATCCAGCCCGTAAACGGATTCATGAGCAGTAATCCGGCGGGCATGCCAAACAAAACCAGGCCCAACCCCGCATCGGTCAGGGCTAGTTTCTCCTTCACATAAGGAATGTGCGCCACCCAACCGCCCAGGAGCAGGCTCTCGGTCGTGAAGACCAGCCCGACGGCCCGGGCCTGCCGGTTGGTAAAAAAAACGAATAGAGTTCGGAAAATGGACGGTGTGGAAGACGATTTTTCGTCGATACTGATGTTCATGATGTGCAATGACTAAGGTAGAGCAAAAGTAAGGCGGTTTTTTGAGTAAATTTTTAGTCTCATTGCCTGATTTCGATGCTATATTGATCTAATCTTTGAATGATTAGGGTCGTTTGTGTTAATTGGGGACTGATTTTAAAGAAAATGAAGCCTCAATTTGAAAAAATAGACCCAGAGTTCGGAAGTTCGTTCCGCCTGATGCACCATACCGAACCGAACAGTTGCTGGGTTTACTGGCATTATCATCCCGAGCATGAGATCGTCTATGTGCCGCGTGGCCGGGGCAAACGGCACATCGGCCACCATGTGTCGACGTACGAAGACGGTGAACTGGTGTTTTTGGGGCCGAACCTGCCGCATCTAAATTTCAGTCATGGTATTGTCGGGGAGTTTGAGGAAATTGTCGTGCAGTTGCGGGAGGATTTTTTGGGAAAGGTTTTTCTGCAAAAACCGGAATTGGCAGCCATTCGGCGGCTGTTTACCCGGGCACACGGCGGGCTTTCATTTTACGGTGAGACTAAGCGCCGGGTAGGACCGCAGGTGGCCGCACTGGTGAGCCTACCGCCGTTCGAACGGATGCTGAACCTATTGGCAATTTTTCAGCAACTCGCCGTTTCAACGGAATACCAGGTACTGAACACACAGGAGATTGGGCTTGACCTGAACGGACGCGAACAGGAGCGCATCAACCGGATTTATAGGTTTGTCGAAGGCCATTTTGCCCAGCCCATTGCGATTGGGCAGGTGGCTTCGCTGGCCAACCTGACGGTTCCGGCGTTTTGCCGGTATTTCAAAAAAATGACGCAGATGACCTTCACCGATTTCGTCAACGAATTCCGGATTACGCAGGCCCGCAAGCTCCTGACGGGCGACCGTAGCATTGGCGAGGTCTGTTTCGAGAGCGGTTTTAACAACCTCTCGCACTTCAACAAGGTTTTCAAGCAACGAACCGGACAAACGCCGGGGGAATATCGTCTTGAACTGGGATTACGCAGATTCAAGGATTAACCGTCCTGAACTTGGATTACACGGATTAAAAGATTAACTGGGATGGCTACCGCAGTCTTTTATATCCTGGTTAATCCTTGAATCTGCGTAATCCAGGTTCCGAAACTTTTCACGGCAGCGCAAACGCTACGTAACTATCGCCCTTCTTCGTCCCTAATTTGGTTCCTCCGCAGGCGATGACGATGTACTGTTTGCCGTTGACTTCGTAGGTGCTGGGCGTGGCATACCCGGCGGCCGGGAGTTCGGTTTGCCAGAGGACGTTGCCGGTTTTCTTGTCGATCACCCGGAACATGCCGTCTTTGCTGGCGGCAATAAACAGCAGTCCGCTGGCCGTCACGACGGGGCCACCGTAGCTCTCAGCCCCGGTGGGTGGAATGCCTTTGGCCGTCAGTTCTTTCAATTCGCCGAACGGTTTTTGCCACAGGTGTTCGCCGGTATTGAGGTCGATGGCCGTCAGTGTACCCCAGGGCGGACGAATGCCAGGGTACCCCTTGTTGTCCAGAAATTTCGTGTAGCCATTGAATTTGTAGGGGACGTAGGGTTCTTTTTTGCCGGGCTTGGTGGAGGTTGCTTCCACTTTTTCGTCGCCGAACAAAAAGGCGGTCAGCGTCTGTTTTTCCATTTCCGACAGGCGCGTAAAGCCGGGCATCATGCCTTTACCGCTGCCAATGAGCTTGTGAACGTAGTCACGATCCCGACGTTGGCCGATGCCCACGAGTGAAGGGTAGCCGCTGGTCGGATTGCCTTTGCGATCGGGGCGGTGGCAAACCGAGCAGTTCACCGTATACAGCCGTTCGCCGGGGCTTAGGTGCGCCAGTTCTTCGTCTTTGGGCGTATCCCGCAGGCTCAGCAGCCAGGCCATTTCGTTGGCATTCACGTACATAATCCCGTCCGGATCGACGGCGGCTCCACCCCATTCAGCACCGCCATCCAGGCCGGGATAAACGAGCGTCGGCGTTTTGCCCAACGGCTGAAACGGGCCGGTTTTCGAACGCCGGAAGGTGGCAACGAGCGAATCCCGGTTTTCGGCATACGGGTTCAAATCGGCTTCGGTGATGGTCTGGCGGGCAAAGGGAGCCGGTTTGGTCGGCACGGGTTGCGTGGGCCAGGTCGGTTCGTCGGGCAAATCGGATTTGGGGTAAGGCACTTCCCGAATCGGGAACAACGGTTTGCCGGTGACGCGGTCAAACACAAACACATGGCCCGATTTGGTCACCTGGGCCACGGCGTCGACGGTTTTGCCGTTCATCCGAAGTGTCACAAGATTGGGTGGTGCGGGAAGGTCGCGGTCCCAGATGTCGTGGTGAACAAACTGGAAGTGCCAGAGCCGTTTGCCGGTTTTGGCATCCAGCGCCAGCAGGCAGTTGGCAAACAGGTTCTGCCCTTTGCGGTTTCCCCCGTAAAAGTCGAAAGCCGCCGAACCGGTCGGCACGTACACAATGCCGCGCTTCCGGTCGATCGACATGCCCGACCAGTTGTTGGCCCCGCCCACGTTGGTGTTTTTATAGGTATCCTTCGGCCAGGTGTCGTAGCCGTATTCGCCGGGATTGGGGATGGTCCGGAACACCCAGGCAATTTGCCCCGTCCGGACGTTGAACGCCTGGATGTAGCCCGGGGCAGCATCCGATGCTTCCGAAAGCCGCAGCGGCATAATGATCAGATCGCCGAAAACCGTGCCGGGTGTGTTGGAAATCACGAATTTATCCACGGCCATCGGACCCAACCCGGCTTTCAGGCTGGCTTTTCCGTTGGTGCCAAAACCGGGAATCAGCACGCCCGTGCGGGCATCGACAGCGCAGAGCGAGGGGCCGGAGGCAAACAAAATTCGTTGATCCTCTTTATCGCGCCAGTAGGTCACTCCCCGGAGCGTGTTGACCCCGCCCCGGCTGGATTCGGCAAACCGCCATTTCTCCTGTCCCGTCGCGGCATCGAGCGCAAAAATCTGATTCGATGCCGTGACGCCGTACAGCGTGCCCTCGACGATGATGGGGTTGCACTGGACCTGGCCGGAATCTTTCGAGTGATATTCCCAGGCAATTTGTAATTTGCTGACGTTCGAAGCGTTGATCTGATCGAGCGGAGAGTAATGGTTGCGGTCGGGGCCACCGAGGTATTCGGACCACTCGCGGGAAGTAGTAATTTCAGGTGGGTTAGGGGAGGTGAATTGCGTCGCCGTAAACAGCGCAGCCGACAGCACCAGAGCTGGCAGTACCAATCGTCTCATTTGGTTCAGGAAATGGTTCAACCGTCAGTCGGAATTCGGGAACAGGGTCCGGAAACGGATCAGAAAGATACAACTTCATCAGCATTGCTTTATACAGTTTATGAATAATTCGCCCATTACCACCTCAATTTTTGATTTGTTCAAAGTCGGGCCGGGGCCGTCGAGTTCGCATACGATCGGCCCGATGAAAGCGGCTTTTGACTTTTTGCAGCGGATTCGGCAATTGCCCGAATCGATTCGCCAGGAAGCCAATGCCATTCAGGTGCATCTATACGGTTCGCTAAGCGCCACGGGCAAGGGCCACGGCACCGACCGGGCCGTGGTAGCGGGCTTGCTCGGCTGGCAACCCGAATCGACCGATCCGGTGGCTTTGCTGGCCTTACTGAAAGATCCGACGACTTCTTATCCGGTACAGATTGGCGAAAAAACCGTTGCGCTCAAACCGGAACATATTCATTTTGAGCGAAAAAAATACGATTCGCCGTTTGCCAACACGGTGGTTTTCGAACTGACTTCGGGCGGAAAGCCGGTTTTTTCCGAAGAATACTACTCGATTGGCGGGGGCTTTATCGTCCGGAAAGGGGAGGAGACCGCCGAACCGTCGTCGGCCAACCTTCCGTATCCGTACCAGACCATGAAGGAATTGAAAAACCAGCTGACCGTTCACGCCCTGACGCTGGAGCAATTGATGCTGGCGAACGAAATGGCCCTGACGGGCCGCCCGGCGAAGGAAATTAACCAACGCATCGACCTGATTATGGACTTTATGCACAAAGCCGTCCGGCGCGGACTGCGGCATACCGGCACCTTGCCCGGATCGATCAAACTGCGCCGGAAAGCGCCGGTTTTGTACCAGCAGGCGCGGGGCCTGGTGCAGTCGTCGGATAGTTTTTTAATTTTCCTGAATGCGTATTGCCTGGCGGCATCGGAAGAAAACGCGGCTGGCGGCATTGTCGTGACAGCCCCAACTTCGGGCGCATCCGGCGTCATTCCGGGGCTAACCTACCTGGCCCGGCATCATTTTCATTACGACAAAGCCACACTGCGGAAAGGCATGTGGGCGGCAGCCGCCGTCGGTTTTCTGGTCAAACACAACGCCAGTATTTCGGGGGCGGAGATGGGTTGTATGGGCGAAATCGGCACGGCTTCGGCGATGGGAGCGGCTTTTCTGACCTATTGTGCCGGGAAACCGATCGAAGCCGTGGAAGCTGCCGCCGAAATCGGCATCGAACATCACCTGGGTATGACCTGCGACCCCATCGGAGGCTATGTCCAGATTCCGTGCATCGAACGGAACGCGATGGGGGCTGTCAAAGCCTACAATGCGTTTCTGCTAGCGACGGCCGGAACGCCCGCCAACCAGAAAATCTCGCTGGACGCCGTCATCAAGGTCATGAAAGCCACCGGGCGCGACATGTCGACCAAATACAAGGAGACCTCCGAAGCGGGACTGGCTCTGAGCGCCACCGAGTGCTGACCGAGCAGAAAAGATGCTTTTTCGGTCGAAAAAAAGCCTCATTTCGGACTTGTGTAAACAATACGCGCGGCAAATCGAGTTTATACCGTAGCTTGTCTTATCAAACGTTATATGGCTACCATCTACACCCCCAAACAGCAACGCGTTCTCCTGATTGTCAGTCTGATTATCATCGCCGGTTTTATCCTGGTCGGGCTCAGGCAATACACCATCGCGTTGCTCGGCTCCGGAATTGTTTACGTGATTTTTCGCCCCTGGTTTAACAACCTGGTTCACAAGCGCAAGTGGAACCGACTGCTAGTTACCATTCTGCTGATTCTGTTTTCCATTGTCGTGATTATCATGCCATTTATGGCACTGAGTCTGTTGCTAATCAACCGGATACAATACTACAGCCAGAACACCGGCCAGATTCTGCAATTGATCGAGAAACTGGAAAAAGCCACCGGGATACAATTGACCGATCAGGCCAACATCAAAAACCTGGTGCAGCAGGGCGCCGGTTTTGCCAGTCGGCAATTTCCGTCGGTGCTGAGCGGCACGCTGGATGTGGTCATTTCGCTGGGCTTGCTGTACGTGGGTTTGTACTTTATTTTCATGGAAGAAGAAAAATTCCTGAAAGGCCTGAACAAGTATTTGCCCTTCGAAAACGGCACGTTGAAGGAACTCGGCGAGGATCTGAAAAACATGGTCAACGCCAACATCCTGGGGCAGGCGCTGGTGTCATTGGTTCAGGCCGTTCTGACGGGGCTGACGCTCTGGATTTTTGGCGTGCCCGACGCGGCTTTCTGGGGTACGGTGGCCTTTTTCTTCGCCTTCATTCCGATTCTCGGAACGCCCATCGTTTGGGGGCCGGCTGGTCTTATTATGATTTCGCAGGGCGAAACCGGAAGCGGCATCGGTATTCTGGCCGTGGGAGCGGTGGTCATCATCAACGTCGATAACCTGTTGCGGGTGATGTTAGCCAAGCGCATGGGCGATGTCCATCCGTTCATCACCCTGACCGGTATTGTACTTGGCGTGCCGGTTTTTGGGATTTTGGGGTTAGTGATTGGGCCGTTGCTGCTGGCGTATTTCATCGTGCTGTTCCGGGTCTTTGAACAGCAAAACCGGCGCTTAAAGCTCGAAGCCGAGAAAGAGAACCAGAAAGTTGCCGAAAAAGCCGAGAAGTCGCTACGACCGTAAGGGTCTGGCGTGTTGCTTAGTCAGTCTGAAAAATTGCTTACCCACCGGTTTTTTATATGATGAAGTGGCAAAAAAAGCCTGTACTGGCGTTGGTCTGGTGGCTAGTGCTGCCCGGTATCGGATTGGGGCAGGAGTCAGACCGTGCCCCGACTCCGTGGAAGCTGGAAAAAGATAAGAAGGGCATTCAGGTATATTCGCGTCAGGTAGCGGACTCGAAAGTAAAAGAAGTCAGGGTAACCTGCGAAATCCGAGGGACACTGGCACAAGTGGTGGCCTTTGTGACCGGGATCGAGCACTATCCGGAAATCATGGACCGCGTGGCCGAAGCCTACATTATTCAGCGTCTAAACGATCGGGAATTGTACTATTACCACGCCCTGGACATCCCCTGGCCCGCTTCCGACCGCGAGGTGGTGATGCACATGAAGGCGGAATGGGATGACAATGCCCGGCAACTGGTCATTTCTGCCAACAATGTACCCGGCCGCGTTGCCGATCAACCCGGCCGGGTGCGGGTGCCGCTCTGGCGTTCGAAGTGGGTGGTGCAGGAAGTGGGCCTCAATCGCTTACGGATTGCGTATACCTTTCAGGTCGATCCGGGTGGGGGAATTCCGGTTTGGCTCACGAATGCCCTGATTGCCAACGCGCCCTATCAGTCGTTCGCGAAGATGGAACAACAACTGGAATTGCCCTACTACCAAAACCGTTCCTTCAGCTTTTTGAAACCGTAATGGCAGAATCGGGTCGCTTAGGCCCGGAAATACTGCAACTCCACCAATCCGCGTTCGTGCGCTTGTCTGCTGATCGAATTGATCGGCCGAAGTGTACCAGAATTTATCCACGAACAGACGGAGCGATTCGGGCGGCTCCCGGACAATGACCTTCATAGGCGAAAAGATTCCTGTTCTGAACGCGATAAAAACGCAGGAAGTTTCGAGCTTTCCACTCGGTCGGTAGTCCTCTGCAACTACTTACAAAAAAAGTAACGTCCGGAGCGTTACTTTTCAACGAGCCTTACGTCTAAGCGAAATTCCTATTATTATTCGGTCATGTTTGAAAAATAGCGCGTCTATTTTTCATGACCGATTTATTTGGCAAGTTGCCCGAACCAGACCGTCATCTCCGTAGCCCCCCGATTATTCCAGGCATAGTACGGAATCAGGGTCATCGGTTTGGATCCGGCGGTTTTCAAGATCATGACCCCCCCCAGCAATTCTTTGCGGTACTCTGGGCTATAGGATTGATTAGTAGCGTGGGTGAGACTCAGGGCTTTACCGTCATTGTCAACCCCCTCGGCGCAGTAGACCACCGGCCCGCGTTCAATGGAAACTTTTCCCTGATCGGCCTTTACTTTTTCGTTGGCTAGTACCTCCCGAATAGGCATATCAAGGGTCAGAGTGACAACATCGCCCGGTTTCCAGGTCCGGAACAGTTTCGCGTAGCCATTTTCGAGCACCACCGGAACGGTCTGGCCATTGACGGTCAGCTTGACACCCGTCGGCCGGGCAGTTGCGTATCGGTATAAATCACCCGGCATGGGGTGGTTGCGGGCCCAGCCCGGAATCCGGATCAGGACCGGAAAGGCGATGGCTTTCTTCGGCGAAACGCCCAGTTTGATGGCGCCCTCCCAGGGGTATTGGGTCTGCTGCTGAATCGTCACCGCCGTTCCGTTCATCGTCACCTCGGTCTGGCTGTCGGTGAACAGGTTGACAAACAGTTCGTTGTTGCGAAGGGCGTAAATATAACCAGGCAACGACGGCAAAAGCCGGGCGACGTTGCTCGGGCAGCAATTGACTCCAAACCAGGGTGACCGCTTGGCCGGTTCGCCGTTGCCAAAGTCCCGCTTGCCGTTCGACGACATCGGGTTGACGTAGAAAAATTTGTTGCCTTCCAGCGAGACCCCGCCCAGAAAACCGTTGTACAACACCCGTTCAAAAACGTCCATGTACTTTGCATCGCCGGTTAGCAAAAACAGCCGGTGGTTCCAGAGCAGGTTGGCGACGGCCGCGCAGGTTTCGGCATAAGCCGCATCGTTGGGCAGCACGTACGGATCATCGAAAGCTTCACCGTTTTCGCGCGCGCCCACGCCCCCCGTGACGTATTGTTTGCGGGTGGTGGCATCCTGCCATATTTTCATCACGGCCTCCCGGATGGCCTGATCGTTTTGCAGAGCCGCCAGGTCGGTCAACCCGGCGTAGAGGTATTGCGCCCGGACCGCGTGCCCCACGGCTTCGGTTTGCTGGACGACCGGTTTATGATCCTGAAAATAAGCCGGACCGAGGTTGTGGGCATCCAGAAACAAGGGGCGTTTGTCGGACCGCCCACGCATATCGACCATAAACCGGGCTAGGTCCACGTAGCGTTTGTTGCCTGTCACCCGGTACAATTTGACCAGGGCAATTTCGATTTCTTCATGGCCCGGCACCACCACCAACTGGCCCGGTTTCGGACCGATGGTCTTGACCAGGTGGTTGGCGTTTTTGATGGCGATATCCAGAAATGCCCGCTTACCGGTCGCCTGAAAGTGCGCAATGGCGGCTTCGTAGAGATGGCCAACGTTATAAAGTTCGTGACTCCCGTTTTCGAACGAATAGCGGTAAGGCCCGGCAATCCAGTCTTTTAAACCGGTGCTGTCCTTGAAAATCGTGCGGATTGTGTACAGATAACCGTCGGGTTCCTGGGCAGCTCCGATGAGCGTAATCAGGCTGTCGAGGTAGCGGTCCAGTTTAGGGTCGTAGCGGTTTTGGAGCGAATAGGCAGCTCCTTCCATCACCTTGTACACATCCGATTCGTCGAAGCGAATGCCGTTGAAGGTGCCTTTTTTCAAGCCCCCGGCTACGGCAAAATTGTCGAACTTGCCATATTCGGTAAACTTCTGAAATGCATGCGGAATCGTCACAGTGCGGGCTTTTTCCATCCAGTCGTACCAGAAACCGGATTGAACCCTGACGTTCGAGAGCGGAACGGCCGTAATCGGGTACTCCTGCGCCAGTCCGATCCGGACCGAGACAAACAGGCAAATTAACCACAAAGAATACTTCGTCATGCGTTGAGTCAATTAGTTGATTTTCAAAATACCGGCATCCGGTACCGTTACCAGCCAGCCTTCAGTTTCCGAATGGCCCATCTGGCGGTACAATTTTAGAAACGACTGCATTTTGGCCCGTTGTGATTCGTCCGGTGCTTCGGTCAGGTAACTGACCAGAACGATTTTCTCCGGAAAATACACCACGCGATTCGGGCCGCTGCGCTGTGGGTTGGAGTCCGGCCCCTTATTGACCAGAATCCGGCGGTTTTGGTCGGCCCGGTGAGCGGGTTCGAACAACGGGCGGAGGTCCGGATGGCTCAGCAACGTACCCAGGGCTGAGCGCAAGGCGTCTTGCTCCGACGCCCGGAGCTGCCCTTCGGCCACGAGCCGAAGTACGGTTTTCTCCACATCATCCGGCGTTTGAATCATCGTCAGGGCCGTGCAGACTTTCTGCCACCAGGCCCGGTTTTTCTCGAAAACCACCGGGTCGAACGTCCGCTCGATGCGCCGGAGCCGGAGCGGGCGGGAGCCTTCCCGGTTATTCATGAATACCGAAAAAGGGATGCTGTTGTTTGCGGTTTCGTGGTTTCCGGCCGGTTTGGTGAGATAATCGTACAGGCTGTAGCTCCGTTTTTCGTCGTCCCAACAGCAATTGCCGCGCAGGTCGTTGAGGTAGGTGTATAGCCAGAAATCGATGCCGCCCGCGTTTTTAAACCCTTCCTCTTTGTTGGGTGAATAGTCCTGTTTGGCCGCGATGATGTAGAGCCGGTCGGTCGGGCGAGTGAAGGCCACATACACCAGATTCATACACTCGACGAAGGTGCGGTAGAGTTCGTCCCGGTACTGGGCCGACAGGGGCGTATCGTCCAGGTCTTTCCGCAGGGTGATCGTGGCGGTTTGCAACCGGCGGCTTTCCGTACGGGTACTTCCCGGAACCGTCAGTTCCTCCAGTTCGCCGAGCGAGCCCAGATCGGCCCACATCGTCTCGTTGTTGCGTGGTTTGAACGACCAGTCGGCGAAGGGGATAATCACGACGGGGTATTCCAGCCCTTTTGACTTGTGAATTGTCTGAATGGTCACGGCGTCCTGGTCGGGCGGGGCGCTGACGGAGACTTTTTCCTGAGCGGTTTGCCAGTAGGTCAGAAAGTCGGACAAATGGCTGCTGTACCGGCTGGTGTAACTGAGCACCTCGTCCATAAACCGGAACAGGTAGGCACTATCCCGCTCATGATCGTACAAATCGAAATAATCCGCCAGCTTTTCGGCCAGTTCGTATAAACTCAGTTGTTGCAGCAGGTCCGGGTCGAGGGGTGCTTTGTCGATCTTCGAAATCAGGCTAAAAATTCGTTCGATGTCCTCGGCCTTCGCCATCTCGTCCATGAACTCCATCAACTCGGCGTTGGGCCGGTCGGGGTTGATGAGCCGGGTGTACAGAAACAGCATGTCGTAGCGCACCATGCGGTTTTCGGGCTGGTGCAGCAGTTGCAGGAGCGACACCAGAAACCGCACCCGCTCCGAGGATTGCAGCGTCAACGAGTCTTCGGAAGTCAGCGGGATGTCGTTGGCTTCAAGGTAATCGGCAATCCGTCGGGCGTTTTTCTTGAACCGGCACAACACCGCAATATCGCTGTAGGCATACCCGTCGGCCACGGATTTCTGAATCAGTTCGAGCGTCCGTTCGACCATCTGGGTCGTAAAATCCGGCCCATCCTCATCGGCCGGTTTCGCAAACCGGTCCGGTTTTTCGATGAAATCAAGTTGAACATGCCCCTGAATGCCCGCCTTGGCGGAATTTTGCCGAAATTCTTCGTCGAAGACTTCGGTCACCTTCTGAAATTCGGTGTCGGCGTAAAAACCGGCCAGAAAATGAAAAAAGCTGTTGTTGAACTCCACGATGGACTCGGCGCTCCGCCAGTTGGTCGCCAGCCGGTCGGGCTGGAGGTGGGATTGCAAACCCGATAATCGCTCAAACGTCATGTCGGCCGCATCATGGGCTGCCAGCAGAGGATCGAGTTTGCCGCTGTGCAAGGCCACGATCTGGTCCATGTCGCCCCCCCGAAACCGGTAGATCGCCTGTTTGGCATCGCCTACGGCCAGGTTGAACCGCTGATAGGCTAAGTTGTTGTCTAATAAGGGTAAAAGGTTGACAAACTGAAGCTTTGATGTATCCTGGAATTCGTCGATCAGGATGTGGTGAAACTTTTCGCCCAGCCGTTCGTAGATAAACGGTACCGGTTCGCTCGTCACTACCTTCACAATCAGTCGGTTGAATTCCGAAATGTGAATGCGGTTTTGTTCACGCAGCAGTTCGTCGCATTCCTGCTGGATCTGTTTTAGCAGCGCTACTTTCTGCAGATGCTGCTCGATGGCTCCGAAGGTCTGGTAGCGTTGCCGGTTTTGTTGCCGGATTTCCTCGATTTGCCCGATGTACTCGCGCAACGTGTCCTTGATACCGTCGATGTAGTCGTGCTCGGGGAGTCGTTTTTTGCCACCCGTATACCAGACATCCTCCTCGATGGCTTTCCGAACGTAGGAGTTGGGGTCGTCCTGGAAATTCAGGTCGGTAGCCCGTTTTCGGAAATAAACCGCCACCCCGCTGCGGCCCTGGTAGAAGGCATTGTCGGGCAAACCGGCTTGTTGAATCAGTTGGTGGCCTTCCAGGGCTAGCTGCCGGATTTGTTCTTCGATTTGCCGGTTTTTCTCGCGCAGGTTTCGCCGGATGGTCCGGAAGTGCTCCGGGTTAAGTTCATTCAGTTTCTGGACAAAATCGTAATTCCGGTCGCCCAACTGTCCCTGCGAAAACTCCGCCAGGGTTTCGGCCAGGCTGTACCAGCTTTTGCCGTCCGAGGCATTTTCGAGGTAAAATTCTTCCAGGGCTTCCGACAGGTAGGGGTGATCTTCCTGCCCGACTTTTTCGAGCAACCGGTCGATGGCCGTTTGCAGCACCACCGCCGTGTCCATTTCTACCTCAAAGCTGTACGGCAATTCCAGGTCGTCGGTAAAGGCCGTTACGACGCGCTGCACGAAGCTGTCGATGGTCAGCACCGAAAACGACGAATAATCGTGCAGAATGGCGTGGAACGTCGCCCGGGCCCGGCCCTGAAGCTCGGTGGATTCGATGCCGAGTTCGCGGGCGAGTTCGGTAAGCTGGGAGTTGAGATTACCGGCCGCAATTTTCTGAAGCTGGTCCAGAATCCGGTCCTTCATGTCGCGGGCTGCCGCATTCGTAAACGTCACCGCCAGAATGTTCCGGAACTGGTGGGCTTCAAAGGCTTTACCCAGTTCAGTCCGGTCGCACAGGGCCAGTTTGAGGTACTCTTTCGTCAGGGTGTACGTTTTCCCCGATCCGGCGGATGAACTGAAGATTTTGAACATACTGGGAAGAAGGTGAAAGCTGTTTCGCGGACGGGGCCGCCCGGCGGTTGAGCGGAGGTTATCAGAGTTAAGCGGAGTAATTTTAAAAAAATCTCCGCTTAACTCTTTTCTTCTCCGCTTAATTCTGCGATACAGCCTTAACTTATAAATTCAACCGCACGCCCAGCCCGGATTGAAAACCGAGGAAGAACGGCGCGGGAATGACTTCAACGTAAGCACCGGTTTCCAGGAAGATCGAAAACGGTTTGTTGGGCAGAAAGTATTCCAGACCGGCCACGCCCGAACCACCGACCGAAATGGTGTTGTCGTAGGCGTTCACGGTGCTAAACCGGTCGGAGTAATACCGGCGGCTGTTCAATTGACCGCCAAAACCGTAGTAGTAGTGCAGCGATTCAGACTTTCCGATGCCCCCGTGCCACAGGTAATGCCCCTGGACGCTCAGGCCGACGTTTTTGTAAATACCTTTCCGGTAACTGCGCCGGTTGCCGTAAATCCCGCCGTAAGTGCCGATGTTCAGATCGAAGGCGTGATTATCCCCAAAATATTTCCGGACATTAATGCCTGCTGGTTCGCCGATGCGAAAGCCGACGGCCCAGTTGTTGGTTTGTGCCTGGGCTTTTTCGGTAATTGTCAAGCCAATCAATAAAAAAAAGAAGAGCAACGATAAACGTTTCATAGAGCTGAAAGGAGATTTAAACGGTTGTGGGTACCTGGTTTGCGTACGCAGTTAATATCGCCAACAACTGTTCATTCTCCGATTCGGTTCCCACCGTGATGCGCAGGCAACCTTCGCAGAGTTTCACCCGATGCCGGTCGCGCACGATAATTTGCTGGCCGATCAGGTAGTCGAAAACTGCTTTCGGATCGTCGAACCGGACCAGAACGAAGTTGGCGTCTGATGGGTAAACGTGCCGAACCAGCGGTAAATTGAGCAGATTTCGGATTAATTGTTCGCGCTGGGCCAAAATGTGGGCCACCATCTGGTCTTTCCCGGCGACGTTTTTCAGGGCTTGTACCAACAATTGCTGCGTCGGGCCGCTGATGTTGTAGGGCGGTTTTATTTTGTCGAGCACCTGAATGAGCGCTTCGGAGGCAAAGCACATGCCCGAACGTAAAGCCGCCAGGCCCCAGGCTTTCGAGAACGTTTGCAGCACGACCAGATTCGGGTACTGATCCAGCAAAGCCGTGAACGATTGCGTTTTGGCGAAATCGATGTAAGCTTCATCGACCACGACAAGTCCCGGGAAGCGATCTAGCAGCGTTAGAATGTCATTTTGGTTGATCAGATTGCCCGTTGGGTTGTTGGGGGAGCAGACGAACAGCAGTTTCGTCCGGGGCTGAATGGCCGCCAAAACCGCCGGAACGTCCAGTTGAAAATCCGGCGTGAGCGGGACTTTAATCAGCGCCACGTCGTTGATGGCCGCGCTCACCTCGTACATCCCGTAGGTGGGCGGCACAATCAAAATCGAATCCTGACCCGGTACGCAGGTGGCCCGAACGAGCAGATCGATGGGTTCGTCGGAGCCGTTGCCGATGAAAATCTGCGTCGGACGCACGCCCTTGATCGGGGCCAGCCGTTGTTTGATGGCCTGCTGGTGCGGGTCGGGGTAGCGGTTAAAATTGTCCTCCAAAACCGTCCCGTCCAGGGTGGCTTCGTCCAGTGTTGAACCAAACGGGTTTTCGTTGGCATCCAGAAACACGCCCTGTTTGCCGGTGTACTCGTCACGGGCCGAGGAGTAGGGGGTTAGCGTCAGGATGTGGGGGCGGAGGAGGGTATTGAGATTGAACATAAAAACAAAACTTAACGAATCGATTGTAAGGAAATGAGCTGCAAACCGTCCATGTCGGCAAAATCGGCGGTGTTGTTGGTCAGCAGCGGTAGCTGGTGCAGCAAGGCGGTGGCGGCAATGATGGCATCGCCCAGTGACCGTTTGCGTTGTTGCCGGAGACGGATGGCCTCGTTAATGATCTGTTCAGAAAGTGAAAAAGACGGAACGATTTGAAAAAAGACTTCAAATTTGATCCTGTCCTCGGTGGTCAACTTATGATAGCCTAACGTTTCAATCTTTATGATCTGAGAAACCCGCAGTCTGGATCTGTTGGCGTCCAGGTAATCGCGAAGCATCTCAAATTCCGGTCTGATGGAATAAATCACTACGTTCGTATCGACAATCATTCTTCTCGTCCCGGCAGGGGCCGGTCTTTACGAATTTCACGTTGCCAGGCAGACGGGTCATTGCCATATTTTTCGGCAATACCGCTCTTTGCTAGTTCTTCCAAAACCGCCTTTAAAGAGGGATGAGGGTTTTCTTTTTTCTCAAGAATCCGTCCATTCAGTCTGGAAACCAGCGAAAGCAAAAGGGCCTCATCCTCGGGTGAATCGATCTCAATCAACAACTGGCTCATGGTGCACACGCTTTTTCAGCAAGTTAAGTTCCTAATTTCACGTTGCCACTCCGATGGGTCTTCAATGGACGTAATACCACCCTGCGCGGCAATTTGCTCAGCGATTTCAAGAAAAGCCGATTTAAGCTCTTCCTGCGGCTTTTGATCAATCACCCGGGCATTGAACTTCGGCAACAGTGCAAGCAGCAAAGCCTTGTCTTCGGGGGGCGCAATTTCGATGGTGAGCTTTTCCATAACCGTATCTTTCCAGCAAGTTAACAAAATTACGCCGAATGGTTTTCGTGCAAACTCGCCAGCCGCAGACTGACCGCGTGTTTGTGGGCTTCCAACGATTCGGCTTCGGCCATCGCTTCAATCGTCGGCCCCAGCGCCCGAATCCCCTCGGCAGAAATGGATTGCACGGTGATTTTCTTAACGAAACTATCCAGCGAAACGCCACTGTAGGCCCGGGCAAATCCGTTGGTCGGCAGGGTGTGGTTGGTGCCGGAAGCATAATCGCCCGCCGATTCGGGGGTGTAGTTGCCCAGGAAAATCGACCCGGCATTCGTGATCCGTTCAGCCACGGTTTCGGCATTTTCCACGCTCAGAATCAGGTGTTCGGCGGCATAGGCATTCAGTAGGTCGATGGCGTCGTCCTTGGTTTCCACCAGGATGGCCTTGCTGTTGTGAATGGCCTTCGACGCCAGCTCGTGCCGGGGCAGGCGCTCCAGTTGGCTGATCAGGGCAATATGAACTGCTGTCAATACGTGTTTGTCGGTCGTGACCAGCAGCACCTGGCTGTCGGCACCGTGTTCGGCCTGGGAGAGCAGATCGGCGGCTACAAACGCCGGGATGGCGGTATGGTCGGCGTAAATGGCGACTTCCGACGGACCCGCAGGCATGTCGATGGCCATGCCTTCCTTGGCAATCAGCATCTTGGCCGCCGTCACGTACTGATTTCCCGGTCCGAAAATTTTGTACACTTTCGGAATGGATCGCGTTCCGTACGCCATAGCCGCAATGGCCTGCGCCCCTCCAACCCGAAACACCTTCGTAACGCCCACCAACTGAGCCGCGTACAGAATGGCCGGGTGGTCGCTGGGCGTGCAGAGAATCACCTCCCGGCAACCCGCCAGTTGGGCCGGAATGCCCAGCATCAGAACCGTGCTGAACAGGGGCGCTGTGCCGCCCGGTATGTACAAACCGACCTTCTCGATGCCCACACTCCGACGCCAGCAGGTCACGCCTGGCATGGTTTCAATTTTCTCGACGGGCTGACGCTGGGCTTCGTGAAATATCCGGATATTCCGATAAGCCAGCTGAATGGCGGTTTTTAGCTCAGCCGACAAGAGGGTTTCCGCTTCAGCAAACGCCGATGCCGGAACGGGCTGGCCGGTGTACGTGATTTTATCGAACTTCGCCGACAAGTCAGCCAACGCCTGGTCACCGTCCCGGCGGACCTGTGCCAGAATGGGTGCGACGGCCTGTTCAATCGCTTCCGTCGACTGCACGGGCCGAGCCAGCAAATCGGGCCATTCGTGGCGGGGCGGAAAAGAAATGAGTTGCATTTTTTTAGACGAAAGAGAATAATTCGTAGTTTACGATTTATAGTTTTTAGTTTACTGGTAACTAGTTAATTTTCAATAAGTTGCATTAATGTTAGACCATAAACTATAAACCGTAAACTATAAACTGAAAACAGTATACCGAAAAACTGTAAACTCTAACCCCGTCCCCAATCAATAAATCATTTTTTCAATCGGGATAACCAGAATACCCTGCGCACCGGCAGAACGGATGGCTTCGATGTTTTCCCAGAAATCGTTCTCGTTAATGACCGAATGGACCGAACTCCAGCCTTCCGTCGCCAGGGGCGTCACGGTCGGGCTTTTCATGCCCGGTAGCAACGATTTGATCTGGTCGAGGGCAGCGTTCGGGGCATTCAGGACGATGTACTTGTTATTCTTGGCCGCCTGGACGGCTTTAATCCGAAACAACAATTTGTCGAGAAGCGTTTGCTTGTCGGCTTCCAGAGTAGGCCGGGCAATCAGGATGGCTTCGGAGCGGAAAATGACTTCGACTTCCTTCAGGCCGTTGCTTAGTAGCGTGCTGCCCGAACTGACGATGTCGCAAATGGCTTCGGCCAGGCCGATGCCGGGGGCAATTTCCACCGACCCGCTGATTTCGTGGATGTCGGCCGTCACCTGCTGTTCCTGGAGGTAATTACCCAAAATGCGCGGGTAGGAGGTCGCAATGCTTTTGCCCTGCAAGTCCTGAATGCCATGCCATTCGGTGCCGCGCGGAATGGCCAGCGACAACCGGCATTTCGAAAAACCGAGCCGATGGACAGTTTCGACCTGATGCGTGGACTCCACAGCCACGTTTTCCCCGACAATCCCCAGATCGGCCACGCCGTCTTCGACGTAACCCGGAATATCATCGTCGCGCAGAAAAAGAAACTCGGCGGGGAAATTCGACGAAACGGATTTCAGTTTGCCGGTGCCGTAGTCGAACCGGATCCCGCACTCTTTGAACAACTGGTACGAATCCTCGCTCAGTCGCCCGGACTTTTGTAATGCAATTCGAAGAATAGAAGACACGTTGGATCGGGTCAGAATTTGAAGGCACAAAGGTAGGGAAAAAAGCCCTTCGATTAGCTAAAATAGCTTTCGGCCTGATAAACCGTTCCCGAAATCGTGGCCGATGTAACCGTGTAGCTGAATCCTTTCTGTACCGCAAACGCCCCGACTTCGCCCTGGCGGTTGAGGGCGATAAAACCGACCTGAAACTCTTTGGCCCGCACGGGGTCGCGTTTGACGATGCGCTCAACGGCCCGGCGACAGGCTTCTTTTGGGTTCAGACCCTGCCGCATGAATTCCACAACCAGATGCGACCCGCACATCCGGATCACCTCTTCGCCCTGGCCCGAGCAGGTAACCGCGCCGACCTCATTATCCACGTATAGCCCCGCGCCGATGATGGGCGAATCGCCAACGCGGCCGCGCATCTTGAAGCCCATGCCGCTGGTTGTACACATGCCTGAGAGGTTTCCGGCGGCATCGAGGGCGACGGTGCCCATCGTGTCGTGATTCGGGTCGCCGTTGTCGAGCTTGTTGGGCGCAACCGCTTTTTTGTCCTTCGAACCGGCCGGTTTCTGGTTCTCGATGTTGATCACCGGTTTATACTCCGATTTTTTGAGCCATTGTTTGTAGCTTTTATCAGCATCGGCCGAGAGTTTGCCGGATTCGAGCGGGAAGCCGTTGGCAACGGCAAACTGCTGGGCACCTTCGCCGACGAGCATGACGTGGGGCGTGGTGTCCATCACTTTCCGAGCCACCGAAACCGGGTGTTTGATCCGCTCCAGAAAGGCCACCGATCCGCAGTTGAACCGGTCGTCCATGATGCAGGAGTCCAGCGTCACGCGTCCGTCGCGGTCGGGGTTGCCGCCCAGGCCGACGCAGCAATTGATGTCGTTTTCGATGGCGATACCGGCCTGTTCGACGGCGTCGATGGCTTTGCCTCCGCCTTGCAGCAAGGGCCAGGCTGCGCCGTTGGCAATTTTTCCGCTGTCCCAGGTCGACACCACAATCGGTTGACCGGCAACCCGGTTTGATGAAAACAACGAAAACCGGTCAAGGCCCAGGTTCAGGAGAGGAAGCGCACTCAGGCGGAGAAACGAACGCCGACTTTTCATGGGAGAAAGCTATGTTAGGTTAGTAACGTGAGAATCGGCCGCAAGTTACGCGCAAAGTTGGATTAAAACCGGATTGGCCGCCACTCAAAGCGAATTATAATAGGCAAATAGTTCGGTCAGCGCTTCCCGGTTTTTCAAATCCGGTTTTCGGTCTTTCAGGTACGCGCTGATGCGGTCTTCTTTGTCCTGCATGACGCTGAGCAGGCTTTTCCGGCTGGGTGAAAGCTTCGTTAATGTTTTGCCGTCGCTGGTGTACCAGATGGCTTCCCGAATCAGTTCGGTGTCTTTGGAACCCGTGCTCAGGGCCGCGTTGTACGTCGGTTTCTTGACGTAGATCTGGTGCCGGATGAGCAGCTTCAGTTTGCCGTCGCCCACCTGTTCGAAGAAACCCCGGACATCGACGGGCGCGCCGACTTCGGTGGCATTGACAAACCGGGTGGTCTGGCCGTTGCGTTCCAGGCTAAACTGCTTCACGCGCTCTCCGCTGATGGCCTTGACGGTTTTGGCATCGACCCGGAATTCGAGGTCATTGGCCTGCAAATTATACCGCACGGGAACGTCCGTGATTTCCAGAATGGGTTGATTGCCCGGTTTTGCCATGTTCTGGTAAAACGTCACGGTGGTTTTGGCGAATGCCGTATCCAGGTACGGATACCCGAGGATGCGGCCTTCCGGGCCGGGCATGGTGTAAATCGGGGTGATGTCGTAGTTGGAAGCCCGGAAATACGGTCCCTGGTTCAACAGGTCGCGGGTGACGTTAGGCAGGGTGTTCTGGGCCTGAGCGCCTATCCGGAACGTCAAGGCCAAAATAAACAGGACGCAGGTAAAGGAACGAATTTTCATAGCTCACAGGATGCAATCGAATTCAATGGAAAATAATGGTAAAATTAAAAGATGTTCCTGGAAAAAACCGCTGAGCGCAAAATAGAATTTGGTTGTTAGGGCAAGGAAGTTACTCCTTTAGTAGATTTGTAAAAATTGTCTTCTTTTTCATCACCTAACTAACACCCACTGATGCGGAAACTTTTCCTAACGGGAATGCTGGCCTGGGGGCTGGCGCAACTCGGTTGGTCGCAGGTGACGTTTCCCCGGAATGGCGTCTACGACGAGCGACCGGGGCTGTATGCGTTCACCAATGCAACCATCATCGTTGACCCCAAAACCACCCTCGAATCGGCTACGCTGCTGATCCGGAACGGCCGGATTGAAGCCGTCGGCAAAACCGTCGCGATTCCGGCGGGGGCCGTGGTCGCCGATTTGAAAGGCAAGCGGATTTATCCGGGACTGGTCGATATCGAATCAGACTATGGCATGCCCGCCCTGCAACGAACCCCGCCCGGCGGTGGACGCGGGGTGCCCCAGTACGATTCCAACAAAAAAGGGGCTTACAACTGGAACCAGGCCATTCAGCCCGAAACCGACGCCGGAACGATTTTTAAAGCCAACGTCGCCCAGGCCAATGAACTCCGGAAACTGGGCTTCGGAGCCGTGGTTACCCACCAGCACGACGGCATCGCCCGGGGCAGCTCGGCGCTGGTGACGCTGGCCGACGACCGCGAAAACAACGTCGTCATCCGCGACCGCGTGGCCGGACACTATTCGTTCAGCAAAGGCACCTCGACCCAAACCTACCCGAACTCGCCGATGGGCGCGGTGGCCCTGCTGCGGCAAACCTATTACGACGCCGACTGGTACAAAAAAGCCGGAAAAACCGTCGAAGCCAACCTCTCCCTCGATGCCTTCAACCAGTTGCAAAGCTTTCCGTCGGTGTTCGAAGTGCCGGACAAACTGGGCGTGCTGCGGGCCAAAAAGATCGGCGAAGAATTCGGCATTCCGTACATTATCAAAACCGCCGGTGACGAATATCAGCGGCTCGACGAAGTGAAGGCAACCGGCGCGTCGCTGATCGTGCCGCTCAACTTCCCGCAGGCTTACGACGTGGAAGACGCCTGGGATGCCGACAACGTGACGCTGGCCGAGATGAAGCACTGGGAAATGGCCCCGGCCAACCCGGCGATGCTCGCCAAAGCCGGAATTTCGTTTGCGCTGACCACGGCGAACCTGCGCAATAAAACCGACTTCTGGGCGAATCTCCGCAAAGCCATCGACTACGGCCTGACCGAACAACAGGCGCTCACGGCCCTGACGACCACACCCGCCCAACTGCTGAAAATCGACAACGAAGTCGGGAGCCTGAAACCGGGTTTGCTGGCGAACTTCCTGATCACGTCCGACAACCTGTTCAGCGCCGACAACGTGATTCTGGAAAACTGGATTCGGGGCAAACAGTACGTGTATTCGGACAAAAACGCGGCCGATCTGCGCGGCACCTACAACCTGACCATCGGCGACCGCTCGAACCTGAAACTGACCATCAGCGGAAAACCGGGCAAACCGGAGTACCAGATTCAGGCCGATACCGTGAAAATTACGCCGAAAGTGGCTATCACCAACGACCTGCTTTCGATGCAGGTGCAACTGGATAAAAAGCAGTCCGGCACCACGCGGCTAACCGGTTATCGCGAGGGTTCTACGCTGAAAGGCGAAGGCGAGTTGCCGGACGGCAAAACCGTCAAATGGTCGGCGACGCTGGCGCAGCCGTTCCAGGCCGCAGCTGCAAAACCCGACACAGTGAAGAAAACCGTCCCGGAAATCGGCGGCTTGCTGTATCCGTTTGTCGGCATGGGCAATCCGGCCAAACCCAAAGCTCAGCCGATGCTGATTCGGAACGCGACGGTCTGGACGAACGAGAAAGAGGGCGTCATGCAAAACGCCGACGTGCTGGTGCAGAACGGCAAAATTGCGCAGGTCGGCAAGGGGCTGGCGGCTCCGGCGGGTGCACAGGTGATCGACGGCACCGGCAAACACCTGACCAACGGCATCATCGACGAACACTCGCACATTGCGCTCTACTCGATCAACGAGGGCGGGCAGTCCAGCTCGGCCGAGGTGCGGATGGGCGATGTGGTCAATTCGGAAGACATCAACATCTACCGCCAACTGGCCGGGGGCGTGACGACCTCGCAACTGCTGCACGGATCGGCCAACTCCATCGGCGGGCAATCGGCTCTCGTAAAACTGAAATGGGGGGAAGCACCCCAGAATCTGCTTATTCCGGGTGCCGACGGTTTTATCAAGTTTGCGCTGGGCGAGAACGTGAAGCAAGCCAACTGGGGCGATGCTGTCCGAATCCGGTTTCCGCAAACCCGGATGGGCGTCGAGCAGGTCTACTTCGACCACTTCACCCGTGCCCGAGAGTATGACAACGCCTGGAAAGCTTATAATAGCCTGAATGCGAAGGAAAAAGCCAAAGCCGTGCCGCCCCGGCGCGACATCGAACTCGACGCCCTGGCCGAAATCCTGAACAAAAAGCGGTTTATCACCTGCCACAGCTACGTGCAGTCGGAAATCAACATGCTGATGAAAGTGGCCGATTCGCTGGGTTTCAAGGTGAACACCTTCACGCACATTCTGGAAGGCTACAAAGTGGCCGATAAAATGGCGAAACACGGCGTCGGCGGCTCGACTTTTGCCGACTGGTGGGCCTACAAAATGGAGGTGAAAGACGCCATTCCGTACAATGCCGCCCTGATGGCGCGGGCCGGGGTGGTGGTGTCGATCAACTCCGACGACGCCGAAATGGCTCGCCGACTGAATCAGGAAGCCGCCAAAGCCGTCGAGTACGGCGGGATTTCGGAGGAAGACGCCTGGAAAATGGTGACGCTCAACCCGGCCAAACTGCTGCACCTGGATAACAAGCTGGGCAGCATCCGGGCGGGCAAGGACGCCGACCTCGTGCTCTGGAACAACAACCCGCTGGCGATCTACGCCCGGCCCGACAAAACCATCATCGAAGGTGCAGTGTATTTCGACGCCCAGGAAGACGACCGCAAGCGTGACGAGGTGCAGAAAGAACGCGCCCGGCTGATTCAGAAGATGCTGACTGCCAAAGCCGGTGGAGCCTCGACCCAACGCCCCACCTTCCGGCGGCAACGGATGTTCCACTGCGAAGACGTCGAAGGTGTGATGGCGGAAGGGGAGGAACAAAAATAATTTTATCCCTAAATCCCCTAAAAGGGACTTGGACGCGGCCCTGCCGGATGCAAAAGTCCCCTTTAGGGGATTTAGGGGTTTAAACCTTAAAATCATGAAAAAACTAACACTCTCCATACTCCTCCTGGCTGCGCTGAAGGGCGTGGCGCAGAACCCGGCTCCGGCGCGGCCGCAGGTGCGGCCCGTGGCCCTGACCGGCGCAACGATTCACGTTGGGAATGGTCAGGTGATCCCCAACGGCACCATCGTCTTCGACAAGGGCGTCATTACGGCCGTGGGCAACGGCGACACCCCGACTACTGGCGCGGAGGTGATCAACGTGGCCGGGAAACACGTCTATCCGGGCGTCATTTCCCCGGCGGCCACGGTCGGTTTGCAGGAAGTGGCCTCGGTGCGGGCCACGCTCGATTATCAGGAAACCGGCTCGCTGAACCCCAACGTGCGGTCGCTGATTGCCTACAACACCGACTCCGAGGTGATTCCGACCATCCGCAACAACGGTTTGCTCATGACGCAGGCCGTGCCCGATGGGGGCGTGATGGCAGGCAGCTCGTCGGTGATGCAAACCGATGCCTGGAACTGGGAAGACGCGGTCCTGAAAGCCGACGATGGTCTGTGGCTGAGCTGGCCGGGTTACTTCGCCCGCAGCTTCGACTTCGAGACGTTTGCGGTCAGCCTGAAGAAAAACGAGCAGCGGCAGGACGGCATCAACGCCCTGACGGCGACCTTTGCGGACGCCCGGGCCTACGCCGACCTGAAAAATCCGGCCCCGAAGAACCTGAAGCTGGAAGCCATGAAGGGCCTGTTCGACGGCTCGAAAGCTCTCTACATCCGGGCCAACTACGGCAAGGACATCATCGAAGCCATCCGGTTTGCCAAGCAGATGGGCGTGCGTAAACCGGTGATTGTCGGGGCCGAGGATGCCGCGCGGGTGATCGACTTTCTGAAGGAAAACCAGGTGCCGGTGATTCTGGGGCCGATGCACCGCCTGCCGAACCTCCAGGACGAGGATGTGTATTTGCCCTACAAGCTGCCGGGCATGCTGCAGAAAGCCGGGATTCTGGTGAGCCTTAGCTACGAGGGTGAATGGTGGCGCACCCGCAACCTGCCGTTTCAGGCCGGAACAGCCGCCGGTTTTGGCGGTCTCGACAAGGAGGAAGCCCTGAAGATGATCACCTCGAACACCGCCCGGATCATGGGCATCGACAACGTGGTGGGCACGCTCGAAAAGGGCAAACACGCGACGCTGCTGGTCTCGAAGGGCGATTTGCTGGACATGCGGACCAACGTGATCGAACACGCGTTTATCCAGGGCCGTCATATCAACCTCGACGACAAGCACAAGCGGCTCTACCACATGTACCGCGAAAAATACGGCCAGCCGGATCTTGGCAAGTAAATCGGAAGTTTTGTAGCATTGGGAGCCCGGGCGATCGGGCTCCTTTTTTTGTGGGAGGCTCGGAAACCGTAGTGCCTGGAACCAATAAGACGGTTTGCGCATTGCGTAATGCCAAAGCGGCAACGATTTAGAACCGAGTGACCATGAAAGCGTTCATTGACTATCTGTTGCAGTTCGGCCAGTTGACCCAACCGCAACTCGATCTCATTTTAAGCAAAGCAACCGCCCTGGAACTGCGGAAAGACGCGTACTTTTCGGAAGCCGGAAAAATCCCGAAACAAATCGGCTTTGTGGTGGAAGGGGTGCTGCGCGTTTGCCATGATACCGACAAGGGGGAAGAAATCACGACGTACTTCATTGACGAAAACCGGTTGGTGGTCGATTATGCCAATTTTGAAGCCGGCCTGCCGTCTTCGGATTCGTTGCAGGCCGTAACCGACTGCAAGCTCCTTGTGTTTTCAAAGCGGGATTGGGATGCGTTTTACACGGCCATTCTGGACTGGGATAAACTGGTCACCAAAGCCGTTCAGAAGGCCTTTGAGCTACACCTGGAACGACGAACCGCCCTGGTTTCGGAAGATGCCACGACCCGCTACCTGTCGTTCCTCGAAAAATTTCCTACGCTGGCCCACCGAGTTCCGCAAGCTTATATTGCTTCGTACCTGGGCATCACCCGGTTTTCGTTGAGCCGGATCCGAAAAAATAGTCGCTGAGTCCGTTTTTGCCAAATGGCAACCGATCCGGTTTTTTGTCGGGCCACCTTTGCCGTTCATAGTTACGATACGCAGTATGAACGATTCATTAAAAGGACAGGTTGCGCTGGTAACCGGCGGAACCAAAGGCATCGGCAAGGCCATCGCCGACAAATTAAGTAGTTCGGGAGCACAGGTCGTGGTAACGGCCCGTCATGCGCCCGACGACAAGGCAAGCGAGCATCATTTCATTGCCGCCGACCTTGTTCAACCCGACAGTGCGGCCATCATTGCGGCTAAAATTTTAGAGACGTATGGCCGCATCGACATCATTGTCAACAATGCCGGGGCTAATTTAAGTCCGGGCGGGGGGTTCAGCACCCTTTCGGACGAACACTGGATCAATGACTGGCAATTGAATCTGTTGTCGGCGGTTCGGGTCAACAAAGCCTTGCTACCGGCCATGCTGGCCCAGCAAAGCGGGGTGATTATCAACATTTCGTCGGGCGTGGCCAAGCAACCCATCTGGGAGATGACCATGTCGTATTCGGCGGCCAAAGCGGCTTTGAATGCCTACAGCAAAGCATTGGCCAGCGAGGTAGGCGCAAAAGGCATCCGGGTCAATGTGGTGTCGCCGGGGGTGGTCAAAACGCTGTTGATGCAGGAATTCATTGAAAACATCGCCCGGTCTTCCGCTATTTCGGTGGACGAAGCCTACCAATCCGTCATGGCGAAAGTCGGAGTGCCGTTGGCCCGAATGGCCGAACCGGCAGAAATCGCCAACCTGGTGGCCTTTCTGGTTTCGTCCGAAGCAACCTATACCACCGGAGCCGTTTATCAGGTCGACGGGGGATCGTTAGCCACGATCTAACCGATACCCTTGCGTTGGCCTTAGCCTGGCTGGCCGTGAACCGTTAGGCTTCCAGTGCCGTCACCTCAACCTTGACGACAAGCACAGGCGGCTCTACCAGAGGTACCGCGAAAAATACGGCCAGCCGTATGTTGGAAAATAAGTGGAATTACTCATATATTGGGAGCCCGAGCGATCGGGCTCCTTTTTTGTTGTGGTTGATGTAATTTAGAGCTTAAAATAGTAGTTTGTAAAAATCAACTTAATATGAATGTAATGATTAACATTTTTGATCAAAAGATCGCAGGAGCAGCAAAAGCTATTCAGCAAGCGTCAGATAGAGACCTATCTTTACCAAATTATAATGAAAAAGTGTTTGATAGATTTAAGGTAATGTCCCCTAAGCTTAGTTTAGAACAAACTAAAGTCCAGATCAAAAAAGAGTCAATCTCCTTTCGAAATGCTCCTCCTGGTATAAGTTTTTCGATAAGTGGTAATACTATAGTTGAATGCGCAATTTATAGTATTCCAGTTTTTGGTGATGTTGACTTATTTGAGATTTATATAAAACCTTATATCGATAGGCAAATGACTTATTTTGAAAATAAAACTTTATTCTATAGAGAGTATTCAAATACTCAAATAACAGGTAATGATGAACTAATCGCCGAAATAAAAAAACATGTAATCCAATTTACTGATAACGTAAATAATATACTAGCTCAATGTGAAAATGAAGTTAATGAATTCCATAATTCAAGGTTAAAGCCTCGTATTGATGAAATGATAAGGCTTGAGATTGATAGACGTAATTTGAAAAGTAATTCTGAAGCTAAGTTAAATCCTTTTTTATAAATAGTTGTAATAGGATGATGATTAAAGAAGTTAAAATCCTATCTGAGGGATTATGGGAAAGTGTAAAAACAGACTTAAAGTTTTTCTCTCCTATTCAGTTGTTCGTCAAGAGGCTATCTGAATTGTCGTTTTTAAAATCCTCTGATGTTGACGAAGCCACTATTTACGTTGATAAAATAGAGGAATTCTTTGATAAGTATAGAAGTACATCAAGTGATAGTTTATATTTTCCACCAGCTTTGATATCAAATAATGATGAATCTGTAGCTAAAATTAGATTACTTATTTATAAATTAAGAAAATTAAGTGAAGAGGATCTCAAAAAAGAGCTTGAGAGTATAGAAGTTAAATCAGTATCTAAATCAAAAAGTGCTGGAAAAATTTTCATCGGGCATGGTAGAAGTAAATTATGGGCAAGAGTCCAACTATTTATTAAAGAGGATTTAGGTTTACCAACTCTAGTTTTTGAGGATGAATCAAGAACTGGAGAAACAATAGTGAATATTTTAGCGCAGTTTTTAGATCAGGCATCTTTTGCTATATTAATAATGACAGCCGAGGATGAAACCGCAGAAGGAAAAATTAGGGCAAGACAAAATGTGATTCACGAGGCCGGTCTTTTTCAGGGCCGTTTAGGATTTGAAAAAGTAATTATTTTGAAACAGAATAATATTGAAGAGTTTTCTAATATTGCGGGCCTACAATATATTCCGTTTTCTTCAGACAACATTGAACAGACGTTTTATGAAATACAACGTAAATTGAAAAAAGCAGGAATATTAAATTGAAAATTGCAAATATAATTAAATGATAAGCATTTGTTTCTATTCAGAAATTATTGTACCTTGTTGAGTTTATTTGGTATATATCTGTAGTCTTTTTCTTATTACAGGAATTTTTTGCCTCTGGGTACTTAAATTGAAAAATTACTTTTAGATACTTGGTTAAATGCTTTCATTTAAAAATTGTCTTTTCGAGACAATAAAGGCTTTGTAAAGATTATATTAAGTATTATTTGCTTATATAATACACGTTATCTAACTCAGTTTGAAAAATCGTATATTTTATTTTAGAAAGAATGCTAAGCGAAAAGCAACTGACTCATATCAGCAAGTTTTTAAGTTTGGTCCTCCGGCACCAACCGGAACTTATTGGAATACAATTAGATGAAAATGGCTGGTCTGATGTAGATAGTTTGTTAGAAAAGGTAAACAATTATGGGTTGAAACTGGACAAAGAAACCCTTGAGCATGTCGTAAATACCAACGCAAAAAAGCGGTTTGCTCTTGATAAAACAATAAATCGAATTCGGGCCAATCAGGGGCATTCGATTAACATTGAATTGGGCTATTCCAGCCAAAAGCCGCCGGAGATTTTATTTCACGGAACCAGCGAACAGGCGGTTTCATCCATTTTGCAAACCGGGCTTGAAAAACGGAGCAGGCACCATGTTCATTTAAGCAGTGATATTGAAACCGCCCTCAAAGTTGGTCAACGGCACGGAAAACCGGTCGTGCTCAAGATCTTAGCTGGACAGATGCACCGGGATAACGTTGAGTTTTATCAATCCGACAATGGCGTCTGGCTAACCGATCACGTTCCGGTTAAGTATTTGACGCTACACATTCCAGATTAGGCATAAAGAACGGTTCATGACAAACGATAATACAACACGCATCACCCCTTTCCTGACGGTCAACGATGCTAAAAAAGCCGTCGAGTTTTACGTATCTGCTTTCAACGCAAAGGAAGTGTCTAGGAATGCTATGCCCAATGACAGATTGTCCTCAAAAATAAGCATTGAAAACGCCTTGTTCTGGGTAGCGGATGAAGAACCAGAATTCGGAAATATAAGCCCGGACGTAAACGTTGCGAACTCGATCCGGATAATTTTAGAAACTATCCATGCTGACGATTTATTCGCTAACGCATTAAAATATGGAGCAACCGAGATTTGCCCCATGACTACGGAAGACGAATGGAGAATTGGGAAACTGAAAGACCCATTCGGGCATGTTTGGGAAATCGGATACGTTTTATAGGAGCTTTCCCCATTTCAAACCTCCGCTGCTAGGGGCATTTTCCGTGGGTTGAAAGATGATGGAAAGAAAAAGAAAACGACCAGGAATTCATAACCAACCCCCGCCAACCCATGATCTTACCCAAACAACGCGATCTGCGCTTCATCACCATCCGGCGGGGCGGCACCTTAACCGATGCCCATCATCAGTTGCTGGCGGTGTGGGCGGCTGCCTGTGCCGAGCACGTCCTGCCCCTGTTTGAGCAAGTGAGTCCGAACGATCCCCGGCCTCGGCAGGCCATCGAACTGACGCGGGCCTGGGTACGGGGCGAAATTCCGATGAAAGTATGTCATCAGGTGGCTTTTGCGGCCAATGCGGCTGGCAAAGGGTTGCCCGATGCGGCCCGGTTTGCTGCCCTGGCTGCCGGGCAGGCCGTGGCCGTCGCCCACGTAGCCGCCCACGAACTGGGGGCCGCTGCCTACGCCATCCGGGCCGTTCGGGCGTCGGTGGACGAACCGCAGCAGGAGGAGCGGGGCCGGGCCGAATGCCAATGGCAGCGCGAGCAGCTTCCGGATGCCATCCGAGCCCTTGTGCTCGACGACCAGAAATTGAGAAATCACCTTTGCTGGTTTGTCTTCCACTGAGCCGAAAGACGCGATAAATTCTTTACCTTCGAACTGCTAATTATTGATAACTATGCGAACGCTGAGCATTGAAATATCGGATCTGGAGTACGAAAAGTTTGGGATCAGGAGCGGTCAACTTTCGTTCTCTGAGTTTGTGGACTTGATAAGCCGGGAAATTAGCCGGCAAAATCTCAACAAATCCATTGAGTTGGCCGAACGGTACGGGCTGTCTACTTTGACGATGGACGAAATTTCCGAAGAAGTAAAAGCCGTCAGAAAAAATGCGGCTCATTCTTGAAACAACGGTAGCCCTGCTCCATCATTGAAAGCTTTCTAAAAAACCGGTAGAACATGACAAAACAAGCCATCATCGAGCGGACGATCGAAGCGATTAACCAGCTTCCGGACGATAAAGCCGAAGCGATTTCCGACTTTGCCGATTTTGTCAGGAAACGCTATGAGGAAGAACAGTTACTGCAAGGCATCCGGAAGCTGACAGCGGAAGGTTCGGTTTTTGACTTTTTAACGGAGGACGAAGACCTGTATACCGAAGCAGACCTGAAACAAGTGTACAATGGCTAAAGGCGACATTGTACTCATTACCTTTCCGTTTACCGATCTCAGTGGCAGTAAGTTACGGCCCGCCGTGGTGCTGACCGATACTAGTCTCGACCTGACGGTCTGCTTCATCACAACCCAACTGGGCTGGCAGGAACCGACGGATGTTTTCCTGACGCCCAGTGCAATCAACGGCCTGAAAAAACCGTCCCTGATCCGGCTCAGTAAGATTGCCACCCTTGACCGGTCCTTAGCAAAAGGGCTTTTGGGCCGATTGTCACCTCCCGAACTCACCGAGTTGAACGGTAAACTTAAAATCTTGTTTCAATTGCTCTGAGCGTTGTGAACAACTTTTTAACTGTAGGGGCACTTGATAAGTGGTATGCCAATCCGTTAGGAGTCAGTCATAAATGAACTCGGTCAGCCCATGATCCTACCCAAACAACGCGATCCGCGATTCATCACCATCCGGCGGGGTGGCACCTTGACCGATGCCGACCATCGGTTGCTGGCGGTGTGGGCGGCTGCCTGTGCCGAGCGCGTTTTGCCCCTGTTTGAGCAAGTGAGTCCGAACGATCCCCGGCCCCGGCAGGCCATCGAACTGACGCGGGCCTGGGTGCGGGGCGAAATCACCATGAAAGAAGCCCACAATGCGGCTTTTGCGGCCAATGCGGCTGGCAAAGGGTTGCCCGATGCGGCCCGGTTTGCCGCCCTGGCTGCCGGGCAGGCCGTGGCCGTCGCCCACGTAGCCGCTCACGAACTGGGTGCCGCTGCCTACGCCATCCGGGCGGTTCGGGCGTCGGTGAACGAATCGCAGCAGGAGGAGCGGGGCCGAGCCGAATGCCAGTGGCAGCGCGACAAGCTTCCTGACGCCATTCGTGAGCTTGTGCTCGACGACCAGCGGATAAGAAATCCGATCTGCTGGTTTACGTTCAGTTGTTGAAAGGCGGCAAATCGTCCGATGGAATCCGGGGTAGACGGTCAGTAGAAAACCGCTTCGATGCCAGGAAACGAACCGTTGGCGGTCAGCTTATGTTGACTACACAGGAAAAGAAACAAATAAACAACGAACACGACAATGTCGATAACACGGGAAGCGGAACTGATCGGGATGCAAAAAGCAAGTGAAGCGGTGGCGTATACGTTGAAGGAAATGCGAAACTACGCCCGGCCGGGCCTGACTACCAAACAACTGGACCAGTACGGAGCCGCCATCCTGTCGGATTTTGGGGCCAAATCGGCCCCGTTTTTAACCTACGATTTTCCGGGCTGGACCTGCATTAGTGTCAACCACGAGTTTTGTCACGGTATTCCGTCGGACAACCGCACCATGCAGGAAGGCGATCTGGTGAACATCGATGTTTCGGCCGAGTTGAACGGTTTCTGGTCGGACAACGGCGGTTCTTTTGTGTTGGGAGAGGATGTAAACGGGCACCAGAAACTCGTAGACGCTTCCAAACAGATTCTGCACAAAGCCATCGCCCGCATCAAAGGCGGAGTTCGCCTGGCCGACATCGGGCAGTTGATCGAAACCGAAGCCCGAAAACGGGGGTATAAAGTGATCAAAAACCTGACGGGACACGGCATCGGCAGAAGCCTGCACGAAGAACCCGCCGAAATCGCAAATTACCCCGACCGGTCGAATCCGACCCGGTTCCGGAAAAACGCGGTCGTGGCCATCGAAACGTTTATCGCTACCACCTCGACCTACGCCGAAACGCTGCAAGACGGCTGGACGATGGTGGGCAACAAAGGCGGTTTTATGGCCCAACACGAACACACGATTGTCGTAACCGACGGAAAACCGCTGGTGCTGACGGCGATGAACGGCGTGTAGAAGAAACGGAGCAATTTGAACGTGTAATACCAGCCGATACGCGATGAACAACACCACCCAGCACGATGAGCGCGTGGCCAAACTGACCGTGGCCTCGGTCTACCCGCACTATGTTACCAAAGTCGAGAAGAAGGGCCGGACAAAAGAGGAATTGCATCAGGTCATCGAATGGCTGACGGGCTACGACGAAGCGAAGCTAAACGAGCTTCTGGCGGAAAAGGTCACGTTCCGGCAGTTTTTCCAACAGGCTACTTTGAATCCGAACGCCCACCTGATTACAGGGGCAATCTGTGGCTACCGGGTGGAGGCCATCGAAAATTCGTTGACCCAGCAGGTCCGGTATCTGGACAAACTCGTCGATGAACTGGCGAAAGGGCGCAAAATGGAGAAGATTCTGCGCATGGCGTAACCAACCCTCCACTTAATTTTTTTGAAAAGGACTTGCCAGTCTCACTTTTTGCTATTTACTTTGAAATACAAAGTTCTTTTTTTGATTAGCAAAGAACAGTACCTCTGGGTATCGGGCCAATCGGAGGAAAAACCTGTTAAACCGTAAAACGCCAAGAAGATGGAAAAGCAATCGCAACTACAATCACCGCTCCAGCCGGGATCGCTGGGCAAACGAGCGCTGGTCGGGGCTGTCATCGGCCTGGTCCTGATCGGTATTTTTCTGATCGGGGTGAAAGAAAACCCCAACTGGCCGACGTACTGGCGGCTGCGGCCGTTGCTCATCGTGCCGCTGGCCGGGGCCGTGGGCGGCAGTGTGTACTATTTCCTGGATTACATGCGGTATCAGGCCGGTTGGAACCGGGTGGTGGTCACCCTGGCAAGCCTGCTGATCTACATCGTCGGGCTTTGGATGGGCTTTGTGCTCGGGCTGGACGGGACGCTTTGGAACTGAGATTGAGAGTTCAGTTAGGAACACGGATGAATCGGATGTTAACGGATAAATCAATTCTAATCCGTTTCATCCGTCCAATCCGTGTTCCTATCCAACCCGGTTTTCGCATTTGGATACAACAAGCCGCCATTTGGCTTCTTTTCTGTCGGCGAACGGTCGGACTTTTGTGACCGACCATTTGCTAACAGAAAATGAATGTAACTTTGATTACCGGCGCGTCGGGCGGCATTGGTGAAGCCTTCGCCCGCCGATTGGCCGCCGAAAAACACAACCTGCTGCTGGTGGCCCGCTCGGAACCCAAACTCCGAACCATATGCGGGGAACTGACGCAGCAATTTGGGATCCAGGCCCAGTATGTCGCCGTGGATCTGACCAAACCGGGTGCAGACCAGCTTCTTTTTGACGAAACCGAAAAACGAAACCTGACGGTCGACGGGCTGATCAACAACGCTGGCATCGGTTCGGGCGGGGATTTGCTGGAACTCGATCTGGCGAGCGAACTGGCCATGATGCAGTTGAACATGAATGCGCTGGTGGCGCTGACGTACCGGTTTTTGCCGGGTATGCGGGCGCGGAAACACGGCACGATCATCAATGTGGCGTCGATGGCCTGTTTTCAGCCCATTCCGTACATGGCGGTGTATGCGGCTTCGAAAATGTTTGTGCGGTCGTTTACCGAAGCCATGATGGTTGAGAACCAGCCGTTTCAGATTCGCGTTATGCTGCTGTGTCCCGGCGCGACCGAAACCGGTTTTTTCGATGCGGCCAACCTGACCGGGGAAAAAAGAAGCGCGTATTCGGGCGGAGACAGGACGGAGACGCCCGAACAGGTCGTGGAATCGGCCATGCGGGGGCTGCGCGCCGGAAAGCGAATCACCGTTTCGGGTTTTCAGAACCGGGTCACTGCTTTTCTGGGGCATTTTATTCCAAACTCCTTCATCATGCCGATTCTGGCGGGCTGGCTGCGCCCGAAAGCAAAGGACCAGGGAGGTGTGGCGACCCGTTCGATTTAAAACGAATACGCATGAAAAAGAATCCCGACGGCCTGGTGCGAATCAGATCCCTTACCGACCAGCACCGGATGATGGGGGTGTCCAAACCGGTCAATCCGCTGGTGAGCGTGCTGAAATTTGAGGAGGTCGGGCCGATCCGAACCGAGGAAACGGTGAAAATGACGTCTGATTTTTACGCCGTTGCCCTCAAGAAACACTGCGATTGCAAGATCAAATACGGACAAACGTATTACGATTTTGACGAGGGCGTCATGTCGTTTGCCGCCCCCCATCAGGTGTTTACCTGGGAGGCAGGCAGTACGATGGCTTCGGCAGGCTGGCTGTTGACCTTCCACGCGGATTTTATCCGGAATAGCCCGCTCGGCTCCAAAATCAGAGAATACGGTTTTTTCGACTACGCCATCAACGAAGCGCTCATTTTGTCGGAGGAGGAAGAAACCGCCCTGGAAAATCTCTACCAAACACTCGACCGCGAAACCCGCCTGCCCATCGACGCCTTTAGCCAGGAGATCATCGTTTCGCAGATCGACCTGCTGCTCAAGTACTGCAACCGGTTTTATACCCGGCAATTCATCACCCGCCGGGTGGTTCACCACGATTTGCTGGCCCGGTTCGATGCTATTCTGACGGAGTACGTCAACAGCGACCAATTGCCAGAATCCGGGCCGCCGACCGTTGCCCACCTGGCGGATCGCCTGAACCTGTCGCCCAAATACCTGAGCGATCTGCTGCGCAACCTGACCGGCCAGAGCACCCAACAGCACATCCACGAGAAGCTGATCGAAAAAGCCAAGCAGATTCTGACCACGACCAACCTGTCGGTCAGCGAAATCGCCTATCGGTTGGGCTTTGAATACCCGCAGTCGTTCAACAAACTGTTCCGAAACAAAACCGAGTTGTCGCCCCTGGAATTCCGGCAATCGTTCAATTGAAAACCGTGTGTGGTTATAGGGCACAAACCTACGGGCGCCCGGTTGAAGCATCGCTGGACGGGTTGCGGTTTCAATGGAACATTTCGCGGAAGTGGTCTGCACCAGTTGCTCGTTGGACAACCGGCTGAGGTAAATCAGCAACACGCGCAGGTGGGCCGATCCCATTTCGTTTTGCCAGTCGGTCGGGTGCCGGTATTCCGCGGTCATCTTCGCCAGCGTGTCTTCCACAAAAGCAACATCCTGTTGACTGAGGAGCAATTCGTGGCCATTGTGTGGATTCTGGATAATGGGGAGTTTCATCAGGAACCGGTTATCGTCAAGCGTGAGAAACTCTTCCGTGAACGAAATCAAGATGCCATAAATGGGAAGAATTTCCTCCTTCAGATGGATCTGATGCGGAATCGTAAAATAAAAGGCTTGCGGTTTTAGGGTATACGGCGTCATATCAATCCAGTGCCGGGAGCGCCCCGCCCGGATGTATGCCAGAAAGTAATAGTCCTTTCGGTGGGGAATCAGCAACGCATCCATTTGCGGGGTAGTTGGCCAGAGCCTTCCAGCAGAAAAAACAGGGTTTGGTCGTCCCTGCTGCATGAATCGAGGGTGTAACGGGGAATTTCGCGGTCGATTTTCTGAACGTGCATAGCCGAAAGATAAGCAATTCGGGGCAAAACCGTGTCTGAACTTCGTCCGGTCAGTTGAAGGTGTGACCGGCAAGAGAGTTTTGTTAACCAGCGGTCAAGCTGATTTTTTTTGCCAACTTTGCGGTGGACTGCCCGTTGACTTGTCAGCTAACCTCTGATTCATGATTCGTATTTTTCAACAAGATGAAACCGCCGTTCGGAAAATCCGGGACATTGATTCGTTTCTGGATACCGAGCGAACCCTCTGGGTCGATTTGCAAAATCCGTCGCGGGAAGAAACCAAGAGCGTGGAAGATAAATTTGATGTGAATTTCCAGACGCAGCAGGAGCAGGCCGAGATCGAGAGTAGTTCCCGTTACATTGAAGAAGACGACTTTCTGATTGCCAACTCCAACTTTCTGGTGCCCGACAAAGAGCAGATGTACGTGACGGTGCCGGTCAGTTTCATGCTCAAGGACGACACCTTGTTTACGTACCGAAACGCCGACTTACGGTCGTTTGCTGATACCGTCAAGAAGATCAAATCCCGGCGGTCGGTATTCAACGACGGGGCGCAGATTCTGATCACTATTTTCGAATCACGGATCGATCACGACGCCGATTTGATCGAAATGGTGTCGCAGGAAATCAAGGCCATCAACCGCCAACTGGATCTTGACGCCAAGCTGGATAAGGAAATGCTGCTGAAAATCAACGACTACCAGGAGCTGACAATGTCGATACGGGAAAACGTCGTCGACAAACAGCGGGTGATTTCGTCCATGATTCGCAGCGACGGCTGGTTTACCAACGACGAGCAGCAGCGGCTCCGGACGCTGATCAAGGACATCAATTCGCTGATCGACCACACGAATTTTATTTTCGAGCGACTCGAATTTCTGCAAAATACCTTCCTCGGTTTGATCGATCTGGAGCAAAACCGCATTGTAAAAATCTTTACGGTCGTGTCGCTCGTTTTCCTGCCGCCGACTCTGCTGGCAAGCATCTGGGGCATGAACTTCACGAACATGCCCGAACTCAACTGGCCGTTTGGGTACCCGCTGGCGCTGGCGGCCATCGTGCTTTCGTCGCTGATCACCCTGTTTATTTTCCGCCGGAAAAACTGGCTTTGAACCACAGTTGGGAAGTTAGCTAGCCAGAAAGGAGTTGTATCGCAGAGTTGATCAGCGAAAATTAGAGTTTATCAGGGGTTTCTCCGCTTAACTCTGATTTTCGCTGATCAACTCCGTGATACAACTCGATTTACCGATTTATTCCAAAGAACATTCAGGCCCAGAAACCCAAACGGAATCAAGAGCAGCAAATCAGCGACGTGGGCGAGGGTTTCGATGCGTGAAATCCGGCTAACCGGAAAAGCCAGTCCGCCAAGGCTAATCAGCACGCCGACCCAAACCGGTATCAGCCGATTCCGGATCAGATTGATTCCTAAAACAATCAGGCTGAGCGGAAACAACGGACCAGCCCAATACAGGGTCAGATTGAAGGCCAGTGGATGGGACGCTGATTGCGTCAGCACCGTTTGGTGGGATAAGCCGAACGTGGTGGCAAACAACCCGCGCATTCCGAAATTGCTGCCGCTGATACAGCCGTAAATCATCACGAGCAATCCCAAACTGGCGTAGCGGGGGCTGGTTTCCTGAAAAAGCCGGAATAGGCCCATAAAAGCCGGAATCCAGAAGACGGTCGCTAACACCAGAAGCGTGCTGCCGGTGGGATCATATTCACCCCCGGTCCAGAAAAAAGAGGAAATCGACAGGCAGAGTGGGGCCAGCAGAAGGGAGAATCCCCAGATGGTTTGTTCGGTTGATGTGGAGGTGTTCATGAGTTTTGCTGGCTAACGATGGCGTAGTAAAGTAGAAATCCGAGGGCCGTAGAAACCGCCACAATCCCGTATGGCAGGCTCGACTCGTAGGAGTAGGGCAGGAAGGCCACCAGAATTAGGCCCAGGCCGAAAAACAACAGGATCAGCCCCCATTTGAGATTGTCCGTTGGCCGGTCATTGTCGTCGTCCAGTTGCCGCAGACTTTCTTCATTCCATTGGCCCAGTTCCATCAGCCGCCGACGCAGCAGGTACCTGATGAGCGGTTTCAGGATCAGGTAAATCCCAGCCGAGATGGCCAGAATGACATAGGCTCCCTGCACGCCATATTCATCTTGCATATGCTATTCGATTTTTTCGATTTTTGCCATTAGACAACGCTGATCCGCCCGATGTTGCAACTGGAAGGAGGACGATGCATTGCAACATTTCGAAACCTGTCGCTGTCTCATGTACCGATGAATGACGAAGAGCTTTTGGTTCGCCAGATCAGGCAGGGCAATATCCGCGCCTACCAGACGCTGGTGGATCGTTACCAGCGACTGGTGTGGCACATGGTGGGCCGAATCGTTCATCAACCGGAAGATGTGGAGGATGTGTGCCAGGAGGTATTCATCAAAGTGTATCGGCATTTGCCCGAATTCCAGTTTGGTTCCCGACTCTCCACCTGGATTGCGTCGATTGCCTACCGCACGGCCATCAATTACCTGAAGAAAACCCGTCGGCATCTGAGCCACGAACTGGACGAGGAACTGTGCCCGTGGCCGAACGGAAGCGGGCCGGAAAACCCCGAGGAGCAATTGGTGCAGAAAGACTGGAAAACGTTTCTGCATGCTCAGATTGCCCGATTGCCGGTGCATTACCGCACCATCCTGACCCTGTACCACCTGGACGAACGCACGTACGAGGAAATCGGTCAGATTACGAACTTGCCCGACGGGACGGTAAAAAACTACCTGTTCCGGGCACGGAAATTATTGAAAGAGGCTTTATTACGGTATCAGAACAGCGAATTCCGGCCATGAACGAGGAACAGGACTACGAAATTCAAAAGCAGCTTGAACAACAGTTTCGGCAACGAAAAAGACCGCCCCGGCCCCAAACCGGTGCCGAAACCGAAAAGCTGTACCACCAGCTTTTCGAAGCCCTGTCGGACGAACTACCGGGCGGCTTACCGTACGGGTTTTCGGCAAAAGTAATTCGGCATATCCAACGACAGAACGTAATTTGCTGGGAGCGAAGGGCTTACGGCCTGATTGCCTTGTGCCTGCTGTTGGTGCCATTAGCGGCCCTGGCGATGCAGGCGGTTTTCCGGCCTGACGACCTGAGCAAAACCCTTCGGGCCCTGAATTCGGTGAAAGGGCTGGTTTTATTCGGACTCCTGTTGATGGGGCTCATCCAGTGGGCTGACCGCCGGTTTGTAAAGAAAAAGAAATCCTTGTTCCCATGACTCACTACCGGTTCCCTCACCTTGCCCTGGTAAGCTGGACGTTTCGTTTCTGGCGAGCGTATGCTGGCCCGATTACGGGTTGGATGCTTTTGGCAGCACTGGGCCGGGCGGTCCAGATGCGTATCTTTGGGCCGGTTTCTTCGCCGGTTTACACGGGCCTGGAGGTGGTTGTCGAGCTGGCCCGGATCATCACTTTGTTGGTGATCATTGGTCATGGAAACCTGCGCCGGGGTGCTCAAAAGCTTGTGCTCTTGCTTCGGTATAAAAGTAGCAACTGGCGGGAAGTTGGCCAGACAATTTGGACTATAGGGCGGCAGGATTGGCCGATTTTACTCTGGAACCTTCTCGCTTTCAGTTTACTTGCCTTTGGCTTCAACAAACTTAACGGATTGATTGCCGACCACGAAGCGGTTCAGGCCCTGTTGAGACAAAACGGGTTGATGCACACATCGGCGACCGGAATGCCGGTTTTCTTTTTCCTGAAAAACCTGACCGTGATACCGTTTACCCTCATTTTTGAATACGGCCTTTTTTGCTGGCTGGCGGGTAAAATGATGCTGAGCGAACGGAGGGTGAAGGCCGGAGTGTAAGTATTGCTGCATTTTTTCAACATTTATTCATCAATCCGGCTTTGCATAGTATCGCAAATCAACGATGCCCTATGCAAACGACCCTTGCTCCGAAAACCGGTACCCAGGTGAAACCCGTCTTGCCTGAGAAACAAAGAGTTACCTTGACGATCAATGGCTACGTTCATCATCTGGAACTGGCTCCCTGGACGACCCTGCTCGACGCCCTGCGCGAATACCTGCACCTGACCGGCACCAAAAAAGGCTGCGACCACGGTCAGTGCGGAGCCTGTACGGTGCTGGTCGATGGCAAGCGGATCAATTCCTGTCTGACCCTGGCGGTCATGAAAGACGGGGCCGATATCATCACCATCGAAGGACTAGCCGATGAAAATGGATTGCATCCAATGCAAACCGCTTTCATCGAACACGATGCTTACCAGTGCGGCTACTGCACACCGGGCCAAATCTGCTCGGCGGTAGGGCTGATGAACGAGGGGAAGGCCCATTCCACCGACGACATTCGCGAACTGATGAGCGGGAACCTCTGCCGCTGCGGGGCCTACTCAAACATTGTCGATGCCATTCAGGAAGTGATGCAACTTCCCTCCAAATCCTGACAGTATGAACAGTTTCTCGTATTTCCGGCCCGGCGATGTGGACACCGCCGTGGGCGAACTGGCGACGCACGAAGGTGCCAAATTTATCGCGGGTGGGACCAACCTGCTCGATTTGATGAAAGAGAACGTCGAGCGCGCCAACCGGTTGGTCGACATTAACCGACTGGCCCTCAATACCATTGAGGATACGGACGAGGGTGGCCTGCGGTTGGGGGCCCTGGTGACCAATGCTGAAACCGCCTACCACGAAAAGGTTGAAACCCGGTATCCGCTGTTGTCCCAGGCCATTCTGGCGGGAGCTTCAGCGCAACTGCGCAACATGGCGACCAATGGAGGCAACCTGCTCCAGCGAACCCGTTGCTACTATTTTTACGACACCCAAACGCCCTGCAACAAGCGCGAACCGGGTTCGGGTTGCGGGGCACTCAACGGGTTCAACCGCATCCATGCCATTCTGGGAACGAGCGGGCAACCCGCCGAATTACGCTGCATTGCCACCCATCCGTCGGATCTATGTGTGGCACTGGCGGCTCTCGATGCAACCATTCGGGTGACGGGGCCGCTGGGCGAACGGACCATTCCGATCGCGGACTTTCACCGCCTGCCTGGTGATGAACCCTGGCGTGATACAACCCTTCAGCCGGGCGAACTGGTGACCGCCATCGACCTGCCTGCCAACGGTTTTCCGGACTACCACACTTACATCAAAATCCGCGACCGGCAGTCGTACGCCTTTGCCCTGGTGTCGGTGGCCGTGGGGCTGGAGATTCAGGAAGACCGCATTGCCGATGCCCGGATTGCCCTCGGTGGGGTGGCGCATAAGCCCTGGCGGAAACCCGAAGCAGAAGCGATGCTGGTGGGGCAAACCATTCCGGACGCGGATTTTCGGGCGGTGGCTCAAGCCCTGTTGGCCGGAGCTGTAGGCTACGGGCACAATACCTTCAAAATCGAACTGGCGCACCGAGCCATTGTACGGGCCTTGCAACGGGCCGCTAAACTCGAACCGGAAGTATGACACCTTATATCGGAAAATCGGTCAACCGCGTCGATGGCGGAGCCAAAGTAACGGGCAAGGCTAAATATGCCGCTGAATATTTTGCTCCGGATTTGTTGTACGGCTGGGTAATTTCCAGCGGGATTGCCAAAGGGAAAATTACCCGGTTTCATACGGAGAAAGCTTTGAACCTGCCGGGTGTTGTGCAGGTGTTTACGCACGAAAACCGCCCGGGCATTGCCTGTTTTGACCTCAGCTACAAGGATCAGGACGCGCCCCCCGGTTCGCCGTTCCGGCCGTTGCGGGATGAAAAAATCCACTTTAGCGGGCAGCCCATTGCCCTGGTCGTGGCCGAAACGCTCGAACTGGCCCGGTATGCTTCTTCGCTGATTCGGGTTGATTATGAGGAGGAAGACCACGAAACCGTCCTGGAACATAACCTGCACCGCGCCCGGGAGCCGAAGTCGGGCGTAGCGAGTTTGCTGAAATCACCCCCGCCCAAACCGCGTGGAGATTTTGATAAAGCGTTTGAAGTCGCTCCGTTTCAAACTACAGGTCTGCACCTGCATTCCGTCGAACACCACAATCCGATGGAGATGTTTGCCTCTACTGTGGTGTACGAAAAGAACGGAAAACTGACGATCTACGACAAAACCCAGGGCGCGCCCAATAGCCAGTTGTACGTTTCTCAGGTGTTTAACCTGCCGTTCAAAGATGTGCGGGTGATTTCGCCCTACGTGGGGGGGGCTTTTGGTTCGGGCTTGCGTCCGCAGTACCAGTTGTTTCTGGCGGTTTTGGCCGCGCGCGAATTGAAACGGTCGGTGCGGGTGTCGCTCACGCGGCAGCAGATGTTTACGTTCGGCCACCGACCGGCTACGGTGCAGCAGGTGTCGCTGGGGGCCACGGCCGACGGCACCATCGACGCCATCCGGCACGATGCCATTGCCGAAACCTCCCGGTTTGAGGATTATTTCGAGATTGTCGTCAACTGGGCGGGGATGTTGTATCCGGCTCCGAATGTGAAGTTTACCTACAAGCTGGTGCCCCTCGATACGTTCACCCCGCTCGATATGCGGGCACCCGGCGGGGCCACCGGCGTCCCGGCCCTCGAAATGGAAGTGGACGAACTGGCCCACCAACTGGGCATCGACCCTCTGGAACTGCGGCTGAAAAACTACACCGAGCGGGATATGAACCAGGACCTGCCGTATTCGAGCAAGGAACTGCGGGAATGTTTCCGGCAGGGGGCCGAGCGGTTTGGCTGGGCGAACCGCAACCCCGCACCCCGTTCGATGCGGAACGGCCACACGCTGATCGGCTGGGGCATGGCGACCGGGATCTGGGAAGCCACGCAGGGGCCTTCCCGGGCCGAAGCCGTTCTGACGGTCAACGGAAAACTCCGCGTCACCAGCGCCACGGCCGACATCGGAACCGGTACGTACACCATCATGACCCAGATAGCGGCCGATACGCTCGGCATGCCCATCGAAGACGTTCTTTTCCGACTGGGCGACTCTGACATGCCGTTGGCCCCCATCGAAGGCGGTTCCTGGACGGCCGCAACCGTAGGCACGGCGGTGAAGGTGGCCTGCGAAGCATTGGGTAAAAAGTTATTTAAAATGGCGCAGAAGATGGTAAACTCGCCATTTGCCAATGCCAGATTCGATGATGTGGTGTTCGTCGATGCCCACATCCGGCTGAAAAACAATCCGTACGAAGCGGTATCATTGCTGGAAATTGTCGGGCAAAATGGTGGCCGGGCGGTGAGCGAAACTTCCACCTCGCTGCCGAACATGCTGGAGCAGCGGAAATACGCCCGGGCGGTACACTCGGCGGTTTTTGTGGAGGTGGAGGTGGATGAGGATTTCGGCACCGTGCGGGTGACGCGGGCCGTGACGGCCGTGGCTGGTGGGCGCATTCTGAACCCCAAAACCGCCCGTAGCCAGCTTATCGGCGGGATGGTCTGGGGTATCAGCAAGGCGCTGGAAGAGGAAAGTGTGATGGATCACCAGTTCGGGCGGTTTATGAACCACAACCTGGCCGAGTATCATATTGCCGTGAACGCCGACATTCCGGACATGGACGTGATTTTTGTCGAAGAGAACGATCCAATTGTCAATCCGCTGGGCGTAAAAGGTTTGGGCGAAATCGGGATTGTGGGCATGCCCGCAGCCGTCGCCAATGCAGTTTTTCACGCCACCGGAAAACGGGTGCGGAGCCTGCCGATCACGCTCGATAAGTTATTGTAGGAAGTTTATGATTTTAGTGTTTATGGTTTGGCGTTGAGGCAAATCGTCAGCTATTGAGCGGTTTGCGGTGAAACTATAAATTATAAACAATAAACTCCACACTGATTAAACCTTTGGTTCGTTGCCTGGTCAAAGAGCAGCAACGCCACTTTGACCAGGCAACGGCCATGAAAACACGACACTTCTTACCGGCTTTTGGGCTTCTTTTCTTCGTTCTTGCCACGCTTTTTGGGCCTCAGCGAGCCGTGGCCCAACCTGGCGTCGATTTACCCATTGAATCGTTCTACGACGAACTGGCCCCCTACGGTCAGTGGGTCCGTAACCCAACCTACGGCCAGGTCTGGATGCCGGAAGTAGACGGCGATTTTCAACCGTATGCCACCAACGGTCACTGGACTATCACCGAATACGGCAATACCTGGGTGTCGGATTACGACTGGGGCTGGGCACCGTTTCACTACGGTCGCTGGCTGTTCGACGACTATTATGGCCGCTGGATCTGGGTGCCCGACAGCGAATGGGGACCGGCCTGGGTTTCCTGGCGGTCGGGGGGCGGTTATTACGGCTGGGCTCCCCTCGGTCCGGGCATGGGCATCAACGTGAACATCAATATTAACCTGCCGTTCAACTACTGGACGTTTGTGCCGCAGGTGTATTTCACAAGCCCGCGCGTCTACAACTACTGCATTCCCCGGACGCGGGTCGTAAATGTCTATCACAATACAACGATCATCAACAATGTGTACCGGTACAACAACCGCAGTTACGGCTATGGGCCGCGTCGGGAGGAAATCGAGCGGTATAGCCGTCGGAGCGTGCCGGTTTACCGCGCCAACGATGTGGTTGTGCGACGCAATACGGGCGCTCGTGGGGGAAATGGATCTTCCTATTCGTCTGATCGGTTCAATAACCGGGGTGATTACACGGGCAACCGTCGGGGCGATGTGGCCGATAATGACCGCAACCCGAATCGAACGAACCGATACGAAAACGACCGGTTTCGTAACAGCCGGGGCGACAACGCCCTGAGCCGCCCGGACCGGTTTGAAAACCGTCCGGATATGAATAATCGACCAGATCTCAACAACCGACCGGACCATTTCGAAAACCGCCCGGACGTGAACAACGCGCCGAACCGAATCGAACGCTCGGACCGCAATGACTGGAACCGCAGCCGTCCTGAGCGGTTTGAAACGCCTTCTGAAAGCCGGGGAAATCGAACCTTCAATCCGGATGCCAACCGGCCTTCATTTGAACGGCGGTCGGAAAGCCGCCAACCCGAGTTGCAAAATCGTCGGGAAGGTCCAGCGGACGGCAACAACCGGACGTTCCAACGGCCCGAACGGAGCGTCGAACGCATTCAGCAACGCTCCGCCGAACCGCGGTCCCGTCCGTTTCAGAATGCTCCCAACCGGGGTGAAGGGGGTGGTTCGCGCCGGGGTCCACAGTAAACGACAAGAACTTTTGGAGCCGGTGGGCTTGGGCGGAACTTCCGCCCAAGCCCACCGGCTTTTTTATACCTACTGTTTCCAGGCCTTTTCAATCATTCGGCGAAACTCGGTGGGCGTCTGACCTTCGTACTTTCTGAACAATCGCGTAAAATAAGAAGGATCTTCCAGACCAACCTGGGCGGCAATTTCGCTGACGGACAGCTCACTCTGGCAAAGCAACACCTTGGCTTCGAGAAGTACGGTTTCGTCAATCCATTGCGTCGGCGATTTGCCGGTAACTGCTTTGACGGTTTTGTTCAGGTGATTGGGCGTGATGTGCAACAACGACGCATATTCCGTAACGCGGTGTTTGGTTCGAATGTGGGCAAAAAGCAGTTCCCGAAACCGGTTGGTAATCGTCACAGCAGCCACGGGTTCTTCCGTAACCGTCGGCTGGTATGCCAGATCAACCTCGCAGAGAAACGCCAGGAAATAGGCTTGCAGCAAATCAAGATGCTGTAGGCCGTACCGGGAATACTCCGTCAGGAGCCGGTTCAGTAACCGACGAAGAAACCGGGCTGATTCGGCTTCAGGCTGTAGTTTCGGATTCCCCCAGACCCGCAAGAAGGTGAACTCGTTCAACAGATCGTTGCGGGCAATCCGGCCAACCAGAAAGTCAGGATGAAAACCGCAGATGTAGCCCCGGTTCACGTCGTTCTCCCGAAATGAAAACACCTGCCCGGCCGGAACAAACAGTAACTCATGGGCGTGGATGGTAAAGCGTTCGCTGCCGATGGTCATGTTCGCTTCGCCTTCGGTCAGGTACAGGCAAGTGTGAATTGTGGAGCGGGAAGCCGGAACCGGGCGGGTCACGTGGCGGTACATATCTTCCAGTCGAAGAACGAAAAAACGCCGAAAATCATCTTTTAGCAACCCATCCAGTTCGTTGGAAGGCATAAACCGCGCCTTGAACGCCGGGGTGTCGTACAGTCGGATTTCGCTCATGACGTTTTCAGCCGGTCGATCATCTTGATGGCGCGGTCAACGCGGGTCTGCGGATTTTTGGCGCTGTTGATGTAGTACATGATCCCGCGTTGTTTGCCGGGTGTGAGGGCGTGAAACCGATTGTGTCCCTCGGGGTCGATGGCGAACAGTTCTACCAGTTCTTCCGGCATGTTGCGGCCGTATTCGCTCTCGTCTTTCCAGATGACGGCCCGCACGCGGTCGCCGAGCCGGAGCTTGCCCTGTTGCCGGAGCGGGGTGCCGATGTTGATAAAAAACGTACCGTCGCCCCGGGGCCGGAGGGCGCAGTGAAACTCGATAGTGCCGTTTAGCAGACACATCATCCGAACCGGGCTGGTACGGGTAAATTGTTGGGCAACATCATCCGGCACGGCGATGTAATGGGTTTTGTCGCGGTCGACAAACCGGTCGAGGACGGCATCAAAACCGACGGCTTCGGCCGGGGGAGTCTGGTCAGTCATGGCATGCGGGCTGCGGGCCGGAACCAGCCTAACGGTTCCGGCCAAGGCAAGTTACCGGTTTCGGGCCGGTTTACAAACCTAGTTGAAACGATACCTTCACCGCAAATGGCGTCACGTTGGGGTGTTGCCGGTAGGTCAGCCGGTGAATCGCTTCCACACGGACCAGTTTGAACATATTCTCCACGCCATACCCGACTTCCAGATACGGTTCGCGGCTGAGCGAAAACACCGGAGTCAGGGGTTGACCTGCTGCATCGTGGGTGGCCATCAGGTGTCGGTTCGATGCACGTAAGCTACCCCACAATATCTTGCCGGTCACGAAGTTGCGCCAGCCCAGCCGCCGGATCAACGGAATTCGGTTGGTTAGCAGCCCTTCAAATTTGTGCTCCAGCGAAACCGATGCATACCGGTCGCTGACAAACTCGGTGTAATTCATCAGGTTGTAGGCGTTGCGGTTGTAAAAAGGCGTCTGGTTGCCTACGTGCACCTGCAACAGCGGATAGGGCAGGGTCGAGGGCGTAAAGCCAGCCCGAACGCTGTACTGTGTCCGGCCGAACAAACCCCACCGCAGCGTGTGGTCGAGCTGAAGTTGCCATTTGTGATACTCCCCGAACGAACCTCCTTCGTAAGATGCCTCTCCGTAGGTGTACCGCAGGCCGATCGTGGGGGCGGTTTCGGTCGGTCGGCGCTGAATCCGGCGTTTGGTTATCCGGCGGCTCGGCAACCGGCCCGGGGCGTAGCGAAACTCCAGAAACGCTTCGGTGCCCCCAAAAGCCGAGTTGACAACGGGTTGCTGGGAATCGGCATCGGGTCGGCGGAACGCAAACGGAAACAGCGGATCGATGTGCCGGTACCGAATACCCACCGTCTGGATGAAATCGGTACCCAAATCCCGCTGGACGGATAAGACCGTTTCGTCCTGGTAAAAGGCGTGCCGGTAGCGGCCAAACCGGCTGGTGGTGCGCAAAAACGGATTATCGGCCAAGTCTTCCGTTCGGAAACCGAGTTGCTCCAGATCGTAGCTGCTTTTCAGGCTGATGAGTGTCAGCGGATGGCGTGTCGGAATGTAGTTGATTTCTCCGCCCATTTTCCAGCGATGGTCGCGGGTTCCGTAAGCTCCGTAGGCCGCGAGTTGCCAGGTCCGGCTGAAGTCGTTGTTGGTTTGCAGGCCCAGCCGCAGCCGGTGGCCTTCAATAGGGTTGTACGCCCAAAGCGAGAAAGCCGAACCGACTTCCAACCCTTTGGTCAGGGGCAGATAACCGCCGTTGAGCACAAACTGCCCGGCCTGGCTGGCAAACCGGATGAGCGGAAGGCTGCGCAGCGTGTCGAGCAGGGCTCGTTTCTGCTGGTGTTCCTCCGCATAGGGGATATCCTGCCGTTGAGTCTGCCAGTAATCGGGGGTGCTTTCCGCCCGGTTTTCGGCCATCTCAATGGGATTGTTAAAGAAACTGACCGGTTTGGGCTGGCTAACCAGCGGCTGGCGTACGGTGGTGAGGTAATCGACCGTCGCGCCGAACGTATTCGGAATCACTTCGTCAACCTGAACGGTAAACCGGGTCACCTCAGGTAGCCAGGCGGTGCCCGACGCGGTTTCGTAGGTCTGATCGATGTCAATCTGCTTGATAAAGTTGATGTTGGCCGTCGGGTCGGTTTTCGCTTCGATCTGGACGAGGGCATAGCTGGCCGTATCGATCCACATTTTGCCTTTCAGCACCAGGTCGCGCTCGTTTTTCGGGTCGAAGTCAACCACGTAACAGGTATGTAGCCCAACCTGCGCGGTATCAGCCAGAAAATACGTGTAGGCCGTTCGCCCGCCGTCGGCCAGGGGCGACAGAAATTCTTTTTTTAACAGACTGACGGTGTTCTGGTAAAAGTTTACCGTATTAAAACCGGCTCCGGTGAACAGCGTAATAAAACTGTCGTCGGTGATGCCCAGGCTGTTGATGTTGGTTTTCAGGATGTGCTCTTTCTGGCGTTGTGGGTGGCGACGGGCGTAGAACTTCGAGACGGTTTCGGACAGGAAAACCGGTAAGCTCGAAGGAGCCTGTCCACCCTGTTTTTTCTCCAGCGTCCGCAGCATGGATTGTACCGGTTTTCGCCGACGGAAGCGTTCGGCCATGTCGCGGATGCTGATGGAAAGTCGGCTGTAGGCTTCGTATTCGTAACCGTTCAGTTGGCCGAAATCATTCTGAGGGCGGTGGGCATGGATTTCGCGCAGAATGCGGTGCGCCGGATTGTCGCCCGCCCGAATGACGACCTCGTTCAGCAAAGCCGCCACCGGCTTCAGCGCAATCTGAAGCGGTTGGTCGAAAAGGGCCGTTGGAACGGCCAGCGTACTGGTCTGGTAGCCCATCGCCGAGACGAGCAGCGAATCTGCCCGGAGGGGCAGGGTAAGCCGGAACTGGCCGTTCTCATCCGCCTGCGTCCCGATCGGGTTGCCTTTGACGGCTACCGCAGCAAACGGCACGGCGGCTCCGGACGGTGTTTCGGTAATCCGGCCGACAATCGTTCGGGAACCCGATGCCGATTGTCCGAAAATCAAGCTTTGCGGTACAATGAGAGCAAAGAATAAACCAAAGATAAGCCCAAAAAACCGGTGCTGCCCGGCTGACTGCGTGTTCATTAGAAAAAAGCTGCGCTTCATGGTGTTTACGGTAACAGTTGCCCCGTAATGACCACGAAGATCCGCTTTCCCCCTATGCCCTCAGCGGTAAGTTTGTGCAAATGGTGTGATTGACCGTTTGAATCGTTACTTTTTAACGCCGAACTGATCCCGTTATCGCGAAGAAAACCGGCTATTCAACGGCGGGATCGGTGGCAAGTCGAGCGTAATAGACCGAGTCGAGAAACCGTGCGCCGAAGCGAATGTTTTCTCTAAAGTGCCCTTCCTTCCGAAAACCAGCCCGTTCCAGCACCCGAGCGGATGGCGTATTGGCCGGATCGACCACCGCAACAATGGAATGCAGTTTCAGGGTTTCAAAACCGTAGGCCAGTACCGCCCTGAGTGCTTCCTGGACGAGTCCCTGTCCCCGATAATCCGGGTGAAGCAGGTAACCAACTTCGGCCCGCGCATGCTCGGGCTGCATTCTGACGAAGCCAATGGTGCCTACGATGCGGGACAAATGGGGCAGGGCGATTCCCCAGGTGATGCGTTCGTTGGCAGCGACTCCCGCCCGAAAGTCTTCAATGAGGGCGGCTGCATCCGTTACCGTTTGGGCTGGTGGTCGCGGAATAAACCGCATGATGGCGGCATTCGACCGCAACACATACAGAGCCTCCTGATCCGAAAGCGTCATTTCCCGCAAGATCAACCGTTTGGTTTGTAGGGTGGGGAAGGGGGTAAAATCAACCGCTGGCATGGAGCATTTCGATATTCGGTGTTCGCTATTCGATGTTCGTTATTCGATGTTCGTTATTCGACATACGATATTCATTATTCGCTATTTAATGGTTTTTAGAACTTAATAGCGAATAACGAACACCGAATGTCAAATAACAAAGGGGAAAATGAGAAATTAAGCAATCAACGGCGTATCCAGTTCCGCCAGCGATGCCAGAATCTCTTCCTGCGTGACTTCATGTTCGACGAGTTTGCCGGATAAATACTGCTCGTAGGCCCCCATATCGAAATGGCCATGACCGCAGAGGTTGAACAGAATAGTTTTACTGGAGCCCTCTTCCTTCGCCCGCTCGGCTTCCCGGATGGCGATGGCAATGGCGTGCGTGGCTTCCGGGGCCGGAATGATGCCCTCGGCTTTCGCAAATTGAATCCCGGCTTCAAAACACTCCAACTGCTTGAGGGCCTGGGCTTCGATGAGGTTGTCTTTCAGCAACTGGCTCACGATGGCCCCCGCGCCGTGGTAGCGCAAACCGCCCGCGTGAATCGGTGCCGGAATGAAGTTGTGGCCGAGGGTGTACATTGGCAGCAGGGGCGTCATCCCGACGGTGTCGCCCAGGTCGTAGCGGAACACGCCCCGCGTCAGCTTGGGACAGGAAGCCGGTTCGGCGGCAATGCAACGGATGTTCTTGCCTTCTTCCAGGTTATACCGTAAAAAGGGAAACGTGATCCCGGCAAAGTTGGAACCCCCGCCGAAGGGAGCCACGATGATGTCCGGAAAATCACCGGCCTGTTCGAGTTGTTTGATGGCTTCGAGGCCGATGACGGTCTGGTGCATCAGCACGTGGTTCAGCACCGAGCCAAGGGCGTATTTTGTATTTTCGTCCTGAAACGCCAGTTCGACAGCTTCCGAGATGGCGATGCCCAGGCTGCCTGGGGAGTTGGGGTCGCCCGCCAGAATTTTCTTACCGGCTTCGGTGCGGTCGGAAGGCGAGGGGTAGACGCTGGCTCCCCAGGTGTTCATCATCAGTTTGCGGTACGGTTTGCCGTCGTAGCTGGCCCGCACCATGTACACCTCGCAGTCGATGCCGAACAACTGACAGGCAAAGCTCAGGGCGCTGCCCCACTGACCCGCGCCGGTTTCAGTCGTAATGCGCTTGACGCCCGCCTGTTTGTTGTAATACGCCTGTGGCACCGCCGTGTTCGGTTTATGCGAACCCGCCGGGCTGACCCCTTCGTATTTGTAATAAATCTTGGCGGGTGTGTCCAGCATTTTTTCCAGTCCGTAGGCGCGGTACATCGGCGTCGGACGCCAGATTTTGTAGATTTCGCGTACCTCGTCGGGAATGGCTACCCATTTATCGCTCGTCACTTCCTGTTTGATCAGCTCCATCGGAAACAGCGGAGCCAGCATTTCGGGGCCGATCGGCTCCTTCGTGCCGGGGTGCAGCGGAGGGAGCGGTTTGTTGGGCATATCGGCCACGATGTTGTACCAGTTTTCGGGGATGTCGGTTTCGTTTAGGAGAAATTTTTTCTGTGGCATTGGTTTCGTGGTTTTGAACGCTTGGGAAGCCCTAACTTAGCAATTTACCCGCTGTAATGTGTCATGGAAATTCAACAAATTAAGCCGGAAGAAACCTACGAGCTTCGGCATCGGGTGCTGTGGCCCGACAAACCGTTTGACTATGTGAAACTGGCGGAAGACGCTGAAGGCTGGCATTACGGTGCGTTCCGGGATGGAGAACTGTTGGCGGTCATTTCCCTGTTTGAACGGGACGGCGTGGCCCGATTCCGGAAGTTTGCAACCCGGCCCGATTGCCAGCGGCAGGGCCTTGGCACCTGGTTGTTGGAGCACGTTATTCGGGAGGCCGGGCGGCTGGGTGCCCACCTGCTCTGGTGCGACGCCAGGCTGTCGGCGGCCGGGTTTTACCAGCGGTTCGGCATGAAGCCGGACGGGGCGGTTTTTTACAAAGGCGAGATTCCCTACTCGAAATACGTACTGAAACTACCCCCAACCCCCTAAAGGGGGCTTTTGAATCCGGATGTTTCAGCCACTTTAGGGGGTTGGGGGTGAATTAATTTCATTTAAAACTATTAACCATGCTGTTGTGCAGCGTTCGGGGGCTCCAGTAGCCGCTGGCGATGATCCGGCGCACACTAAGCAGCGGGTTTTCGTCGTCGCGCTTTTTCTCCGCCAACTGGTAAGCCGCCAAATACCCTCGTTTTTTCAACTCAACGGTAGCTTCGTGATTCCAGAGGCCAAACGGGTAGGCGAAATGCCGAACCGGTTTTCCGGTGATCGCTTCCAGTTTTTTGGTCGGTTCTTCAATCTGCGTCACCCAATCGGGTCCCTGGTATTTCTTGACGTTGTGGTGGTCCCAGGTATGGCAACCGATGGCGTGGCCCCGGTCGGCCAGATCCTTGATCTGCTGCTTGTCCATGTACGGCTGGTAACCCCGGCGTCCGATGGCAACCGTCATGATGAAAAAAGCCGCCTTGAACTTGTGCTTTTCCAGAATGGGCGTAGCGGTTTCGTATTGGTCCAGATCACCGTCGTCGAAGGTAATCATGACCGGTTTGGGCGGCAGGGGCGCGCCCGTCGCCAAGTAGGCATACAACTGGTCGGGCAGAATGGCGTGATACCCGCTGTCGGCCAGCATCTTCATGTGGGCTTCAAAAACCGAGGTCGGGCAAATGTAATCTTTGGCGCTTTTCGTATCCTTGGCCCGCCATTCACGCACCTGGTGGTAACACAAAACCGGCACCTGCTTCCGGCTCAGGATAGTGGCCGCATCGGCAATCCTACCCGCCGGAATGCTGGCCGGATCGGGGGCGGTTTCCGAAACCGTCGTTGTCAGTGATGCGGGGTGGGCTGTAGTCACCGCTGCCGTATCTGGTTGGGTGTCGGCGGTTTGGGTGGTGGTTTCCTTGGTTTGCGAGCAGGAGAATACGGTTGCGGCTGTCAGTAGTGAAAGGGCAAGCGGGAATAGGGTACTTTTGGGAGAACTCATCTTCGTCCGAACGGCACAGCTTTATAGTGAAACGTGGTTTGTCTTCGGGCAAGATACGGAAAAGGTTTTGTTCCCGGCAAGCCCAACGCCGACCGTTTACTACTATTTTTTGATCCGACTCAGGAGCGGCTGATTATCAGTTCGATGATTTAGTTGGAACCGTAAATCCGTTTAGCGAGTGAATAATACGGCGCAAAAAAATGGTGCTGAAAGATTTTTTTCGGATCTTCCGGATATTCCCGCCGGTAGGTCTCGTCGGGTTGCAGGACAATGGGTACCCCGGCCCGCATGTAATTGCTGCTGTGTTCGTAGCGGGGCGGCTGAAACTGCGGCATCGATTTCCGAATCACTTTCGATACCAGCCCACCGAGGTACTTCTCGAAGGTCCGCTGCGATTTCTGGGATCGTTTGTTCAGCTTCCGGTAAATATTGCCTGCGTACAGCCGAACAAAGAGGGGTTGCTTCCGTAGAGCGGTTTTCACATCCCGGAATGGATTCGTCGGGTTGAAATCATCAAGGGTCTGGAGTGAAAACGGCGTTTCGGGCACCCAGTCGGCGGCATTGACCACCGTCAGGCCCCAGCCATTGCGGGTAATGTAGTCGTAGTCGTACGTGTAAAACAGGTTGCCCGGTTTCGGGGCTGCGCTGCAATACGTCTTCAGAATGAGGTCTTTGGGCAAGTCGCCCCGTTCCATCAAATAGTGCAGGTACGACCGCAGCAGGAAATTAATGGCGGCTCCCTGGCTGTGGCCCATCAGCAGAAACTCCCGCACCCCGCTGGCGTACTGCGCCCGAAGTTGGGTCAGGATGGTTGGTGCCAGACTGCCCAGCCCGATCACCCAGCCGATGTGGACCATCGCTTTCGGGTCATTGGCCAGTTTATACTCAAAATTCGTGCTGTCGTTGAGGGTGATCGAGCCGGTGGCGGGAACCATCGCGGCATAAAAGTTTTCGGCCCAGCTCGGCATGTCAGTCGTCGTGCCCCGGATGTCGATCACCGCTACCTTGTCCGAACGGACGAACAGTTGCCAGCGATTGAACAACCCCCCCACGGGCGAGCGGTACACGAATTTATACTCCGGTCCGAGCGGTGGCCGTTCTTTCAGTTCGATGGTATCGTATTGCATGGCCGCAACACCCAGCATTTCCAGGTATTCCTGAACCTGAAAGCCGGGCTTGAGCCGGTTTTGGGCCGGAAGCACGGAAGCGGTAGCCAGCAAAAATAGCAGGGCAAGTGGGTAACGGTTTTTCATACGCGGTAATAGGGTAGGTTAAGGCGTTTCTTCCTGTTTCAGCCGACCGTCGAGCCAGAACGTTCCGAAAGGTACCAGCGATGCCAGGAAGGCAACCCACACCCGTCCGAAGGACCAGCGACGTTCGAAGGTGACCGAAATTAGCGTAACAAGATACGCAATAAACAACACCCCATGCGCCCAGCCGACGACTTTAACGGCCTGCGGCAATCCGGCCCAGTATTTCAACGGCATCGCGATCCCGAGTAACACGAGGTAGGAGATACCTTCCAGGATACCAACAAAGCGAAAACGACCGAGGGCGGTTTTAGAAAATGACATAATCGATGACCAGAATGGAAGTACAAAGGTAGTCAGGGACGGGCATTTTGCGTGTTTCAGTCCAACGGATACGCTTGTATCAGATTGTTTTTATTATTCATCTGATTGTCAGTGTTTTAATCTAGTAAGGGCCTTTGCTGTTTAGCTGGTTTTTTATTAGAATATCGTTAGAATTGGCTTTGCGACAGGACAACCCGGGTGTGTTTTGGTTATTGAATGACAAGTTGATTGCTTGCTATTGTAGAACGTACCGGTTTCTGAACAAACCGGAAAAACATTGGAATTCTATGGTTTTGATTCATGCGGGAAAGGAAACGGTGCTCGAACTGGCCGATCAGGCGCACGAGCATTCGTTGTCCCTTTTTATTCCGACACACCGCCGGGGAAAACAAGTCCTGGAAGGACAAGATCAGATTGCCTTCAAGAATCACCTTCAGAATGTGCGGCAGAAATTGAAGGATAAGGTACTCAGGCAGCAGGACATCGACGCATTGATGGAACCGCTGGAAGCGTTGCTTGAAGACCCCGGTTTTTGGCGACATCAGCAGGAAGGATTGGCCGTATTCCGTAATCCGGACTACTTTGCGGTGTTTCACAGCCCGATGCCGCTGGAAGATAGTTACCGGCTTGACGCGCGGTTTCACGTGCATCCGCTGTTGCCGTTTGTACAGCCGTTCCCGGAGTATTATCTCCTGCAAATCGGGAAAAAAGATGTTTCGCTCTACCAAGCGAATCCGTTTTCCATCCAGCCGGTTGCACCCCATATTTCCATGCCGTCGGGCCTGGAAGCGGTGACGAAGTATTACGATTTTGAAGAAGAATTGCAGGGACGTACCCGGGGACCGGGCGGTATGGCAGCCTTGTACACCAGCGATGATTCGGACAACAAAGAGAAAGATCATTTGCTGGCCGATTATTTCCGGAAGGTGGATGAAGTCATCAAAGACGAGATTGGAACGAAAAATGTGCCGCTGGTGCTGGCTTCGGTGGCTTATTACCAGCCGATTTACCGGCAGATCAACTCGTACCCGCATTTGCTGGAAGAGGGGATCACGGGCAATTTCGACCACGTTCAGCCGGGCGACATGCACCAAATGGCGAACGACTTGCTGGAAGACCGTTTCGTGCAGGCTCGTTCCCGGCGCATGAGTCAGTACCAGCAGTCGGTCGGCAGTGGATTGACCTCCTCCGATCTTCCTCAAATTCTGGAAGCCGCCGTTATGGGCCGGATTGAGGTTCTTTTTCTCCGGACCGACGCCGAACGCTGGGGGCGGTTTAATCCCGAAACCCTTAACACAACCGTTCTGGAAACCCGGGAGCCTGATAGTGAGTCGCTCATCGACACGGCGGCTTTGCTGACGCTGCGGCAGGGCGGTGATGTGTATGTATTGGAAGAGATGGAGGGGCTCAATGAGCAGCCGGATGCCTTGGCTGCGGCTCTGTTCCGGTTTTAGTTCTTAGTTGTTTACCAAAAACCAAGTGTCATGGAATACACGATCGATTCAATCAAAATAGATTTGCAAACCGTCGGTTTTAATGAGTCGGAAGAACTGTTGGCGCAGGTCGAAAAAGAGCTCCGGCGAGTTATACGCTTTCGGTCCGACGTAGTGGCGGCTGATTTTTACCTGCGGGAAGAGGGTAGCAACCCCACCACCAACAAGGTGGTCCGGTGGCGGCTGGGCGTGCCAGGCAATGATTTGTTTGCGGAAGGCAGCGGTGGCTCCTGGGCGGAAGGGTTACGGGCCGCCAGTGATAAACTGCGACGGCAAATCGTTGACTAAATCGAGTGACACAACTCGATCAAAACCGCCGGGTTGATTAATCCGGCGGTTTTTGTTCATCGTTGAAAGGCCAAGCCGTCGATCAATTAAGTGGACGTTTGCTTTTCCAGCGTTCATACTTTCCATTCAGTCGCACAACCGCATTCATTCCCCCTCTTTTTTGACCAAAAAACTGTAGATTCAGGAAAGGATGCTTGTCGTCCGGTTTGGCCACCAGCAGAAAGGCGCTCGTGGCGCGTTGTTCCCCTCAGCGTCTGTCGCCCCCGGCTTCGGAACCGGCCACCAGCGCCCGCATCAGGGTTTCGTCAATTCGTAGATTCTCTTTTTGCCCCTGTAAAACCGCATCGAGGATCACCTGCAATTCCTGTTCATTGGCTAGTGTATTGCCCTGAACCGAAACCCCGTAAGCGGTCAACGCGCCTTTGTGAGCGTGGGTTGAATCGCCTGTGTAGGTTCGAGAGGCATCGGGATGAGCCAGCGTGACGACAGCGTATTGCTGGTGCTCGGGATCAAACTGCGGATCGCGCAGGGCCGCGATGATTTGCTCGGGAGAAGCTCCGGCCCGGATCATCTCCAGACCCTTTTTGCGGGCGTCGCTGTTGCTCATCGCCTGAACAATGATCGCTCCCTTGCCCGGAACGATCCGGCCAATGCCGTAGCAATTGGGTGTGCAGGACGCCCCGGCAATACCGATTTCTCCGGTTTTGGGGTCAATGAGGATTATCGACCAGGTAGCGTAGGAGGGAAGGGAGAAAAGAAGAAGTAAAGCAGCTAGCCGTTTCATCAAACGTTTTTTCTGAAGATGCTGCGCGTGGTTTTAAGGTTGCATGTGGGGAAATGGATTTCGGTATACGGTTTTCAGTTTACAGTACGGTCCCAGGCTGAGACTGACGCAAGACAAAGCGCCGAGTAACCCTATACCGAAAACCGTATACTGAAAAAGGCAAGCCTAAGCCTGCCTTTCCCATTTTTCATAAAACCGTATTAATTACCCAACGCTACCTTCCAGGCTGATTTCCAGCAACTTCTGGGCCTCGACGGCGAATTCCATCGGCAACTGGTTGAGGACCTCTTTGGCGTAGCCGTTAATGATGAGTGCGACGGCCTGTTCGGTCGGAATGCCGCGCTGGTTGCAATAGAACAACTGATCTTCCCCGATTTTGGAGGTCGTCGCTTCGTGCTCGACCGTCGCGCTCTGGTTGTTGACTTCGAGGTACGGGAACGTATGCGCTCCGCAGCGGTCGCCGAGCAGCAGGGAATCGCACTGCGAGTAGTTCCGGGCGTTTTCGGCCCGCTTGAACACCTGCACCAGCCCCCGGTAGGAGTTCTGGCTCCGGCCCGCCGAAATCCCTTTCGACACGATCCGGCTTTTGGTGTTCTTCCCGACGTGGATCATCTTCGTGCCGGTGTCGGCCTGCTGGTAGTTGTTCGTGACGGCCACCGAGTAAAATTCACCGATGGAGTAATCGCCTTTCAGAATGACCGACGGGTATTTCCAGGTGATGGCCGAGCCGGTTTCAACCTGCGTCCAGGAGATTTTAGCGTGAGCACCTTCGCAAATACCGCGTTTGGTCACGAAGTTGTAAATACCACCCCGTCCCTCTTTGTCACCCGGATACCAGTTCTGCACCGTCGAGTACTTGATTTCGGCTTCTTTGGCGGCTACGAGTTCCACAACGGCTGCGTGCAACTGGTTTTCGTCGCGCATCGGGGCCGTACAGCCTTCGAGGTAGCTCACGTACGAGCCTTCGTCGGCCACAATCAGCGTGCGTTCGAATTGCCCGGTTCCGGCTGCGTTGATCCGGAAATAGGTCGAAAGCTCCATCGGACAGCGTACGCCCTTCGGAATGTAGCAGAACGAGCCGTCGGAGAAAACCGCCGAGTTGAGGGCCGCAAAGTAGTTATCACGGGGCGGAACGACCGAGCCGAGGTATTTTTTGACCAGTTCGGGGTGTTCCTGAACGGCTTCGGTCATCGAACAGAAAATGATGCCGAGGTCCTTGAGTTTGTCTTTGAAGGTGGTGGCAATGGAAACCGAGTCGATGACGGCATCGACGGCCACGCCCGACAGCCGTTCCTGCTCCTGCAACGAAATGCCCAGCCGCTCGAAAGTCGCCCGCAGTTCGGGATCGATCTCATCGAGGCTGTTGACGGTTTTTTTCTGCTTCGGAGCCGAATAGTATTTGATGGCCTGGTAGTCGATGGCGGGGTATTTGACATTCGGCCAGTGCGGTTCCTTCAGCGTTTCCCAATAGCGGTAGGCTTTCAGCCGCCACTCCAGCATCCAGTCCGGCTCGTTTTTCTTGGCGGAGATAAACCGGACAATGTCTTCGCTCAGACCCGCCGGTGCCTCATCCGCTTCGATCAGGGTTTCGAAACCGTATTTGTATTCGGAGTTGGTAATACTCTCTAAAATTTCAACGTCTTTGCTCATGATGGGTTGCGGGATAATACACGCAAAAGTCTATAGGATAACAAAACGGAGGGGAGGTCTGTTCCGCAACGATTAGGCAAATATCGGAAAGTTTCGCCGTATTTGGTAGCCTCGGCGCATGGGAACCCGATCCGGAATTATTCCTTGTCCATCGGCACGTTCACGCCAAACGGGATCGGGCGGGAGATGCGTTCTTCCAGGGAAATAAAGGTTTCGGTCCGTTGAATACCGCTGACTTTCTGAATTTTGTCGTGCAAAACCTCGCGCAGGTGCTGGGTATCCCGGCAGACAATTTTGGCAAAAATGCTGTAAATCCCGGTTGTATAATGGATATTGACGACTTCGGGGATTTTGAGTAACTCAGTGGCCACGGTTTCGTAGAGGGAACTCTTGTCGAGGTAAATCCCCAGAAAACCGCTGATGTCCCAGCCGAGTTTCGTGTGATCGATGACCAGTTGCGAGCCCCGAACAATGCCCATCTGCTCCATTTTTTTCATCCGGACGTGCACGGTGCCGCCCGAAACAAAGATACGTTTGCCAATTTCCGTATAGGGCATGTTGGCATCTTCCATTAACAGGGTCAGGATTTTGAGATCGACATTATCAATCTCCAAATTTTTCTCCATTTCACGCGGGTATTTTTTAAACTATTCAACAAATTAAGTGGTATTTTGAGAAAACTGAAATTTTTTCAAAATTTTTATAGAGAATTTGTAAATAAGCGCCAATGTGTATTACCTTTGCATCGTTCAATCGATTCGGGCGAGTCAACTCAGTCGGTTGAACATTGTTCTCTCACACTGTAGGATGTCGAAATTGGCAGACGTGCCCTCCTGTCTCGGGGGTGGTGGTAACGGGATAAACGCAGCATAATGCCGCTTGCAAAAGCGACTGGGGTTGACCACCAGAAGTTGTACTGTAGCTAACCGCACCGTGGGTGGTTCGAGTCCCCCTCCTACAGCTCTGGCTAGATTTAAAATCAGCCGCAACAAAATGAATGGCTTCGGCAACCCGTTTTTCTGGGGTTGCATTCCGATTGGTTTTTAGTTTGTTGATGAAGTGTAATCTTAACACGCCGGCTCAGGTTGAAGCCGGCGTTGTTTGTTACTGGGATTACAGTGATTTTTTGTACTATGATTGCAGTGATTATATTGATGAAAGTGATAAGGTAAGGCAGTGTGTGGGTAATTTTGATGCTGTCCAGTCACTGCCCATTTATTCATCATACAAATCACTATCATCACCGTAATCCTAGTCTATGACGGATACCCTCACGCTTGGTGCGCTTTTTGTCATTCTGGCCGTGGTGCTGACCACTGCCGACAGCACCCACCCGTTCTGGCAACGGTTTTACCACTATGTTCCGGCCACGCTGCTCTGCTACTTTTTACCTTCTTTACTGAATACCTTCGGTTGGGTCGATGCCGAAAATACGGAACTGTATCCGGTCGTCTCCCGCATTTTGCTACCGGCCTCGCTCGTGCTTTTTACGCTTAGTGTTGATTTCAACGCCTTCCGGCGACTGGGCCGCAAATCCGTGTTAATGTTTGCGGCTTCGGCCATCAGCATCATGCTCGGCGGCCCGCTGGCCGTCTGGTTGACCGGTCTGGTGGCGCCTGAACTGGTCGGCGGAGAGGGGCCAGATGCGGTCTGGCGGGGTCTGGCGACGCTGGCGGGCACCTGGATTGGGGGCGGGGCCAACCAGACCGCTCTCAAAGAAGTGTTTCAGCCGAGCAGCAATCTATTTTCGGCCATCGTGACCGTCGATGTGTTTGTTTCCAACCTCTGGCTTGGCGTTTTGCTGTACGGCGCGAGTCAGTCTGCCAGGATTGACCGCTGGCTGCGGGCCGACGCCAGCGCCGTGGAGGAGGTGAAAGAACGCATCCGGCACCGGGTAGAAGCCATGCGGAGAATTCCAACTTCAACGGATTTAATCGTGATTTTAGCGGTCGGTTTTGGGGCTACGGCGGTGGCTCACGCGCTGGCCGATCAGATTGCGCCTTACATCGAGGCTCACTCGCCCTTGCTGAGCCAGTTCAGCCTGAATGCGCCGTTTTTCTGGATTGTTGGACTGGCGACGGCCATCGGTATTGGCCTGTCGTTTACCAAGGCCCGGAATCTGGAGGGAGCCGGAGCGTCGAAAGTAGCCTCGGTTTTTCTGTACCTGATGATTGCAACCATTGGGCTAAAAATGAATATTTTAGCCATTGCCGATCACCCCGGTTTGATCCTGGTGGGGCTGATCTGGATGCTCTTTCACGTGCTCCTCATGATCGGTTTCAGTCGGTTAATCCGTGCACCGTACTTTTTTCTGGCTGTTGGCAGTCAGGCCTGCATTGGCGGACCGGCTACGGCTCCGATCATCGCGGCCGCTTTTCATCCGGTGTTGGCACCCGTTGGGGTTCTGATGGCGATTTTGGGGTATGCCGTCGGCACTTACATGGGCTACGTCTGCGGCATTCTGATGCAACTGGCCTCGCCGTAGTTTTAGGCCGGTCGGCGGTTGAAAATGCAGGTTGCAGAAAGCGTTTTTACTACTTTATCCGTTAAACCGCTGTCAGGGTCTCTGACCGCTGACAGGGTTTGGGCTTTTTTGCGTAATTTTGCCAGTACACCGAGATAGAAACCGTTTTCACAGCGTGAAGCATATTCGTAATTTTTGCATTATTGCCCACATCGACCACGGCAAAAGCACCCTGGCCGACCGATTGCTGGAGTTTACCAAAACCGTAGGGGAGCGCGACATGCAGGCGCAGTTGCTCGATGATATGGACCTGGAGCGCGAGCGCGGGATCACCATCAAGAGCCACGCCATTCAGATGAACTACCTCTACAAAGGCGAACGCTACACGCTTAACCTCATCGATACGCCGGGCCACGTCGACTTTTCCTACGAAGTATCGCGTTCTATTGCTGCCTGCGAAGGTGCGTTGCTGCTCGTCGATGCCTCTCAGGGAACGGAAGCGCAGACGATTTCGAACCTGTACCTGGCGATGAACAACGACCTGGTGATCATCCCGGTTTTGAACAAGATTGACTTGCCTGGGGCAATGCCGGAGGAGGTAAAGGATGAGATGGTGGACCTGATCGGCTGCGAGCGCGACGAAATCATTCCCGCCAGCGGCAAAGAAGGCATTGGCATTGAGGACATTCTAAACGCGATTGTCGAGCGGATTCCGCCCCCGACCGGCGATCCGGACGGCGAATTGCAAGCCCTGATTTTCGACTCCCAGTTCAATTCGTATCGCGGGATCGAAGTTATTTTCCGGGTCAAAAACGGCCGGATTCGCAAGGGCGACAAGGTGAAGTTCATGGCAACCGGCAAGGAATATTTTGCCGACGAAATCGGAACGCTCCGGCTGAGCCAGGAGCCGAAAGAGGTCATCGAATGTGGCGACGTAGGCTACCTGATTTCCGGGATTAAAGTAGCCAAGGAAGTTAAAGTAGGGGACACCATCACGCACCTGGCAAACCCGGCTTCGTCGGCCATTCAGGGGTTCGAGGAAGTAAAACCGATGGTGTTTGCGGGGATTTACCCAGTCGATACCAGCGAGTTTGAAGAACTCCGGGAAGCGATGGAAAAGCTGCAACTGAACGATGCTTCGCTGGTCTGGGAACCGGAAACCTCGGCGGCTCTGGGATTCGGGTTCCGCTGTGGCTTCCTCGGAATGCTGCACATGGAAATCGTGCAAGAACGGTTGGAACGCGAGTTCGACATGACCGTAATCACCACGGTACCTTCGGTTCGGTTTGAAGTCATCACCACAAAAGGCCAAACATTGCAGGTCAGCGCCCCGGCCGATATGCCCGATCCCAGCAGCATCGACTGGATCGAAGAACCGTTCATCAAAGCACAGATCATCACCAAAGCCGAGTACGTGGGTGCCATCATCGGGCTGTGCATGGACAAACGGAGTCTGTTCAAAAACCAGGTTTATCTAACCGCCGACCGCGTCGAACTCCAGTTTGAAATGCCACTGGCCGAAGTGGTGTTTGATTTTTTCGACAAGCTCAAAACCATTTCGCGTGGCTATGCCTCGCTCGATTACGAGTTTATCGGCAACCGCGAATCGACGATGGTCAAGCTTGATATCATGCTGAATGGCGAGGGCGTCGATGCACTTTCGGCTATTGTGCACCGCGATAAAGCCTACGAATGGGGCAAAAAACTCTGCGAAAAACTACGCGAACTGCTGCCCCGTCAACAATTTGAAATTGCTATTCAGGCGGCCATCGGGCAAAAAATCATCGCCCGCGAAACCGTGAAGGCGCTCCGGAAAGACGTTTTAGCGAAGTGTTACGGCGGTGACATCAGCCGGAAACGCAAACTGCTCGAAAAGCAGAAGAAAGGGAAGAAGCGGATGCGCCAGGTCGGGAACGTCGAAATTCCGCAGGAAGCCTTCATGGCGGTTCTGAAGATCAACTAATTGGTTTACGGTTTTTCGGTATACGGTTTGATAGAACAGGGGTGGGCGTCGGTTTCGGCGAGGAAGCGCACTGTAAACCGAATACTGAAAACCGTAAACTTTTTCCTTTCAGACTCATGCATTATGTAACCATACTTGTTTGGCTAATCATGTTTTCATCGATTGCTGTCCGGGCTCAGTCGCCCCGGCTGGTGAAGCGGCACGTAACAGATTTTGCCATCAAAGCCCTTGATGAACAGAGCCGGGCCGAAATCCCGGCGAATTTTGAGGTCAAAGCGATTTTGTCCCGAAAGACGTTTAGCGGAAAAAGCGCGCCGGGCCGGGCGTTTTCGTTTATGCTGGGAAAATCCGATACGCTCATTATTCAGACAACCGCCAAAGGGTACTACGCGATGGAGGAAGTGCTGCTTGTACCCTGCGATTCCTGTGCCAACTACGAGCACCTGGCTCTGATGGAAAAAGCGGTCCCGAAAAAAACGGCTCCTCCCAAAAGCGCAGAACCCGACAGTATTTTCCGCGATTTGAAAGTAAACGATAAAATTCGGCTCGACAATGTCTATTTCGACCAGAGCAGCTACGTTCTCCGCAAAGAATCCTACTCGCAGCTCGACAAACTGCTGAACACGCTCAACCGCTACCCCAAACTGGTCATTGAAATCGCCGGACACACCGATAACGTGGGCGACCGGCGGCTGAATCAGGCGCTCTCCGAAAACCGGGCACGTGTCATTACCAACTACATGATTCAACGCGGAATCGCCGAAAACCGGCTGCAATACCGGGGCTACGGCGACACCCGCCCGGCCGCGCCCAACGACAACGAAGCCAATAAAAAGCAAAACCGCCGGGTCGAATTCACCGTGCTGAAACTGTAAACCCCTTCAGCGGTCGCAGACCCTGACAGGGTGTTAAATACGGAAGGATTGCAGACAACATGGAAACAAGAAAGGGCAACAATTGGTACCGGATTAGCTGGTTGATGCGTTATATTGAGAGAAAAAACAACGGGTAACCCGATTTTGAGATGTTTTACTTTGTAGAAGAAAAGTCGATAGTTCGAACGATTTGGGGAGATGCCGACGTGATCCTGCTGATTTTCGCGGGTGGGGCCGCCGAATTTGCCGTCAACCGCGCGGTAGACTGGTTGTTTTACACCGGAAAACTGCCCGCCGATCCGATTGGTCGACTATTCTCAACGGTAAAATACGCCCAGGAAATCGTGTTCATGCCCTACGAGAAAGCAACGTCCGCCATCAACCGGATGCGGGCGATTCACGGCGGAGTCGAAAAAAGCCGGGGATATCAAATTCCGGATTGGGCGTATCGCGACGTATTGTACATGCTGATCGATTACTCAGAACGAGCCTTCCAACTGCTGCACCGGCCGCTGACCGACCCGGAACGGGGTGAATTGTTCGACACCTTTCTGCGGGTCGGCGAGGGAATGGGTGTCCCGGATTTGCCCCAAACCTACGCAGACTGGCAAACCGACCGCCAGATTCACCTGGACCGGGATTTGGCCCACAGTGAATTTACGGACAAACTCTTCCAGCGTTACCGGGAAGAGCTCGGAGACTGGCGCTACGGTTTGTTGCTTCAGGCCCAGTCGCTGCTGGTACCCCAGGCTGTTCGGCAGCGGCTGACCTTGCCGGACCGGCCGGTTTTAGCCTCAATGATGTGGGTGTATAAACTGCTGGAACGGCTGCAATTGCGGGCGCTGACGCAACGGATTTTGTTGCCGCCGGAATACCTCCACCAAGTCCGGGCGTTGGATCAGAAAACCGTCACACGCTGACTGGAAGGGGTTTTAAAGGTTTGTCACTTCCAGCATCATGGCAGCTTCGGCATGCAACAGAACGTGCAAACCGTCGGGTCGGATGGCAATGGCCCGGGGATTCAACTGGAATTTGGGAATGTCGATTCGGGCTTTCCGGCCCACTTTCGCGCGGGCAAAGGCCCGTTCTATTTTGTTTGGCAACAGGGTAATGTGTTCCTGGAGCGGTATTTTCAGGGCCGATTGCAGCGTGTCCTTCAGCGTATCGTGCAGCAGCCAGTCGGCCACCCGGGCCAGCGATTGTTCGGTGTCAATGTCGTAGTCGATGTTCTTGATGGTCAGTTCATTACGGATGGTGTCAAAAGCCGGGCGGCCCCGGAAATAAAGCGTTCCGCCAATGGCCCCTTTGATGTCGGTCTGTACAATCAGCGCGTGTTCTCCACCGTATACTTTCACCTGCTTGATATCGACGAGGTTATTGACTACATCAAACTTCCTTCCAGTCAGGTACGTATTCAACACCGCACTCATTTGGGTATACGGAATTCGGCTTAGCAGATTAAGATACGACAGCATCGGTAAGACGCTAACCCGTTCCAGGCGCGGAAGGTTATTGTTCAGCACGTAGTCCGGTTTTGGGCCAAACAAGGATTCGATGCTGAGCCGGATTCGCATGGGTACCAGAATAGACCTTGGGTTTCCGCGAATGGGGGCCACCTGTACGGCCGTTGGTCGGGGGTGCAGCCAGACTTGTTCATAGGCGCGGTTAATCAGGAGCGGTTTCTGAATATCGCGCCAGATTTTGGCCATTTCCAGGTCGAGCCGCAGTTCGGAAAAAACCGCCCGGTCGATGGCTTTCTCAATCCCGTTCTCGTGTTTGGTCAGAATCCGGTCGGCGAGCTTGGTAACGGGGATGTCTATACCCAGCACCCTAATTTCGGGTTCAGTAATCCAGCGGTAATGTTCGAGTTCGACCCGGGTTTCGACCCGCCAGTCGTCTCGAACTCGGAGCGGGCTGTTAAACCGGACTTCCAGGGCGCTGAACACCCGGTTTGTCGTGTCTCTGGGGTTCTTACGAAGTCGTAACGGACTGTTGATCCAGATTTTAAGGGAAGCATTGAACGTTAGCTTTTTACCGTCGAAGGCCAGCCGAATCGGCCCCGTTCGCTCAATTCGGAGGTTTAACGGACGCAGTTTTCCGTTTTTAAGGGTTTTGTTATCGACCAGCACAACGCCGAGGGCCTTGTTGATTTTTTCTTCCAGTTCATCGAGTTCGAAGATGATGGGCGCACTGAGATAGGAACTGTCGGCGCGGAGCGAGTCGTCGAAATTGCGGGCGGCTGGTGGTTCGGGTTTGACCTTTTTGCAGGAACTCAGTCCGGCCAGTAACAATGCCAGGATGGTCGTAATGAATAGAGAATAGGGGAGCCGACTGGGCTCGGGGTCACTCGTTTGCATGGTTGGGCCAGGATACGGTTGTACGAAGTACTAAACCGGTAACCGCCCTGATTTGTTGGCAGAAGTGATTTTGGGGTCAGTGCTGCACCCGCATCCTTTGGCACACCCGGCCTTTTTCCCCGCAAAACTTTTCCACGCCCGCCAGCCCAAATAGCCCAAAGCCACCAGAAAAAGCAAACCAATCACCAAGCCTTGCATTAGAGTTAAGAATTAAGAGTGAAGAGTTAAGAGTTGCTCCGCAGTAGTAGAATGCGTCAGCCAACTCTTAACTCTTAATTCATAACTCTTAACTCCTAACTAAATCCATTGGTTCCGTAACGCTAGCTGATACACGTGCTGGTAGTGGTGTTCGCCGTGCCAGGCGTAGTTGGCGATTACTTCGGCCAACGTGAACTCTTTGTGGCTTTCGGGGTGGAAATACGTTCGTTGTAATTGGTCTTCGGTAAGTGCATCCAGGACGGTTACCCAGCGCTGGTGCAGATTGCTCAGAATGACCAGTGAGGGCGCGATCGAAAGCTGATAGTCGGGTAGTTCGGCCCAGGCGGCTTCGTCGTACGGTTTGATGGTCGGAATGTTTTCGGTCAGCGCCAGTTTTGTCCGGACGAAAGCATTGATGTGGCTATCGACAACGTGATGGACCACCTGCCGGACGGTCCAGCCACCGGGGCGGTAAGGCGTGTCGAGTCGGCTGTCGCCCCATTTGCCCACCAACTCCGTCAGGTTGTGGGGCATGATGGCAATGGCAGCAATGTGTTCCTTCGATTGCTCGGAGGTATACGTTTGTCCGTAGGTAAACCGGCCAATCGGGTAGCGGAGATCTTCGTGTTCAGTCATATCTACAGTGCGTTAGGGGTCATTATTCGGTGTTCGTTATTCGGTGTTCGTTATTCGCTATTCAAATATCGAATAACGAACACCAAATAAAGAACACTGAATAGCGAACTGGAAACCCGAAAAACCTATTTTGTTGCCTACCGAACCGGCAGCGGGCCGTCGTTGTTCCAGTATTCTTCGATAACGGCCAGTAACTCGGGCTGCATAGCGCATCCGGCCAGGATATCACCCCGGAACAGAAACTCATCGCCCCCGGTAAAGTCCGTGACGGTTCCGCCCGCTTCCTGCACCAGCAGCACCCCGGCGGCCATGTCCCAGGAGTTAAGGTTGAATTCGTAATAGGCTTCAAACCGGCCGCAGGCTACGTAGGCCAGGTCGATGGCAGCCGATCCCATCCGGCGAATACCGTGCGTGCGTTGAATCAGGGTTGCAAAAATGGCCAGATAGCGATCAAGCCGGTCCAGAATGCGGTACGGAAAGCCGGTGGCCACCATGCTTTCGCCGAGGCTGGTGGCCGGCGATACCCGGATGCGTTCGGGCGGTCCGCCGGTGCGCGAACACCAGGCGCCACCGCCCGCGCTGGCCGAGAAACACTCGTCACGGCTGATGTCGTAAACCACGCCCGCCAGCGGTGTTTTTCCTTCCACCAGACCAATGCTCACCGAAAAAACCGGCAGGCCGTGTATGAAGTTGGCTGTGCCATCGAGCGGATCGATGATCCAGTTCAGGCCCGAACGGTTGTCGGTTTGACCAACGGTTCCTTCTTCGGTAATGAATCCGGCTTCGGGCAGCAGTTGCTGCAAGGCATCTACAATCTGCTTTTCGGCTTCCTTGTCGACGTACGAAACCAGGTTGTTTACATCCTTGTATTCAATTCGTTCGCGCGAAAACAGCAGGCTTTCCTGGCGGATGAAGGCGCCGGTGGTCCGGGCGATTTCACTGATTTGCTGGCTGATTTGGGCCAAATTAGGATCGGGCATGGGTTGGCTGAGCGGTTTGGTTGGCTGCGAACCGGTACTGGTAAAAAGCGCGGTACAGTAAGGTTAACAAAAAGAATATAAAACCGTAAAGGTAGTCCTGGTAAAACGCGTACAGAAAAAAGGCGATCAGGCCTACCATCGTCAACAGGAAATAGGTACGGATGGTTTGTGAATTCGTTTGCCGGGTTATCCAGAAAATCAGCGGCAGGTGCAGCGGCATCATAAACAGCAGCGCCGGATTCCAGGCCGTTACGCCGTGGTCGGTGCCGAACCAGAGAAAGACCAGAAACCAACCCCAGAAGCCTGAAAAGCCAAACAGCCAACGGTCGAGCCAGAAACCGCGCTGTCCGCGCCGTTGTTGCCGCCGGGTGATCAGGAAAACCGCCACCAGCAATACCGCAAAGAGGAAATCCGGCGACACTAGGTACGTCAGAAAGGCGTTGGTTTCCTCGGCCGTCACGGCCCGGAACAGAAACAAGGTGTTAGCAACCAGCGGAGTGGGGCGGCCTTCGGGCGTTTGAAGCTGCGCCCGTTCGGCCTCGATGAACAGGTTTTCGGGCAGGTACATGGCCTGCCAGGACGAAGCGGTTTCGTCGGCCGGGTAGCCAATGCCCAGGTTCATGCCCATCCGCGACCAGGGATGCCGGGTCAGGTAATCGTTCATCCAGTCGCGATACGAACGGGTGGAGTCGACCACATTGCCGTACCGCAGGCTGTCACCGCAGGCTTTCACGAGCATGTCGCGGGGCCGGGTGGCGCAGTTGTCGTAGTAAAATTTATAGCGGTATTCGCGGTTTTGGGGAAGGGCGTTGGTTTCAAGCAGGTCGTACAGCCGTTGCCGCTGAGCCACCGACAGATTTAACACCTGCTCTTTGACGCTACGGTTTTCGCGTTGGGCTGCGTATAGCTGGTTCGGCATCGGATACACCGAAACATAGTACGGCAGTGTGCCACGCAGAAACTTGACGTAGAAGTTGCCCGTCCGGAAGTCGAAGGTTCCGTAGTTATACACCTTGTCGACACCGTACAGGGGGTCGCTGACCCAAAATGCCGTGTGACCGAAAGACGAATAGAGTTCGTCGCCCGGCGAGACGGTGATCAGGCTGATTTTGGCCTGGGGGGAGAGGGTTTGGGCGGGGGAAAACTGAATAACGAATAACGAATATTGAATAACGAAGAGGGCTCGGAGGAGTCCTTTGCTATTTGCCCTGAACAACAATGACAATTTCACCTTTGATCGTTTTTTCGGCAAAATACGCAATTATTTCCTGGATTGAACCCCGGACGGTTTCTTCAAATAATTTGGTGAGTTCCCGCGAGACGCTGGCGGGCCGGTCGGGGCCGAAAACTTCGGCAAACTGCGTCAGGGTTTTCAGCAGCCGGTGGGGCGATTCGTAGAAAATCATCGTACGGTTTTCGTCGGCCAGTTCGGTTAGTCGGGTCTGGCGGCCTTTTTTATGGGGCAGAAAGCCCTCGAACGTAAACCGGTCGGCGGGCAGGCCGGAGTTGACCAGGGCGGGCACAAAGGCCGTGGCCCCCGGCAAACACTCCACCGGAATGTCGTTTTTCAGGCACTCGCGCACGAGCAGGAAACCGGGGTCGGAGATGGCGGGTGTTCCGGCATCCGACACCAGCGCCAGCGTTTTGCCCGCTTTCAGTTGGGCCACCACGCGCTGCACGGTCTGGTGTTCATTGAAAATGTGGTAGCTGTGGAGCGGTTTGCTGATCTGGAGGTGTTTGAGCAGAATGCCCGACGTGCGGGTATCTTCCGCCAGAATACCGTCCACGGATTTGAGCACATTCACCGCCCGCAGCGTAATGTCATCTAAGTTCCCGATGGGCGTTGGGACGAGGTAGAGCTTCATGGTTTGAATGATGAGTTATGAATGATGAACGATGAATAGGCTGACGCAGCGCTATAATTCATCATTCATAATTCATCATTCATAATTTGGTTGATTGCTTCCGCCAGCTTGCGGTCTTTTTCCGTCACCGTATCGCCCGCGTCGTGGGTGCTGAGTTGGAGGGTGACTTTGTTGTAGACGTTGGTCCACGCGGGGTGGTGGTCCATTTTTTCGGCGATGAGGGCCACGCGGGTCATGAACGCGAAGGCTTCGCTGAAATCCCGGAACGTGAAGGTTCGGGTAAGCTGGTTATTTTCTTCCTGCCACATATACCGTACGAACGGGCAAAGGCCCGGTTTGTTTCGGGAGGCAAGTTAGGGGATTGGCAGAAAAAAAGCGGTTTTTTTGCGGGAGGGTTGACAAAATTAAAAAACCGTCTTACTTTTGCAGCCACATTAGTGACCAATAGAGGGATGGCGGAGTGGTCGATCGCGGCAGTCTTGAAAACTGTTGACTGTAACAGGTCCGGGGGTTCGAATCCCTCTCCCTCTGCTGAAACGCCCTGATGACGCCAGTTGTCAGGGCGTTTTTGTGTCTTTTGGTTTGATCTTTTAAAAAGGTGTATATTTATCAAACAAAAAATTAGATAGCAATTGTGAAATTGTAAAGAAAATGCTTGACCCTGATGAAATTGTAGCCCTTACCTCTAAGGTTCAAAAACTAGATAAATGGAATAATATACTTAATATAATTTCTGTTGTGCTATTAGCTTTAACTTTTTTTCTAGGTTTTATAGCTAATCGCTTAAGTGTTCGCTTAAATGAAGCTAAAGACAAACTTGCAATACGAGAAAAACAACTTTCAGATCAAAAAATAGCAGAGGCAAACACAAGAACAGCTACTGCTCAGGCCATTGCTGAAGAAGCAAGACTTGAACAAAAGAAGCTAAGCATAGAATCTAAAGAAGTTCAAAAAGCATTGGCAGAAACCCAAAAAGATTTATCCGATGCAAAGCGAAAACAGGTTGAAGCAGAGTTAGCATTACAGCAAAAAGTAGATGAAGTAAAAAAAAGACAGGAACCGAGAGTATTAACAAAAGAACAAAAGGCTAAGATAATAAATGTTTTGCGTAATTCACCACAAGGACCTATTCAGTATATGTTAGGTGCAACAGATGATGAAACGTATAACCATATTAATGAAATATTAAACACTATAAAAGCGGCTGGTTGGAGAATAGATGAAAGAGACATGTTTGCTGTAAACACTACTGGTTACGGAAGTGCCGGAATAAGAATCACAGTAAAAGATAAGAACAATCCTCCTGCACACGCTGTAGCTTTAGCCCGAGCTCTTCATAATGCAAATATTGATTTTAGTATAGATCAAAATCCAAATATTGGTGTTGGAATGGGGCAAACCTTTCCAACAAATACCATTGAATTTTTCATTGGAAATAAACCCAAGCTTTAAACTTATATTTACTATTTTAAATGCTTATAATTGTCTAGTATAAGATTTTTTATGTAAAGGAACTAATGATTTGCTTGTTTGAAAGGTACTGGATTCATAAGGTAGTTTTGTCTGCATTTTTTATTTAACCTTATTATAAAATTTTGAATGATAGACTGAGATTTTATATTCGGATAGCTAATATTAAATGGACAAGTTTCATATGGCTTCTAAAACCACTTCACAAATTGGCAAACTGCCCGAAGGAATTTCGGTTCGGATTGCCGTCTATTCGTACATCACCGAGAACACCCAGGCTATCTACGCTCCGGCACTGGACTTATACGGTTATGGGTATACCGAGACCGAAGCCTGGCAGAGCTTTGAGTTGGCATTGGAAGAATACTTGACGTATACCGCTGAAAATCAAACCTTGGCCGATGACCTTCGCCGGTATGGTTGGCAGGTGGATGAAGATCGTCAGCGTCTAACACCCCCTGGCCTGGAGCGACTGCTACAACTGTATCCGGACTTTGCCGAAACCATCCTGAGCCGACCCTATCAGAAGGTGGATCGGACGCTTTATCTTATCTTGAACAACCGGTCTTCCCGGGCATTGGCTGCTTAAGGATGAGCACCCAAAAACTCAGCAACATCTCGCTGGCCCTATTCCGTTATTTTCTTCAGAAAGCAGGCTGTGAATGCCAGCGCAGCCGGGGGGGACATGAATACTGGCACCGCCCGGGGCTGACCCGGCCCATTACCCTTCAAACGCACATCGACCCGGTTCCGGAATTTATCGTAAAGAACGCTTTACGGGCACTTGATATAAGCCGGGAGCAGTTTTTTAGCCTCATCAATAATTGATTTCGTGATTAGTACCACCGTTCTATGAAAAGATTATTACTGATATTTTCGATTGTATTTCCTTTCCTAGGTTTAGCCCAAATTCTCCCCAAGGCAAAAACTGACTCGGTAAAAATTAGTGCTCAGCAGCTTGAGTTGACCTTAAAAAAGTTGGAGGGGAGCACGAAACTGAATAACTCCTTAAGCCGTGAGAATCGAAAGTTGAATGGGGACCTTTTGAAATATGTAGCTCAGGAGAATTTCTATGCTACAGCACTTGATCGGCAAGCTACTCACTACGAATTTTTATTGGCCTTCATAGTGGGTGGAGCTGGCCTAATATCATACGCTTTTATAAATCGCAGGTTTACTCAATTAAATAATCTTTTTCAAAACGAGATTCGTCGGTTAAGTATAGACCTCAGTAATAGTATTACGGAAAGTGACCAGAAAATAAAGGAAGGAAGAGAGGAATTGATCGCTCTACAGGTGTTAGTTCAGATCGAAGCTACTTCACATAGACTTTCAAAAGCGTCGATTCACAGGAAAAATGATGATTTATATCGTTCTTTAAAAGAGCTTTTTAATTCTATATCAAGCCTTTTAAATCTGTTTGAGATAATTCAAACTCATAGTGCATATTTTGAAAAGTACAAATCGAGTCTGTTGACTCAATTAAGTGATGCACTGGAAAGCGGAATTTTGATGTTTGATAGTCTAAAGCTTTTAGAAGAACTGGATGATGAAAGGTTTTTGAAATTCAAAGCAGACTTAAACAGTGAAAACTACGACTTTTTTCAATATAGTTTAATTGACCGTATGGTAAAAACAGGATCACTGAATGTGATACTTCTTTCCAGCCAACTAAAAGAGAGAATAGAAAGCTTTAAAAACAATGTTTAAAAAGTAAGTGCGTTGTATTTTTCGAAGATAATGCCTTACTAACGGATTTGGCTCTCTCTTGGAAAATTTGATTAACCTAAAATAGGTTTTGCAATCGGTCTTGGAAACGTCCTGTGTTTGGCTTCAATCCTCACCAGCACCCTAGCCCCCCAAAAAAACCATTCCCTCGAAAACCGCCCATCTTAACAAACTTTAGGATTTTGGTTCCAAACCTTGCCGTACCTTTGGGCCGGAAGGTCCCGGTTCTGTTCGAATGTCGCGACAATCCGGTTTTTTCTCGACACCCGCCCGTTGGGTCGTCCGAAAGCCGGGTTGGTTTTCGTTCAGAATGAAGAAACCGGATCGCCCAACACTTGTCACACCCAACTCCGAAACGCCCCGATGCCGAAGCTGTACGTCACCCTTTTACACCGTGAGACAGCGGTCAACCTGAATCGAACGTTCCATGAAAACGACCCTCGTGCATTCTGGCCTGATCGGCTTTCCGCCGAAAAAAGAAGCTTCTACGCCCCTGAACGCGTTGCTGGCGCATTCAGAAGACGGTTTTTACGGCAGTCTCCAGCGCTGCTGCAACCGGGCATTCCTGGCCGACGATCCCGCCAGTAACCTGCCTACTCCAGCCGATACGACCGAATCGTTACCGCCACGGTGGGCTCAAAACCGCCCGGCCACCGGTCCGACGGCTCGAAGCTGAGCCCGGTCAGACGCTTGGTAGGTACCTGCTGCGTGTTCAGAAAATTCCGGGCGTCGGCCAGGTTGTCTACCCGCCCATTGACCAGCAACCCTTTTTCCAGCAACGAAGGCACCGCCCGGTAGCGCACCCCCGTATGGTCTTCGGCCCGGAGCGTGATGAAAAGCTGCGGAGGCTGAAATAACAGGTTTATCAATTTTCCGGAGAAGGAGTAAGCCGGTTTGGCGTAGACGATGTGCAGCAGCGAGTCGGTAGTTGCTAACGGTAGCGTTTCGCCCAGCCGGACGAAGACGGTTTTTTTCCGTACCAACCTCAATGGCCGGGTGCGACCGGTTTTCCGAAGGTAAAGCTGCCGGGGCGTCTGGTAGGCCACCTGATAGCGTTGCAAAACCGCCAGCAGGGTTTGGGTTTCGTCGGCCAGCGGGTACTTGCCATCGATCGATTCGTAGCGGTAAATCACCCACTCGGGCGCATTGGAAGAGAGATAATGCGCCCGGTTTTTCCCGTCCAGATATGCATTGTAAGCCTGGTACGACTGAATGGTCGGGCGGGGGGAGTAGTTGAGTCCGTTCAAGTACACTTCGGCAATGTCGTTCGGGATCATATCCACCGATTGCCGACCGATGCGGTTTCGGATCGGGGCCGGAATTGTCGGCACAAAAACCGGGTATTGTTGGGTGGCAGCTCCGTGGAGGTAATGCGTAATCAACTGCAGTTTCTGAGAAAACATTGTGGTGTAATTGACGGGAATGGAGCCAAAAACCGGTCTGTAAAACACGAGGTAAGCGGTGCAATTCAACAGCAGAAAGGTCAGAAAAGTATTCCGCAGCCACGCTTCCCGGCCATACACGACCGTCAGCAGAAAGAGCAGCGACGTCTGTTTGACAAATGCGGTAATGTGTCCGGCATCGGCGCGGGTAAAAGCGTATTTGAGCAGGATGAAGCACAAGGCGGTCGTCCAGCCCAGGAGGAAAAGCGACCGGCATTGATCGGGGTTTAGCGGTTTTTGAATGGGCCTGGCTTTGATGAAATAGACCGTCAGTGCCAGCAACACCAGTATAAACGTTCCATAGGAAAGCAGGACCAGTCTCATCTGGTCCTGCGGATACAGCGCCTGTGATTCGTTGTAACCCTGAATCACCTGTAAGCTGGAAACGACGTACTGGATCAGGTCGGTTTGTAACCAATTTGCGCCGGTGACCAGCAACAGGCACAGCAAGGCCATCGATGCCAGCAGTTGACGGAGATTCATTTGTCGGATAAAAAAAGCCACCAGCAGGACCGAAAAAACATACACAACGGCAATCAGTCCGAAATTAACTTTCATAAAAAAATTGGTGGTACACACAATAGTTAGGTAACAAAGCAATCGAATAGTGGGGGAAGGTTGCGCCAAAAACCGAAGGCCCCAGAAAACAACCAGGTAGAACCAGGTAAAATGCATCCATTCGCCGTGCATGCCGTTAATGATCGCCCAGAACGCAAAGTAAACGGGCAAGTGCCAGATTTTAAGTGGTTTGGGTAAAAAGCCGTATAATACGAAACCCAGGTTGAGGGCAAAAAAGGAATCGACCAGGAAAAGCTCCAGCGGGCTGGTCGTAATGATGTAACGTTGTAGCCAGCGCCCCAGCGGACCGTACGTAAAAACGATGTCTTCACCCCAGAGCAGGTTCTTTTCCTGAATCAGTTCCAGGGCGATGCGCCAGGAATTGTCGATGTCGGCCGACGGAATGTGAACAAAATCGAAATAGGGAAATGTCAGAATCAGGAGAAGGGTGACAAAGGCGGTTTTGACCACCGGACTCTCAATACGGGCCGTGACAAGGTGACCGACAGGACGCGGTAAAGACAGATGATCGTTAATAAATGCTAGCATGAGATTTACGGGACAGATTGTTGAGACGATAAGTCAGGCATTTGGTCACGGGTTGAAGAAAAAAGCCTCGAAAACTGAATCCAGGCCGATCGGGTACTTCAGCAATAACAGGCTGTAGCAAATGGATCTTTTTAGGCCACTCGGCCCAGCTGCTCTTCGGACGTATATCGATTTTTGATCGGAAAGGTGAACGGCGCGGGGAGTAGCGCGATCATTGTCTGACCGCATCGCGGTCCAGGTAGGGGTCGAGGAAATCCAGGTCGCATTCCGAGGTGAGGGCAGCAATCGGAAGCCGGACAATCGTCAGGCGGGCGGTTTTTTCGGGTTGACAACGGGCACTGATTCCCCGGGCCTGAACTGCTAGGGCCCGGTCTTTGCCAAATTGCCAGTGGTTGGTTGTCAGAATCAGGCGGTTATCGGGCCGGGTGCTGCATGGGGAAAGTGAACGCTCGGGCAGGCGCTGCCCCAGTCCGTGCTGACTGACGAAGAGCGTCCGGAGCGCGTCGGAATAGGTGGCGGTTATTCGATAGAGCCGGTAATCGTGGAAAACAAGGAAAAGATCGGTCAGCCAGATGCCTTCCACCCGGAGGCTGTCGGCTTTGAACAACCGAATTTGGTCACAGGGCAACGCCAGTGTTCCGGCTACGACGGGCGTCTCCAATTCGTGAAAGTCCGGGGTGTGAAGTGAATCCGGGGTTGTCGTGCCCAGCCGGAAAGACCCCAGCCCGGCCCCGCCCGGTTGCGCAAAGAGCGCCGGGGAAAGCAGCAGGAGAAGAACGGGCAGGAGGTACCGCATGAACGGTTTTGGACGGTTGACAATCGGGCCAAAAGATACGAAAGACCACCGGTTGTCGCCAACAAAACCGTATTGACAGGTTAATTTCAGTCCGGTTGACCAGTTCAGGTGCCGGGTACGTTGAGAAAGTCTTATTATTGATCTACACAGAGGGCGACAAATAGCTCTGCTCCACTTTTTCCACATTGCTGGCGTAGAGCTGCACGTCAATAACCCGGCCATTTCGGGCCAGAATGCAGCGGGGGCGATTGCCTTTCTGGAGAAAACGGATGGAACCTTTATGAAGAATATGGCTCTTGCCAATGCGGATAAATTCCTGGGAGGGCAGCATTTTTTCCAGACCGTCTAGGGTGACGTTGGGAATGTTGAGGTGATCAAACTGGGAGCAATAGACATTGATTTGCCGGTTGGCCGACTCGCAATAGAGGATGTCGCTGCGGTCGATGCAATGGAACACCTGGGAGTTTTGAAAAAGCAGCAGACCGGATGCCTCGTCGCCCCGTGGGCCCATACCGGTTTCCAGACCGGCCATCAGTTCAGCTTCCTGTTCTTTCTGGATGCTCCATTTCTGGTAAAAAACCGCCACTTTTTCTTTCAAGACCACCGGATCGATGGGCTTGACCACAAAATCGGAATGGAGGTGAGGAGCAGCTTTCTGAACCGCCATTAATGCTTCGTCGGGGTAGCCCGATACAAAAATCACCCCGTACGATTGCTGCTGGCGGGTCAGTTCGTCCAGCAGGTCGAAACCACTCAGCACCGGCATCTTGATGTCCAGCAAAATCAGGTCAGGTTCCCGGGTAGCAATGACGTCCAGACCCGTTCGGACATCGTCGGCTTCGCCCACCACCTCCAAATAGGGCAGCGTTTCGAGCATGCTGCGGAGGGTTTCCCGGACAAAAAATTCATCATCGATCAGGACGGCTTTCGCCTTCAGCATTTTCTTGGTCATGGTATCAGGCATTTGCATCAGTAACTAATTCTTCCGGGGGCAGAGCGGGGTAAAGAGGGAGAAAAGCCTCGACCCGTACGCCAATTTGACCGTTTTCGTTCAAATCGGTACAGTACTGACGGCTTTTCAGGCTATTGTACTGGTTCAGTTGGTCAAACAGGGCCTGGTTGATGGCTAATCCACGACCGGTGGAGCGACGGCGGTAATGCCGGGCTTTTTCCAGGCCGACCCCATCGTCTTCGACCACAATGCGCAGGTGTCGTTCGGTGGTCCCAATCCGAATCCGGACCGTCCCGCCTTCCGGTTTATTCTCCAATCCGTGCTTGATGGCATTGGAAACATACCCCTGAATCAACATTTTCGGAATGATCGTGTCCAGCGGGACGCCGGGTTCAATCTCCGTGGTAGATTGAATGCGTTGCCGGAATCGTACCTTTTCCAGTTCCAGGTAATTGCCGACGAAATCCAGTTCCTCGCCCAACGACCAGAACACCTGGCTGCGACTCAGGAGTTTATGCCGGAAAATGCTGCCGAATTTGGCAAGATACCGCACGACCAATTCGGACTCCTGCCTGTAAAGCATCGACTGAACCGCTGTCAGGAAATTGGAAACGAAATGGGGGTCGATCTGGTTGGTGATGGCCCGAACCTCCAGCAGGGCCCGTTCCCGGCTGGCTTCGGCCAGTTCCTGACTCATTCGAACTTCCAGGTTCTGGCGGTAGGCCGCTTCCAGTTCCAGTTCGGTAACCCGTTGTTTGGCTTCCAGAATCTCGCGTTCCCGGCGGGCCTGCGCGCGAAACTGCCGTAAAATGATCGCGAAAATTCCCCCGGCCAGGACCAGAATAACCAGCGTCCGAAACCAGCCCGTAGCCCACCAGGGCGGAGCAATCTGGAACACCTGGACGACAGGCCGGGCGTGCCAGAGACCGTTCGCACGCAGAATCTGCAAGGTAAGCCGGTAGGTGCCGTCCGACAGGTTTTTGAACGAAAGCGTACTGTTCTGAACCGGGTCTGACCAGTCGGCGTCGGGTTGCGGATCGTCGAGCCGTTCGAGTCGGTAGCGGTAAACAGTGTTGGCAAATAAGTGCTGACCACTAGGCTCCCAGAAGTTGATTTCCAGGTGGTTCTGGTCCGAATTGAAGCGTAGTTCGTCCAGATGATCCTTATAAACCCGACCCGTCCGGGCATCCCGGAAGGAATGGATTCCGGTGGGCACGGACACCAGAAGTTTTTTCAGATCGGCTTCAGGAATCATCATGATCCGGTCGTGGGTTGGGAGCCACCACCGTTGCTGGCGGTCGCGAAAACAGCCGTGCGAGATACATTGTCCGCCGAACCCGTTCTTCTGGTCGAACCAGGCTACCCATTCTTCGCCTTTCTCATAAAACCGCCTTACATCCAGCACATACAGCCCTTCAATCGCCCCTAGCATCAGAAAAGATGATTCGAGAGGCTGACAGAAATTGACTACCCGCTGCAATTGTTGCGGCAAGACCCGTCGAAAACGCTTGTAATCATAGAGCCACAGCCCCTGATCGGTAGCCAGCCAGAGATTGCCGCGCGGGTCGCGGTGCAGATCAAAAATCATCCAGGCCGACAGATTTCCGGCGTAGGGTAGGGTTTTGAAGCGGTCGGAATGCCCATCCCAGATGACGGCGCTTTCCTGTCCACCCAGCCAGAATTGCCCGAAGCGGTCTTTTTCGATGTCATAATATCCCGTCGATGGCAGCGCGAGGCTTTGCTTAAGCTTCAGAGTTCGGCGATCGTAAATCAACAGCTTTTTGCTGGTGGCAAAGAGATACCGGTTTTGGGCTACATCATCGTAAAAACCGCGAATATTGGTCCCCTGCGCACTTCCCGGTAGCATTCGATACTGGTTTCCATCAAACCACAGCAGGCCCTTGCCGCCCACGGTCGAAAAGATCAGATTACCGTCCGCATCCCGGTTGGTGGCGGCAATGAAATCTTTCGTCGGCAGGGAGCGATAATAGGCACTGTCCGGCACGATCCGATCCCTCGCCAGCCGGGTCAGCCCCTGGCCCCGGGTGGCAAACCAGAGCGTACCCCGGCGGTCTTCGGTAGCCGAAACGGTTTCTTCCGACCAGCCGCCCGCTTCGTCGAAAAATCGCCAGCCAGCGCGCATCACCCGCGTAATTCCTTTGATTGTTCCCGCCCAGAGGTCGCCCTGTCGGTCGAAAAGCAGGCTGCGGACCGGGGCGGTTTTTACGCCCGAGTCGGTCAGGCGCTGGCCGTCAAACCAGCAAAGGTGTTTTTGCAGGTTGAGAAACGCCACTTCCTCCCGGTCGCTGAGGGCATAAACTTCGGCTTGTTGCAGGGCTGGTGGGATTTTGTAGACTTTATCGGTCCCGTGGCCGGTCAGCCGGTACAGGCTCGAACGGGTGAGCGCGTAGAGCTGACGGGAGGGGCGTTGCAGGATGCGAAGAACAGGTTCGTCGAGCGGAATCCGGCTGATGGTTCCATTCCGGTATTGCCAGAGGGTGCCGTCTTTCATGGCAATCAATACCCGCCGATGGTGCCAGTCGGCGCGCAGGTCCAGAATACGAGGGGGCTGCTTGGGAAACAGGCGGGCGGTCAGGTCGTGAATCCGGCCATTTTCAAGGTAACAAAGCCCCTGATCGACAAAAGGTTTGTCGGCTGATCCGGTAAACCAGGCCCGGTTCTGGTGATCGACGGTCAGGAAGGAGGTGCCGATGCGGTTGAAATGCGGAGCGTATCCCACCCCGGTTGTATCCACCCGCAGGTCGAGGTTCGATAGCACCTGAAGCCGGTACAGCTTGTTGCCGGCGACCCAAACAGAACCGTCGGGACCAACGGCCAGGTCGTTGATCAGCCCCTGGGGCAGACGCGGGAGTTTACGGGAATTAATTAGCTGATGTTCCCGGTCGAAAAAATCGAGTCCCCAGTCGGTAGCCACCCAGATGCGGCCGGAGAGGTCGGTTTGTAAGAAATAGGTACGAACGTTATCGAGTCCTTCGCCAATGCCGTAAGACTGGTTGGCAAACCGTTGCGCGCAGGCCAGGGTCAGGCCGGTCAAAAAACCGCTTGTGAGGAGAATTCGGCGAATGAAAGCGAGCCAGCGCATGAAATGGGAAGAGGTGAGCCGGTTGTAAATTACAAAAAAAGCAGTGGGTGGCGCAAGGCCATCCGAAGGGATGAATGAAACCCCGCGCTGATTGTCCGAATCCCGCCTTTGACCGCTTCAAATTGCGGATTGCCTGGCCAGTCGGATCGTGATGGAAAGCGGTTTGAGCGCGGCTAAGGGTGTGACTAACCTGTTAATCCTAAGTTGATTATTCGTTGGTGGCAGAAAATTGGTCGGCTGAATTCAAACGCTGATTTCTGAATTTGGGCGTCTGTATCCGGCCTTTTAAACCGTCGTCCGGATGGAAGGATTGCCACATTTTTACAACCTGTTACTTTTGCTTCGTGAACGGTAGCAAAAAGCGCCGTGAGCAACGTAGTACACTCCGTTTGTACCTGACGGGTGACAACGGTTTTTTTACAGAAACAACAACATACGTGAACCATGCTTACTTCGAATCATTCCTCGGTGAACCACCGATGCCGGGCTAATTAGCTGTGTCGTTACCCAGCCCCGTCGGCCAGCATTCCTCCTTTCCGACTAACTCCCGTTTGTGATCCGGGAGGACTTTTTTATCCATACCATTTTCTAAACAATCCACTTTTTTATGAAAAGGTTACTTCTTGTATCCATCTGCCTGTTTATTCCGGCGGTTCAGGCCGCCATCTCCAAACCCATCGGCGAACGGTTGCCCTGGGTTGAAAAGCGCCTGAAAATCTCCGATGAGTTGACACTGGACTACGTCGAACAAGGCAGCGCTGCGGGCATTCCGGTCGTGTTTTTGCACGGGTATTCCGACTCGTGGCACTCCTACGAAGGGGTGTTGGCTCATCTGCCCCGCTCGGTTCATGCCTATGTGTTGTCGCAGCGCGGCCATGGTAATTCGTCCCGGCCTGCATCGGGTTATCATCCCGACGATTTTGCCGATGATGTTGCGGCTTTTATGAACAAACTGGGCATCCGGGAGGCTACGATAGTCGGTCATTCGTTGGGGGGTACCATCGCGCAGAGTTTTGCGACCCGGTATCCGAAGAAAAGCCGGGCTCTGGTGCTTGTCGGTAGTTTTGCCGACTACCGAAAACCGGTTATTGATGAACTGAGCCAGCTGGTGGCGACCTTAAAAGATCCTGTCGACAGCGCCTTTGTTCGTGACTTTCAACAAAGTACACTGGTTCGGCCGGTATCGAAAACGTTTTTTGCGATGGCCGTTCAGGAAAGTATGAAACTGCCCGCTTACGTTTGGCGACAGGTGATGGAAGGGATACAAAAGTCGGATTATACCGAATCTCTCAAACATATTCGTATTCCCACGCTTCTGGTCTGGGGGGACAGAGATCAATTTGCGGTGGAACAGGATCAGCAGAAACTGAACGCGGTGATTGCAGGTTCGAAACGGCTCACGTATACAGGCACCGGGCATTCTGTCCACTGGGAAGATCCCGAACAGTTTGCAAAGGACCTGCTTGACTTCCTGGCCTTGCTTGACGATCCGATTCCGGGCCGTAAACCTGCGGAAAACCGCACCCAGAGACCCTCTCATAACAACTATCACCATCAGGCCTTACACAATTATCATCATCAAGGCTTACATTAGTACGCATGAAAGCATACGGTTTTTTGGGAATTATGGCCCTCGGCTGGCTGGTGGCCTGCCAGTCCAACCGCTCCGGTTCGCAGAAGCCGGAGGAAGGGTACGAACAACACGGGCCATCGCACCTCATCTGCCGGGCCGAACCGACCGACAAAGCCTGGTATAGTTCCGGGCAGAAAGCCCCTTTGTTTGAAGGGTTAGGCACGATTCATTATGCCATTACGACCAAGAATCCGGAAACGCAGCGGTATTTCGACCAGGGGCTGATGTTGGCCTACGGATTCAACCATGCCGAAGCGGCCCGCTCGTTTTTCGAAGCAATTCGTCAGGATTCAACCTGCGCGATGGCCTATTGGGGATTTGCCTACGTGCTGGGGCCGAACTACAATGCCGGGATGGAGCCGGATAACTACGAGCGGGCCTACGAGGCCATTCAGAAAGCCTTGCAGTACACCCGGAACGCGACGGAAAGAGAGCGGATGCTGATTAACGCGATGGCTAAGCGGTATCCGGCCCAGCCCGTGGCGGATCGAAAACCGTTCGATAGCGCTTATTCGAAGGCAATGAAAACCGTGGCCAGCCGGTTTCCCGATGATGTGGATATTGCCGCGTGGTATGCCGAGTCACTGATGGACCTGCATCCCTGGGATCTTTGGGAGAAAAATGGTCAACCAAAGGCCTGGACGCCCGAAATTGTGGGTTTACTGGAAAGCTGGCTGGCCCGGAAACCGGCGCATCCAGGCCTGCATCATTTCTACATTCACGTCGTTGAGGCATCTAAAACACCGCAGCGCGCACTGAAAAGCGCAGAAGTGCTGGGAAAGCTGGCTCCCAACGCGGGGCACCTCGTTCATATGCCGTCGCACATTTACATTCGGACGGGCCATTACCACGAAGGCTCTCTGGCCAATGAACGGGCGGTGATGGTCGACACCGCCTACCTGGCGGCCTGCCACGCGCAGGGCTCTTATCCGCTGGCGCTGTATCCGCATAACTTTCATTTCCTGGCGGCAACGGCTACCCTGGAAGGCAACAGTGAGCGGGCGCTGAAAGCGGCCTGGAAAGTGGCCGAAAATACGAAGTGGAAGCTAATGAACGAATCCGGCTGGAGTACGCTGCAACACTACTATACGATACCCTATTATGTAGCCGTGAAGTTTCGGAAGTGGGACGAAATTCTGGCCTGGACAGCCTCCGATACCGTCCGACTGGCCTATCCGACAGCCGTGCGGCACTACGCCCGGGGGATGGCTTATGTCGGAAAAAGCCAGTTGGAAAAGGCAAAAAGTGAGCTTAGATACCTGGAAAGACTGGCGGCAGATCCTGCGCTTGAAGCCGTAACGATCTGGGAGTTGAACTCCGTGGCCTCGCTGCTTCAGATTGCCCGACGGGTATTGAATGCCGAAATCCTGGCGCAGGAATCCCAGCTATCCCGAAGCATCGCTCAGCTGAAAGAAGCCGTGGCACTCGAAGATCAATTGAATTACAACGAACCGCCCGACTGGTTTTTCTCGGTTCGGCATCATCTGGGGGCGGTTCTGCTGAAAGCTCGTCAGTGGCCAGAAGCTGAGCGGATCTATGCGGAAGATTTGCAGGAATTACCCAACAACGGCTGGGCGCTGTCGGGGCTGTACAAAGCACAGTTGGCCCAGGGTAAAACCGCTTTAGCCAACCAAACCCGCCAACGGACCCAGTTGGCCTGGCATTGGGCCGATAAAGAGCTTTTCGCAACGGCGCTTAACCCGGTTTTGTAAAAGGATGTAAGGTTTTTAGGGACGGTTTTTTTACCGTCCCTTTTTCTCTTTCAGAAACCCTATGTGATTGTTCGGCGATTTTTTTCAATACCAGAAGGCTCCGAAATCGTCCCAGCCGGTTGGTCCAGCCGGTTTCAGAACGTGTAAGTGACTAAAAAGCCACGCTGACCGCTCACAGCCATCAGGGGTCGAAAACTGAGGGACGACGGTTTTTGCCGCCGTTTGTGTACCTCCGGGATTCCGATGCCACAAGCCGCTCCAACCAGAAATCCCGTCAGCACATCCGTCCGAAAGTGTTTACCTGCCTGCATCCGGTTGATGCCCACCAGGACCGGAGGAACGGCCGCCACGGAGAAAATAGCCACCCGTTTCCAGCCCCGGATGCGGTAGTGATCGGTCAGGATTTTGGCCCCAAAAAATGTTGCCGTGGTACTGAAGGAGACGTGCCCGCTATAAAACGAGTTCGTTCGGGCGTTTCCGGTTTTCTCGCTGGTGGGCACTTCCGGATTGTAAACCAATGGGCGAGCCCGGCGAACGGCGAAAGTGGTGCCAAAGTACAACAAGTTGTTGAAGGCATGGGCCGTAGTGTACAGCGTCAGCAGGTCAAGGCCGTTCCGGCGAAGGTCTTTGCTCAGTAACAAAAGCAGGGGAGAAGCAATCGACAGATTCAGAAACCGGTCGGAACGGGTTTGGGCCAGCTCAAAACCGGCGGGGTCCAGGTAGGCGATCGGGCGGTCGAAAGCGTTGATACGGGTTGGGTCGAGTTTCCCCACCTCATCGGCGTCAAGACGGGCATAGCGGTCCAGGGCCCGGAAGCCGAAAGTTGAAGCGCCCAGGATAGCAACCGAGCCCGGCAGTTCGTAGGCTTTGTGAACCCGGTAAGGGAAGTGGCGGGTGGTGTCGGATTGGCCGAACCCGATCGTAACCGGGAGCAGCCAGAAAAGGGCAATAAACGAAATCTTCATAGATCGGCACAAGCAACGGATAACAAGTATACTGCTTTTTGGCCGATAGTGTGGCAAGATGTGGCGACATGGTATAGGAGGAGCTTTCCTAAAGACTAAGGCTGTGCGGTTGATTTCACAGGAGCTACGAAGAAGACCAGAAAAAAACTGTTAGCTTGTATTTTATTTGAACAAAGTTCATTATTATTGTGGCATAATTTGAAAGCATGGGAATTGCCGAACGAAAAGCACGAGAAAAAGAAGAGTTACGGGCGTTGATTTTACAGGGAGCGCGTACGCTCTTTGTACAGAAAGGCATTGAACAGACCACCATTCGGAACATTGCCGACTCTATCGATTACAGTGTTGGAACCGTGTATGTATATTTTAAGGACAAGAATGCAATTCTGCACGCGTTGCATTCGCAGGGCTTCGGGGAATTAAACGAGAAATTTGCCGTGCTGATTAACGTTTCCGACCCAATGGAGCGGCTTCGGGCCATGGGAAGAGTCTACATCCAGTTTGCCCTGGAAAACCGGGATATGTATGATCTGATGTTTACGATTAAAGCCCCGATGATGTTTCTGGCGGACACGGATCAGGAGGAGTGGAAGGAAGGTGAAGCAACTTTTAACGGCTTACGGCAAACTGTACGGGAATGCATGAATGCAGGGCATTTTGCGGGACACCGGCTTGAGCCGCTGACATTGATGATCTGGAGCCTGGTGCACGGCCTGTGTAGTCTCGAAATCAGCCAGCGCATCAAAGGGGTCGATCCCGCTTACTCTACTTCGGCGGTCGTGGATGCCTACCAGGAATTTTTAAGAATAATGGAAAAACTATAATTTTTTTTGCCATAACTATGAACAATGTTCAATTTTAAAATAATGATCAATGAAACGATTTGTATTGGTCCTTTTGCTGATGCTGACGGCGGTTTTAAGCGGTGGAGCACAGCCACCGTCGGATGCCATTATCGGGGAATGGGTAGCACCCCAGAAAGACAGCCGGATCCGGATTTACCGGCAGGGAAACTCGTATTTCGGACGCATCACCTGGGGAACGGGCGGCCCGGACAAGGATGTGAAAAACCCCGATCCGGCGAAACGAAACCGCGAGCTAATCGGGCTGACGATTCTGAACGATTTTGTATTCAATGGAAAAAACAGTTGGGAGGATGGAACCATCTATGACCCGCGCGAAGGCAAAACCTATTCCTGCAAACTGACCCTGAAAGATTCTAAAAATCTCTCCATCCGGGGTTATGTAGGTGTTTCGCTCTTTGGCCGTACCGAAGTCTGGACAAAATTCAATTAAAATGCAAATTCATGAAAATGATGACTTTACGTGAAGGGGAGAAAAGCCGTTTGCGAAACCGCTACGGTTCATGGGCCGTTGTCACCGGAGCCTCCTCCGGCATTGGTCAGGAATTGGCCGAGCAACTGGCCGATGCCGGTTTAAATCTGCTGATTTCGGCCCGGCGGGCTGACCGGCTTGAGCAGGTTGCCCAACGCTTGCGGGCTGATTACGGCGTTGAGGTCCGCTCTGTACCGGCTGATATGGCCGAACTGGCCGATCGGCAGCGTTTGCTCGAAGCAACCGATCAGGTCGATGTGGGCTTGCTGGTGGCCTCCGCTGGGTATGGAACCTCTGGACTGCTGGTCACGTCGGATCTGGATACCGAGCTAAACCTGATCGGGGTGAATTGCGGGGCCGTTCTGCACCTGACCCATCATTTTGCCCGTCGATTTGCGCAAAACCGCCGGGGAGGGATTATCCTGCTCAGTTCGATGGTCGGTTTTCAGGGGGTGCCTTACGCGGCCAATTATGCGGCCACCAAAGCCTACGTACAGTCGCTGGCGGAAGCCCTCGCCCGTGAACTAAAGCCGAATGGGGTGGACGTGCTGGCGGCCGCGCCTGGCCCGGTGACCAGCGGTTTTGGACAACGCGCCGGGATGACCATGAATATGGCCATGAAACCGTCGCAGGTCGGGGTGCCGATTCTACGGGCACTGGGGCGTCAGACAACTGTTCTGCCCGGTTTTTTGACCAAAATGCTGGTCTATTCGCTGCGCACAGTGCCGCGCTGGGGCAAAATCCGGATCATGGAACAGGTGATGGGCGGCATGACAGCGGCCCACCGCTAAAGAATGGCGTTCTTGCCCCGGAAAATCGAAAAGCTCTAATCGGTTACATTGCGTAGTAATCGTAGGCCGGCACTTTTTCGGGCACTGCTTTAAAGTCGGCCATTGTTTTAAGGTTGATTTCGATGGTGCGGGCAATGGTCGTTACCGGTGTGTCGGTCGGTTTGTTCTCAAACGGGTCCTGGAGCTGAATGGCGCTTTTTTCAATGAGCATGAATCCGCAGGAAATCAACGTCACCAGCGGTACATCCAGGTAATACAGATCGGACTCAAAACAAAAGGGCAGAATGGCCGAAAACAGGTAAATAAAAACCTGCATGTTGAAGGTATAGGTAGGCGGAAACGGCGTGTTTTTGATCCGCTCGCAGCGGCCCATCGAATCCGTGAGGTTGTTGAGCGTGGCACTGAGGTGCGTCATCTGAAAATCCGAGATCTGGCCGTTTTTGTAAAGTTGGCTAATGGCGATGCCGTGGTCGGCCAGCAGGGCATTCGGAATGTTGTCGTTGGTGAGGAGTTCATCGACCGTAGCCGGGGGCAGAAATTGCCGCAGCCGTTCGGCGACCTGATGCCCTCGCAGGGTATCGCCGAGCGCGAAACACCAGGCACACTGCCGTTGTACAAAAGCCTGAAGCATAAGCTGGCGATTGGGGCCGTCGGGCAAAAACATCTGGACCTGTCGGATGAAGCTGCGGCTGTCATTGACGATGGCACCCCAGACGATGCGGGCTTCCCACCAGCGCTCATACGCCTGATTGGTCCGAAAGGCCAGCAACAACGAAATGCAGGTCCCCAACAGGGTCGGAATGGCAATCGGAATGGTGAGATAGCGCAGGTGAAACAACATTTTAGCAAACACGACCAGATTGGCGAACAGAAATACCAGGAGGGCCTCCCGGCGAATATTCCGCAACAGAAAGGTAAGCGGAATGCGTTTGTAAAGTAACATGAGGTTGATGATTGGCTATTGGTCTTCAAAACTGACGAATCAATACCTAAAAGTCCGGATGGCATCAGATTGTTTTATATCGACAAAGTGCAAAGCCCGCTAATTGGTATTGCCTTAAGTATTTTTCACTGCCGTGGAACGTAGGATTCGTCAAACCGGATCAGCAGGGAGCCCTAGTTAGCTTTTTTGAACACGACTCGCTGGAGGTTGTCAACCGAATACGTTGTTACGGCCGGGCCGGTTTCGGTTTGTTGTTTACCGGATGTTACTTCAAAAATTAACGTGTCGCCAATCAATTCGTAGGTAGAGGTTAGAACGATACCCTGTGTTTCAAACACACTGTATAACTTGTTGACAAAGAGGTAATCCAGCAGCATAATCCCGTTTCCCTCATCCGTTACATATTCTTGCTTAGCCGCATCTTTCAGGCGAAGGATGTAGTCTTTGACGACCGGCGTTTTGGGCGAAAGGTATTCGGTTTTCCAGGTCCAGGTTTGGGGTTGGTTCGTAGGCGTCACCGTTAGACGCACCGGTACACTGTCTTTCAGGACACCCTTGTTGTAAATGTGCATTACTCCTTTCCAGCTACCCACGCACGCATCGCCAAAGGAAGTTTGTGCCCGTAGGTGGCAACAGACGGTTAGACAAAGAAGGAGGGTGCCGAAAAACCGCATCATGGTGAGGGGAAGTAATTGGTGAAATTACGGGCGACAAGGTACGAAATGGCGGTCAAATCATCCCGCAAATTTGGCGACCGGATCAAACCGTTTGAGGGAACAACGGGTTAACCAGTCATGACGCCAACTAACCTGGGCTATGCCTGCATCAATCTGAGCCTCCAGGCACAAAAGATCACCACGAACCGGGGCATGGTCAAACGGACCTTTGCCGAGAAAGGACTGGCGTACGCATCGGAGCTGGCGATGAAAAATGTGCTGGATTTGCGTAAAATCATTGACTGGAATCTGCAACACGGTTTTGGCCTCTTTCGAATTTCGTCGGATTTGTTTCCGTGGGCGTCGGAATACCGGATTGCCGATCTGCCCGACTTTCCCGCAATCCGGGCGACGCTGGAAGACATTGGCCGGCAGCCCATCCGACTGACCATGCATCCGGGCCCCTTCAATCACCTGGCGGGCGAAGGAAAGGTCCTGACTAACACCATCAAAGACCTCGAATACCAGTCGGAAATTTTTGATCTGATGGGCCTGAAACCGTCGCACTGGAACAAGATCAACATTCATGCTGGGGGAACCTACGGCGACAAAATCGCCACACTGGCCCGGTTTGCCCGGAATTTCGGCCTGCTGTCGGAAAACCTGCGCGCCCGGCTGACCGTCGAGAATGACGACCGGCCCAGCCTGTACACCGTGGCTGATCTGGTGCCCCTTTACGAAGTCATCGGTACGCCCATCGTCTTTGATTACTTCCATCACTCGCTCAATCCCGGCCAGCAAACCGAAGAAGAAGCGTTTCTGACGGCTTATGGCACCTGGGATATTCGCCCGGTTTTTCATTATTCCGATTCCCGGCAGGAACGCGAAGATCCGCTGGCCCGGCGTGAAGCCCATGCCGACTGGCTGTATTCTTCGGTCAACACCTATGGCAAAGAAGTCGATATTGTTTTCGAATCGAAAATGAAAGAGCTGGCCATTCTACGGTTGCGGGGTGAGGATCCGGCGATCCCACCTGCCGTGCAGAAGCTGATAAAAACCGTACGTGATTAGTGAAAACCGTCGTAGTAAGCCAGTGCATCTACCAATTCCTGAAGGTCCAATTTGCTTTTCGTCAGGTAGCCGGGGAGTTTTCCGGACTGGTCGGGCAGGACCTGAAGGAGGGATTTTCGAGACAAGGTCACCCGCTGAAGCGATCGGTCGTCGCGTTGGATAAAAAAACGCTGCCTTTGTTCGTACCGACCGCTGAACAGCAGCTCGGGGCTGTACGGTTCGCGTTCCTCCCGCCGAAACCGACAACTGTAGTGGGCCAGTAAGCGGGTCTTGCCGTTATAAACCACCTGAAAATAGCTGCGTTTCCCCTGCCTGTCGATCTGGCTGACAAAGGGCATGGCGTTGATGGTGAAGGCATCCGGCCAAATTTCACGAACCACTGAATCCCCCGGAAACTGGCAGAGAATCTGATTCGTCATCAGGTTGAACGCCAGGCGGCAAGCAATGGATCTGGTCTGGCCGTCAAATTCGAGGGTACCGTCCTGCCAAACCGGGTAGGTCAAATATTCACTGCCCAGAAAAACCGTCTGTGTTTTCGCCTGCTGGCGGTCGGGTCGGTTGATCAACAGGCCATTCGGCGGAACATACGACTGGCAGATCGTAACAATGCGTTGCTGCTGGTCCTGCGACACAATGCATTGGCCGTGGCAGAAACTGGCCGCAACCGTAAGCAGGGCGATAATCCCATAACCTGGTGCTTTCATAGGGGTTGAACTATTCATCCCGAATCATTGAAATTCCCCGGATAAACGATTGGTAGGCCAGATAGGTCAGCAGCAAAACACTGCCGATTTTGGCGACCACGGCCATCGAACCGTATGCCTCGAGCATTCGACGGGCTTCGTCGCTGGCGTATACCTGAACCGAAAGGTAGACAAAGGTGAAAGAAAGCAAAATCAGGGCGAAACCGGCTGTTCTTTTCATGATCGGTATCCGGATGGATGCACCGGTCAAGATACGGAATTTTGTGAAAAGTTGGCTGAACCTGAACGACTTTCGAACCCTGAACCCGACTGCGCATCGATCCGGTAGCGTTCTTCCCGGGCGAAAAACTTCTGGAATCGGTTTTTAAAAAATCAGACGAGTTGGGAGAGGGCGGCTACCAGTTTATCCGGCTGGTCGGAGTACGCATCCAGTGCATCCTGAATGGCTTCGCAAAAATTGAAAAAGGCCAGTTTTTCCCACAAAACCACGGGTTCGGTCGCGGTTTGGTAATGGCTCCCAGTGAGCATCCGCTCGATGAACGGTTGGCCGGCTTCGTCGTATAAATACTTGAGATCGAGGTCCGGATCGCCAAGGGCAATGTCCCCGAAGTCAATAACGGCCCGGGGAAAACCGGTTTCCGGATCGCAGAGAATGTGGTCCGAGCTGAAGTCGTCGTGAATCAGGCTGGGCGTGTACTGAAAATAACGGGCGTCGGCCAGAAACGATTCGAACCGCCGGGAGATGCGGTTTTGAATCGCAACCGGGAGCAAGGGATAAACCGTGTCCTGCCAAAGCTGGTAATCGGCCTGATAATCCTGGAACGGATCAGCTTCGGATATTCCCAGTTGCCGGGCAGTTTTCAGATCGAAGGTGTGCAGGCTGGTCAGGAAGTTACCCAAACTCTGCAAGACGATTTCCTGCTGATCAGCGGACTGGATTTGAAAACGGCCGAAAGTCCAGGGGGTGCCGTCCAGAAAGGGATACCCAACGAAAGGCCAGCCGGTTTCGGGGTCCTCACCGATCCACTCAAAAGCAGGAACCGCCAACGGAAGGTTGTGCAAATGAGGCAGTAAGGCAATTTCTTTCAGCAGATTTTCAGCCACATCGGCTCGTTTCGGAAACCGGAAGACGTAGTGATCGTTCACCCGAAACGCTTGGCTATCCATCCCTTCGCCGATGAACCGGGCGGTTTTGAATGACTGTTCCGGGAAAACCTGAAGGAGCAGGGCCAGCACCTGCGCTTCGTTCGGAAGCAAGTTCATAAACCAGAAAATGAGCGGGTTTAGTTGGTGTACACCTTATATTCCCAGGGTTTGAGCGCAAACGTGAGCGAGTTGCGTAGTTCGGTTGGTTCGCGGGTGAACACTTCGGTGTAGACGCCCTCGAACCCGTCGCCGTTCAGCCGGATGGTCTGGGGCGTCGGGCTGAGGTTGACAATCACCACGACCCGGTCGTTTTCCTGCTGGCGGTAAAAGGCGTAGACTTTATCGTCTTTTTCGGTTGGAATCTTAATCAGTTGCCCGCCCGCCGTTCCGTTCCAGAGCGCCCGGTTCCGGTGTTTCAGCGTCAGCAGGGTTTTGTAAAAGTCGGTTTTGCCGTAGTTCCCCCAGTAAATCGGGTCTTTTTCGTAGTAATTCAACCGTTTGCTGAGGTTCGACTCCATCCCGTTGTACACCAGCGGCATCCCATCGAACGTCGAGAGCAACACCGTAAAGGCGTCGACGCCGTTTCCGAACAACTCACTGCCAGTGCCGGTCCAGGCGTTTTCATCGTGGTTCTGCACAAAATGCATCTGGTAATACCAGGGCGGAAACCGTTGCTGGTTATGGGCCAGCAGGGAGTCGATGGCGGTGGCCGGGCGTTTGCCCTTTGCGATGAGCTTCAGAAGCTGGTGCATGCTCCAGCCATAATTCATGTTGAAACACTCCCGGAAATGCTGGGGTTTATCTTCCCATTCCGCCAGCATGAAGACGGTTTTGATGGTGTCGAGTTTGGGGCGTAGTTCAGCCCAGAAATCATCCGGCACATACCCAGCCACCTCGCAGCGGTAGCCATCGATGTCGCACTCGCGCACCCAGAACTGCATGGCGTCGATCATGGCGGCCCGGAGTTCCGGCTTATCGTAGTTCAGTTCGACCACATCCGGGCGGTCGGTCACCTTACCCAACTCGTTGATGGGTGCGGTCATCTTGCCGTTTATTTTGGTATACCAGTCGGGATGCAGCTTTACCCAGGAGTGCGTGCGGCCCGTGTGATTCGGAACCCAGTCGATGATGACGTGCATTCCCAGGTCATGGGCTTGCTTGACGAGCGACTTAAAGTCGGCCAGCGTACCATATTCAGGATTGACGGCCTTATAGTCTTCAATGGCGTACGGATTACCCAGCGAACCCTGCACGTTTTCTTTGCTGATCGGGTGAATGGGCATGAACCACAAAATATCGACGCCCAGTTCGCGTAGTCGGGTAAGCTGTTGCTCGACGGCTTTGAAAGTGCCTTCTGCCGAAAACTGCCGAACATTGATTTCGTAAATAGTCGCATTCTTGGCCCAGTCGACGGTCGGAATGGTCGGCTGAACAACGGTGGTATCCGCCAAACCAGTCGGGTCATTGACCGAGGAGGGTGTTTTTGTACAGCAAAGTACGGAGAAGAGAAGAAAACCGCCTGCGAAAAAACTACCTAAGTGCTTCGTATACATGCCAGAAAGAGGTACTCACTAAGTGGACGAACGAGATGGTCAGGCCTGTGGGGCCGATGGGTTGAACTCTTTCAACGCATGAATCGCTTCTTTCGGATGCGTTGCCCGAAAAACCGAACTACCGGCCACCAGAACGTCGGCTCCTGCTTCGACCAAAGCCGCTGCATTATCGGTTCCGACGCCCCCGTCGACTTCGATCAGGGGCGCGTGTCCTGAACCGGCCAGCAACTTACGCAACTTCCGGATTTTTTGCAGGGTATGCGGGATAAACGTTTGTCCGCCAAAACCGGGGTTTACGGACATGATCAGAATTAGGTCAATGTTGTCCAGCACGTCGGCCAGCAGCTCGACCGGCGAGTGCGGATTGAGGGCGACACCCGCCCGGCAACCGGTTTCGCGAATCTGGGCCAGGGTTCGGTGCAGGTGCGGACAAGCTTCCAGATGCACCGTGATGCCCCCCGGACGGTCGGGGTGGGCGGCTCCGGCTTTGGCAAATGCCTCAATGTAGCGTTCGGGTTGGACAATCATCAGGTGTACATCCAGCGGTTTGGTCGCGTGCCGGTTGACAGCTTCGCAAACTGGAAGACCGAATGAGATGTTGGGTACAAAAACGCCGTCCATGACGTCCACATGAATCCAGTCGGCTTCGCTGTCGTTCAGCAGTTCAATATCGCGTTGCAGGTTGGCAAAATCAGCCGCCAGGATAGACGGGGCGATGAGCGGTGGCGTCATGAAAACAGGTTCTGGTGAATTTATCGGTCTGATTTGTCAAAGGTGACTCCAAAATTAATTCTTTTGTCCGAACATTTCGGAACGGTTACCTGAGATCGTGCCGGATTTGTTAAGATTGTAGTGCGTTAGACCCGCAGCAACCCCTTTTACGACCGAATATATCGAATGAATCCACAGGAGCGAATTGCCGAACTGACCGATCGGCTCAATTATTATAATTTCCAGTATTACCAGAACAGCGTTTCCGAAGTCGATGATTTTACATTTGACAAATTGCTGGAAGAACTCTCGGCGCTCGAGAAACAGCATCCCGAATTTAGTCGACCCGACTCGCCCACGCACCGGGTGGGCGGCACGATCAGCAAAGAGTTTGCGACCGTTGTTCACCGGTTTCCGATGCTGTCGCTTGGCAATACCTATTCCGAAGCCGAACTGACCGAATTCGACAACCGGGTGCAGAAAGGGTTGAGTGGAGCTTCCTACGAATACATCTGTGAGCTGAAATTCGATGGTGTAGCCCTGAGCATGACCTATGAAAACGGTATCCTGACGCGTGGCGTGACGCGGGGCGACGGCGTTCGGGGCGACGACATCACGGCCAATGTGCGCACGATCCGGACGTTGCCGCTGAAAGTTAATGACCCGACCGTCCCAGCTTTGTTCGAAGTGCGGGGCGAAGGGTTTTTGCCGCTGGCCGAATTTGAGCGCATCAACCGCGAGCGTGAAGACATCGGCGAACCCTTGCTGGCAAACCCCCGCAATGCGGCTTCCGGTACGTTCAAACAGCAGGATTCGGGGGCGGTGGCCAAACGGCGGCTGGATTGTTACCTGTACTCGTTTCTGTCGGATCCCGAAGCGTTTCAAACCCACGAAGAAAGCCTGATGGCGATGAAAGGGTGGGGCTTCAACGTGTCGCCGACCTGGCGGAAATGCACGACGATTCAGGACGTTTTTGCCTTCATCAACGAGTGGGAAACCCGGCGGTTTGAGCTTCCACTGGCTACCGACGGCATCGTGATCAAGGTCAATCGCTACGACCAGCAACGCGAACTGGGCTTCACGGCCAAAAGCCCGCGCTGGGCCATTGCGTTCAAATATAAGGCGATGGCGGCCAGCACGACGCTGTTGAGCGTTTCGTACCAGGTCGGGCGGACGGGAGCCGTGACGCCGGTGGCCAACCTGAAACCGGTCTTGCTGGCCGGAACGGTCGTCAAACGGGCGTCGCTGCACAATGCCAACGAAATCCAGCGGCTGGGCGTGATGATCAACGATACGGTTTTTGTCGAAAAAGGGGGCGAGATTATCCCCAAAATAACCGGTGTCGATTTAACCCTTCGGACGGAAGCGAGTCTGCCGATTGTGTACCCGACGCAATGCCCGGCCTGTCAAACTGCCCTGATTCGGAAGGAAGGCGAAGCGCATTTCTATTGTCCGAACGAAAAAGGCTGCCCCCCCCAACTTCAGGCCCGTTTCGAGCATTTCATCCAACGGCGGGCGATGAACATCGAAAGCCTGGGCGAAGGCAAGATTGAACTGCTGATCGACCGGGGGCTGGTCCGCAGCCCGGCCGATCTCTACGAATTGAACGAATCGCAACTGTTGGGGCTTGAAAAAACGTACAGCGATGCCGAAACCGGCAAAACCCGCACGGTTAGTTTGCGGGCCAAATCCGTGGAAAATATTCTGACGGCCATCGAGCGGTCGAAGGCGCAACCGTTTGCCAATGTGCTTTTTGCGCTCGGCATCCGGTATGTGGGCAACACCACGGCCGAAAAACTGGCCGACTATTTTGGCAATATGGATGCCTTGATGGCGGCTTCGCACGAAACGCTGACGAGTGTGCCGGAAGTCGGCGAACGGATTGCGCAGAGTCTGCTGGCCTGGTTTGCAGACTCCGAAAACCGGGTCTTTGTCGAGCGGCTGCGGCTGGCCGGTTTGCAGATGGAAACCGATAAGGTAGCCGTAGAAAAAAAAGGGGATACGCTGGAAGGGAAAACGTTCCTATACACCGGCACGTTTGCGAATTTCTCACGGGAAGCGCTTGAAAATGAGATTGAAGCCCACGGCGGAAAACTCCTCAGTGGTGTTTCCAAGAAACTGAATTACCTGATTGTGGGTGAAAACCCCGGGCCCTCGAAGGTCGAGAAAGCCCAGAAAATGGGCGTTCCGATGATTGGGGAAGACGAGTTTCTGGCCATGCTTCTTTGACCGTTCCTATCAAAATACTCTGTTAACAATTTGATAATCAAGTAAATTTGCCAAAAATCCGGATTCCACTAACTTTCGTTCGAAACGTAAACGCGAGAGTAACGCAAATTGACAATGATACGAAACTGGGTAAAAACGGACGAAGGCCGGTATGAACTGCTGATCGATGGGAGCAAGGCCGGAACCCTGGCGAAACTGCCCAACACCTCCGACAGTCGGGCCATGATCAAACTGGCCGAGCGCGAATACATGATCCGGCGGACCGGTTTTTGGAAAAACAACATCGAGGTGATCGACCAAAACCGGACGCTGGTGGCCCGCGTATTTTACGAAAAATGGTATGCCAACACCTGGATCATCGAATACAACACCCACGTTTACAAGCTCGTGGTTCGGAATAATCCGATGGCGGAATGGGCGGTTCTGGAAGGCGATACGGTTTTGTTGTCGTACGGCCTGACGCATCAGGACGGAAAAACCGGCACGAAAATAACGGCCTCACCCGCGTTGACCAACTTCCTGTTCGACGCCCTGTTGTGGTATCTGTTTGCGCCCATTGCCGCCGAAAATACGGCTGACAATGAGGTGTTTCTGACCTTATTGGCGTAACTTAACGCCAACACCGTCTTCCTCCGAAAACCGCCTGCATGATTTCCGTTCTTCGCCAGCACCTGGTCGACCGGCTGGGTCGGGATATTGATCAGCTCGACGCGGTTTTGTCGCAATTCAAACCCCTCAAGGTCAAGCGGAATGAGCCGCTGCTTCGGCAGGGTGAGGTTTGCCGGTATGTGTATTATATCGCCAAAGGCTGCCTGCAAGTGTATGTCCACGACGCGGAAAGCAATGAAACGACCCGCGACATCGTGACCGAAGACAACTGGTGTTCGGAACTGATTAGTTTTGGAACCCAAAAACCGGCGACCGAAAACATCCGAGCCGTTGAACCTACCGAGTTACTGGCCATCGACCGGGCCGGTTTTCAGAAGATGGTCGAAACCGTACCGCAGTTCGACAAGGTGTACAAGCAGATTCTGGAAGCTTCCTACGCCAACTCCGTGTACCGGCTGAACACCTTCGTCGCCCTCAACGCCCTGGAACGCATCAAATGGCTGATGGAATACCGCCCGAAGCTCATGACGCGGCTGTCCAGCAAGCTCATTGCTTCCTACCTGGGCATCTCGCAGGAAACCTTCAGCCGGTTGAAGGGCAAGCTCTGAAAACGTTGACAAAAGTCAATGCGCAGCGGTTGGGGATTGCTGACTTTTGGCTCATCAATCACCTTCTAAATCGCTACACGATGAAAGAGTATCTGTTGTTATTCCGCAACATCAGCGGCCAGGATGCGTACATCACCACCGCTCAGGACATGGCCGAGGACATGCCTGCCTGGCAGGGCTGGATCGGCAGCATCGCCATGCAGGGCAAGCTGGTTTATACCCAACCCATTGAGTATCAGGGGACGGTTGTTGGAAACGCCGGGACGATGACCGGACCATACAAAGACGAGGCTAGTCAACTGATTGCAGGCTATTTGATTTGTAAAGCCGAGAGCCCGGAAGAAGTGGAGGAGTGGTGCCGCACCTGTCCGATCTTGAAATACCCCAACGGCAGCGTCGAAATCCGGCCGGTTTTACCTTTCCCAATCAACTAAACCGCCTACCGCGATGGAAAAAATCCTGAATCTCGGCCGCTGGCTCTTCCCGCTTTCGTTTCTGCTCTACGTGGGCCTGCACTTTGGCTTGCCCGAGGCCGGTGCGCGCCTGGTTCCGGCCTGGATACCGTTCCCGTTGTTCTGGAATTATTTCACAGGTGTCTTAATTACCCTCTTCATTGTCAGTTGTTTGATCGGGAAATACGATAAACTGGCGACGGTTTTGATGGCGGTTTATGTCCTGTTAATGATTTTGCTGGTTCACATCCCGCGCGCGGCTACCTCGGAAAACGATATGCTGAATATCTTCCGGAACCTGATGGTCATCGGCGCGTTGCTGGTGTATGCTAAGTATGTTGCCAAGGATGATCGGCTGGTAAGTCTCAAGGCCGGGAAGAAGCCCAGCTTTATCGGATAGGAACACGGATCGGACGGATTTAACGGATAAAAACGGATTTTTAATCTGTTCCAATCCGTTAAATCCGTCCGATCCGTGTTCCTATCACCAATTTTTTTCCGTAGACTTGAAGCGGTGTAAGCGTCACTAAACCAGCTACCGCACACGTCATGGGACTGTTTGATTTTATTCGCAACGAGTTTATCGAGGTCATCGATTGGGTCGACACCTCCACGGATACCGTCATCTGGAAGTTTCCGGACAATGGCAACAACATTAAATATGGCGCGCAACTGACCGTCCGCGAGTCGCAGGTGGCGGTTTTTATCAATGAAGGCCGCATTGCCGACGTGTACCAGCCGGGCCGCTACGAACTGACGACGCAGAACATGCCGATCATGACCACGCTGCGGTCGTGGAAAATGGGCTTCGAGTCGCCGTTCAAGGTCGATATTTACTTTGTCTCGACGAAGCAGTTTACCAACCTGAAATGGGGCACGCAAAACCCGTTTATCGTGCGCGATCCCGAACTGAAGCAGGTCCGCGTGCGGGCATTTGGGGTGTTTGCCCTGCGGGTGATCGACGCCGGAAAGTTCATCAAGGAGTTTGCCGGAACCACGCCCATCGTCCGGATCAGCGACGTGGAAGACCAACTTCGGTCGGCCATCGTGACCAATTTTACCGATACCATCGGCGAAGCCGGGATTTCGGTGTACGATCTGTCGCGCAATTACAAGGAAATTGGCGACAAACTGCTGCCCTTGCTCCAGAACGATTTCACGGGTTACGGGCTCGAACTGACCAAGTTTTACGTCGAAAACACCAGCCTGCCGCCCGAGGTGGAAGCCTTTCTCGACAAAACTACTCAGATGAATATGGTAGGCGATATGGCTCGTTTTCAGCAGTTTCAGGCCGGGATGGCGCTCGAAGATGCCGCCGAAAACGGGGGCGCAGCCGGAACCGCCGTGCTCATGGGCGGTTTGGGTAATTTCATGCAAAACACCAACGCGGCCAATGCCCCCCAGGCACCGAAAGAAGACAAAACCGAGGTCATGAACCTGTTGAAGCAACTGGGCGAGTTAAAAACCGCCGGAATTCTGACCGAGGAGGAGTTTGCGGCCAAAAAAGCCGAGTTGTTAGCCCGTTTATGAGTTGCCCGTTTTAACCCACCATGCAACCCTCCGAACTTTCCGATCTGGTCCGGGCGCCGTGCAAAACCTGCGGTGCCCAGCTTAAATTTTCGGCCGAAAAGCAAAAACTAAGTTGCGATTACTGCGGCAATACCGAAGAAATTCAGTTTACCCGCAACAACTTACACGAAAATCCGATGACGTTCCGGGTCGAAAACCGGCAGTTGCCCAACGCACCGACCGAGGAAAAGCGCTTGTTTACCTGCCAGAACTGCGGGGCCAAAACGACCGTCAACTTCGATGCGCCAACGCTGACCTGCGCGTTTTGCGGCTCTAAAAACGTGAATCCGGATGCCCAGAAAACCCGGCTCATCGAACCGGCGGGCGTGTTGCCATTCCGGATCTCGAAAGAACAGGCCCTGCAACGGTTCAAAAGCTGGGTGGGCGATAGCTGGTTTGCCCCCTCGGACCTGAAAGCGGGCGCGATGCTCGACAACCTGCATGGCATGTACATTCCGTTCTGGACCTTCGATGCGCAGGCCTTTTCGGAGTATTCGGGGGAAGCCGGTTTTTACTACTATGTACCGGTTCAGGTTCGCGATGCCAATGGCAAGGTGGTCACACAGCAACAGCAGCGGGTGCGTTGGGAATACCGCAGCGGTTCGCACCAGGCGTTTTACGACGACATGCTCGAAATGGCGTCGCGGAAACTCTCGCAGCAGGAAAGCCAGGTGCAGGAAGCCAGCCGCTACAATTTGCAGGAACTGGTCGACTACGACCCGCGCATTCTGTTGGGCTGGGAAGCGGAGGTTTACAGCATTGATTTATCCGAAAGTGCCCGCAAAGCGGAAGAGCAAATCCGAAACCGGGAGGAAAATGCCTGTGCCTCACAGATGGGGGGTGATACGCAACGCAACCTGCGCGTTGACACCGCGCTCAGCAACCAGACATTCAAGCATATTTTGCTGCCCCTCTGGATTTGTTCATACGTCTACAACGGCAAACCGTACCGGTTTCTGGTCAACGGAGAAACCGGGCAGGTCGCGGGTGAGCGGCCTACCTCGGCCTGGAAAGTTGCGCTGGTCGTTTTCGCCTTTATTCTGCTGGTTCTGTTCTTCTACTGGTTGGGAAAACGGTAAGCTAAGCGCTGTTTACTTATTTTTATGATCGGTTTTTCATGTTACAATCGTTGACATGAACGGGCAACTATTTTTAACAAAACTGAAAAACTAATCCGGGACTTGTTCGTGTAAATGGTTAATTTTACTCCGTCGAAAAAGGCGGTTTTGGTGTTTTTTACTAATAACCAATTGCCTGTCAGTTTCTTGCGCCCACTGAAAAAGGTCAATTTCCATTGCTTGAGTCGATCCAACTTGTCAAATCATTCGGGGACGTTACGGCCGTTCGGGGCGTATCGCTGGCGATCAAACCGGGTGAAGTGGTGGGCCTCATCGGCGCGAGTGGTTCCGGCAAAAGTACCCTGCTGAACCTGCTGGCCGGGTTGCTTGATCCGACGGAGGGAAGCGTTCGGCTCAACAACGAGCGCATTAAAGGACCAGCCGAGCAATTGGTACCCGGCAATCCGCACATCAAACTGGTGCATCAGGAATACCAACTGATGCCGAATGTCTCCATCCGCGAAAACATCGCCTACGCCCTGCGGTTTTACGAAAAACGCTACCAGGATTTTCGCGTCGAACAGTTGATTCAGCTCTGTCGGCTGGACGCCATTCAGCACCGACTTCCCCGGCAGGTGTCGGGCGGGGAGAAGCAGCGGGCGGCCATCGCCCGCGCCATTGCCGAAAAACCGGCGGCCCTGCTGCTCGACGAACCCTTCAGCCACCTCGACCTGCCCAACCGGGAGTTGATTCGCGGGATGCTGCTGGATCTGGTCCGGAACGAGAAAACCGCCTGCCTGTTTGTCACCCACGACTCGACGGATGCCTTGTCGATTTCCAACCGCATCGGGATTTTGCAGGACGGTCAGCTCATCCAGATGGGCGCTCCGGTGGAGGTCTACCGGCGACCCTACAACGCCTACGTGGCCCAGATGACGGGCCCGGCCAACCTGATTCGGGCCAAACACCTGCCGTTGATGGGCATCATTCACGCGTACCAGCCGAATGCCCTGGCCTGCGTCCGGCCCGAAAACATCCGGCTGGTGGAGCGAGGGCGGTTTGGCGGTACCGTTCGGAACATTTTCTTCAAAGGCGCTTTCTGCGAGGTCGAAGTCGAAATGAACCGTTTTGTCAACCTCATTTTTCTGGCTTCTTCCACCGAAAAGATCAAAATTGGTCAGTTAGTCGGGTTGGAAATGACCCCCGACGCTGTCCACTGGATGCGCGGTTCGGCTTAGTCGTCCGATTTTTTCTGATTTGAGATAAGCGTCTGTGGATTGCCCCGGTGCGAGACGTCGGCTCCACCCCGCGTATTTTTTTCCAATTTCTTCGTGACAGTTACCGACGCGTCGCTGGCCCCCGACGCCCGGATGATGGCTTCTTCGGCCGTCAGGTCAAAGGCCTGCAAATCCGAGGCCCCCGAAATTTCCACATCCAGCAGCCGGACGCGGCCTTTCAGGCGGGTGTCCGACGCTCCGGAGGCTTTCAGCCGGATGCGGTTTGCCGTGATGTCGGTCATTTTGAGGTCGGCCGCGCCCGAGAGCGTAATGTCGAGTTCCTCACTGTTGAACGCATCGTTCACATCGCCGTCGGAGGCTCCGGCGAGCGTAATACCCCGTAGGGTCGGCATGGTAATCAGCAGCCGGGGGGATTTGCGGTTTTTACCGGGCATCCAGCCCGATGGCCGGTTAAACCGGGCCACCAGGACGCCGTTGTCGCTTTTGATCGACAGGTATTCGGATTCGCCGGGCGCCACATCCGCCACCACGTCGAAGGGGCCTTTCCGGACTTCTACGTCGATGGCGTTGGCCACATCGATGCGGTCGAACGATTTGATGTTGAATTGTTTTGTGCTGTGTCGTTCGGTTACGGTAGATTGAGCCTGAGTCTGACCGAAAATACCGGCAGCAACGAATGCACAGAATAAAGCTAATTTAACTTGCATGACGGGGTGTCGAGTTGATGTTATGATCTGCTGCGTATAAGATGCGGGCGGTTTGTCGATGGTTGCACCGGTTTTCAGTTTCTTTTCTGCCAGGGCACCGAGCCGCTTTGCCGGATATGGTTCATCAACAACCGGGTCAGTTCGGCGGTTTTGGTCTTTTCCTGATTGGCCAGGTTCGTTGTTTCCTTCGGATCGTCGTTCAGGTTATAGAGTTCATACGGTGAAAACGGATTCGGTTGCAGCAATTTCCACCCACCTTGCTGAACCGCCTGCGTGGTCAGGCCCTTGTGCGTGTCGGCTCCTTCGCGCCGAATGAAAAATAGCGGTCGTTGCCGGGTTTCCCCCGAAACCGTATCAACCGGTTTTTCGCTGGTCAACAGGCTGAGCATGGAGAGTCCATCGATGGACGATCGGGCACGTTGGCCGGTCAGTTCCAGAAACGTAGGCAACCAGTCGGACAGCAGCAGGCGTTCTTCGGACACCCGGCCCGGCTGAATATGCCCTGTCCAGGCAACACCCGCCGGAATGCGAATCCCGCCTTCGTACATGGTACCCTTGAAATCCCGATAGGGGCCGTTGTTGGCCTTCGCCGGTTTCCAGCCGCCGTTGTCGCTCGTAAAAACGATCAGGGTGTTTTCTAGTTGCCCATTGGCTTTCAGGGCAGCGAGTACCCGGCCGACTCCTGCATCCAAGTGTTCGATCAGGGCGACGAGTTTGGCCCGCGTCGGGTCGATGGCCGGTTCGCGTTGCAGAACCCGTTCCAACCAGTCGGCGGGTGGTTGCAGGGGATTATGCGGAGCATTGTAGGCCAGGTAAAGAAAAAAAGGGCGTGATTTCCCTTTACGCGAATTTAGATACCGAATGGCTCCATCGGTGAATACATCGGTGGCATGGCCGGTCGGGTTGATGACCTGCCGGTTGTGCCGCATAAAGTTGTGTTTGTTGCGAAGTTTGGTGTAATAATCGTCCATCATATCGCCCAGAAAACCGTCGAATTCCAGAAAACCGCGTTCGTTGGGCGTGTTGGGCGACTCCAGTCCCAGGTGCCATTTACCCACCAGCGCCGTGTGGTAACCAGCTTTTTGCAGGTAGTCCGGCATCAGCAAGCCGGGAGCCAGGTAGCCCCAACTGTCGGTCGAATCGTCGCGGATGACACCCGGAACACCCACGCGCTCGGGCCAGCGCCCCGACAGCAGCGCGGCCCGGCTGGGCGAACAAACCGGGCTGTTGGCGTAGAAATTGGTAAACCGGATCCCAGCCCGCAGCAGGCTGTCGATGTGGGGCGTTTGAAGGTCCGTAGCCCCGTACCCCGACAAGTCACCCCAGCCGAGGTCGTCGGCGATGATGAAAACAATGTTGGGCTTGGCGTATGGGGCGGGGGGCACAGGGTTTATTAACGAAAGGCAGAGGCCTGCCAGAACGATAAACAGCAAAATCAGGGGGCGGTATTGCATTCGGCTACGGAAACCCGTGGGTAGAGATGAAGCTTCGCCCGCAAATTCCGTAACTTTGCGGGATGAATCAAGTTCTGGAACAACAAACTGACACCCAGCAACGGCTACCCGTGATGGAATCGTTCTACACGCTGCAAGGCGAAGGAGCCCATACCGGCAAGGCCGCTTACTTCATCCGGCTCGGCGGCTGCGACGTGGGCTGTCACTGGTGCGATGTCAAGGAGTCCTGGGACGCCGATCTGCACCCCAAACGGACTGTCGGTGAACTCGTCGAAGCGGCTTTGCAGTATCCGGGACGGATGGCGGTTATTACGGGTGGGGAACCCCTTATTCATGACCTGACCAACCTGACTGTAGCCCTGCAACGAGCCGGTTTTCAGACGAATATCGAGACATCGGGCGTTTATCCCGTGAGCGGCACCTGGGATTGGATCTGCTTCTCGCCCAAGAAGTTCAAAGAACCGCATCCGGACATTTTCCGGCGCGCCGACGAACTGAAAGTGATTGTGTACAACAAAAGCGATTTTGAATTCGCCGAGTACTTTGTTGAAAAGCTTTCTCCGGCATGCCAATTGTTTTTACAACCGGAATGGAGTCGGTCAAAAGAAATGCTGCCCTTCATCGTTGAGTATGTAAAACAGCATCCGCAATGGCACGTTTCGTTGCAAACACACAAATACATGGATATCCCGTAGGAGCGAAGCCAAAACCGGTTAGAAAAAACCGCTTGTTTCTACTCGCCCTCCTAAGTTTTTCACTCTTGATGGTCCCCGGTTTTGGTCAGAACAAAAAAGCCGTGGAGTTGTACAAAAAAGCCGTCGATGCACTTGGGAACCGGCAAATGCCCCAGGCGCTCGATTTGTTTCATCAGGCTGTTGAACGCGACACGGGCTACACGGAAGCCTACGTGAAACTTGGGCAGGTTTACGAATTCATGCGTCAGCCCGATCAGGCATTTCAGATTTACCAGCGGGCCATCGGGCAGCAGCCCGACAACCCTGTGACGAGCCTGGCCTATCAATCGGTCAGTGCGTACCTCCTCAAAAAAGGGAATTATCAATCGGCCATTCCGTACATCGAACGCTACCAGCAGCGGTTTACTCCTAATTCATTACAATGGAAAAAGGTAGACCGGTTGCTGCAAACGGCCCGGTTTGGCGCCCAGGCCGTGCAGAATCCGCTGGCCGTCAGACCGCAGCCGCTGGCGGCCACGGTCCAGGCGTTCCCGTCCCAGTATTTTCCGGTCTTGACCGCCGACGAACAGACGCTGGTCTACACGGTTTTGAAGCCCGAGGGTGACGAAGACCTGATGGTATCGACCCAGAAAGGGGAAACCTGGAGTCCACCGGTTTCGATTTCACCCCAGATCAATACCGTAAACAACGAAGGGACACCCACGCTCTCGGCCGACGGCCGGACGCTGGTGTTTACGGCTTGTCAGGGGCGCACCGGCTACGGCAGTTGTGATCTGTACATCAGCCACAAAACCGGCGATACCTGGTCGGACCCCAAGAATCTCGGACCGACGATCAACACCCGTTCGTGGGAGTCGCAACCGGCCCTGTCGGCCGACGGACGGCGGTTGTATTTCGTCTCCGACCGGAACGGCGGGGTGGGTCGGCGCGACATCTGGTGCAGCGAATTGGGCGACGATGGCGAGTGGAAAACGCCCTACAACCTGAAAAGCATCAACACGCCCTTCGATGAAGCTTCGCCGTTTATTCACGCCAACGGCCTGAGCCTGTTTTTTGCGTCGGAAGGCCATATGGGCATGGGGGGGTATGATTTGTTCGTAGCCGACAGCACATCTTCCGGCTGGTCGAATCCGCAGAACCTGGGTTACCCGATCAATACCTCCGACGATCAGGCGGCTTTGTTTGTGTCGGCCAACGGCGCCCGGGCGTATTATTCACAGGAACAGTCAGCCAGCGACGGCAAGCAGCGCTCCAAACTTTATGTATTCGAGTTGCCCGAACCACTGCGGCAGAAAGTCCGGCCGGTCAGCTACCTGAAAGGAATGGTGGCCGATGCCCGCACGAAAAAACCGCTCAATGCCACCATTGAACTGATCGATCTGGCCACGAATAAACTGGTCACCCGGGTGCAATCGGATCCGCAAACCGGGCAATACACCGCCGTTTTGCCGACGGGCGGGGAGTACGCCCTGTACGTAGTAGGTCCTGGCTACCTGTTTAAGAGTCTGTCCTTTGATTTTACCAAAAAACACGAGGGCGAAGGGCTGACGATGAGTGTGCCGCTCGAACCCATCAAACCGACCGAGGGCGGAGCGCCTGCCAAAGAAACGCTGAACAACATTTTCTTCGAAACCGGACGCTATGACCTGGCCGACAAATCCCGAACGGAACTCGACCGGTTGGTGAAATTCCTGGAAGTGAATCCGGATGTCAAAATTGAAGTGTCGGGCCATACCGACAACCAGGGTGGCGTGGCCAACAACCTGGATTTGTCGAAAAAGCGGGCGCAGGCCGTGGTCGATTACCTGGCGAAAGCCGGGGTTGCTCCGGCCCGCATCAAGTCGGCCGGTTACGGCGAAACCCGGCCCGTAGCTCCCAACACCTCGGAGGAAAACCGGAAGCTGAACCGCCGGATTGAATGGAAGATTCTTTGAAAATGAATAATGAAGCTGGTAAAAGCAGAGAGAAAAGAGCAGGGTTGGCCAACTCATATTCCTTATTCATTGTTCATTTCTGATTTTAAACCGTCTTGGTTTCGCCGGGAATTTTTTGCACCTTTGTGCTTGTTTTTTCCGTGTCTGGACCGCTTTCTACTCAGAAAGCCGACCGGTTTAAACAACCATTTCTTGTCAGCCAATGACCACCGAACACGTCAATTGCCTCATTATTGGTTCCGGCCCGGCCGGATATACAGCCGCTATTTATGCTTCCCGCGCGGGGATGAAGCCCGTTCTTTACCAGGGAATGCAGCCAGGCGGTCAGCTCACGATTACCAACGAAGTCGATAATTTCCCCGGCTATCCGGAGGGCGTCAATGGTCCGCAGATGATGGCGGATCTGGAGCAGCAGGCCCGTCGGTTTGGCACCGATATCCGCTACGGCATTGTCACGGCCGTTGATTTTTCCGGTCCGATTCACAAAGCTACCGTTGACGATCAACAGGAAATCAGTGCTAATGTCGTTATTATCTCGACCGGCGCTTCGGCCAAGTGGCTGGGTTTGCCTTCGGAAATGCGGCTCAATGGCCTGGGCGTTTCGGCCTGTGCCGTTTGTGACGGTTTCTTCTTTCGTGGCAAGGATGTAGCTATTGTGGGAGCAGGCGACACGGCGGCTGAAGAAGCCAGCTACCTGGCGAATCTCTGCCGGAAAGTCTACATGATCGTGCGTCGGGGCGAAATGCGGGCGTCGAAGTTCATGCAAAACCGGGTGAAATCGTTGCCGAATATTGAAATTTTGTGGAACAGCGAAACACAGGAGGTGATTGGCGAAAACGAGGTAACCGGGGCGCTGGTCAAAAATACGGTGACGGGTGAAGAACGGGTGCTGGACATTTCCGGTTTCTTCGTTGCCATTGGTCACAAACCCAATACCGATATTTTTAAACCGTATCTGGAGATGGATGAAACGGGGTACATCATTACTGAAAAAGGCAGCACACGTACGAGTGTATCCGGTGTTTTTGCCTGTGGTGATGCCCAGGATAACATCTATCGGCAAGCTATCACGGCCGCCGGTACGGGGTGTATGGCCGCTTTGGATGCCGAACGGTATCTGGCCATGAAAGAAGTTGAAATGCACGCGGAAGCGTAAACGAAATGTATAACCACCGCAAAGGGAGTTAAGAATTAAGCCGGGGCCGCCCGTGCGGTTAAGAATTAAGAGTTGGCTCCGCCGTTACCTGGCAATCTGGCGGAGCCAACTCTTAACTCTTAACTATTAACTCTTAATTCTTTTTGGCAAACTGGATCCCCTAGGATGAGAAAACTGGCAGTCTGGTGGCTGTTCGCCAGCGTTTGCTGTTTGGCAAGCGTAACGACCGTAGAGGCTCAGGAGCGAGGAAAATTTAAGAAGAACCTGAGTATCAAGCCCAAGAAAACTGAGAACGCAGCCCCCAATTCGACTACACAACAGTCGGCAGAGGAACCGGAAGAGGAGTTCGAGCAGGAAACCTCCAATTTACGCTTCAATAACCAATTTGAACCCCGAAAAGAAACCAACCCGGTTGTTGCGGAAGATACCTCGACGATCGACGAAGGGGAGCCCGCTGTGGTGGAATACATCGATTCGGTGCAGGTGGGCGACGATTGGGTGAAAATAGCCGATTATTACGCCATCTGGGACCCGCACAACATTGACCCCTACGGCATTGATCCACTCCAGTTTGACGAAGTCATTGACCTGAAGTTGTACGATCCGGCTGAAAATCGGTTTTGGTCGGCTCCGACTGTGGACGGCAAAGTGACTTCCATTTTCGGGCCGCGTTGGGGCCGATGGCACAAAGGCATGGACCTGGATCTGGAAACCGGTGACCCGGTTTTTGCCGCCTTCGATGGCATTGTCCGGGTGGTCGGCTGGGACGGGGGCGGTTTTGGCCGCTACCTGCTCGTGCGGCACTATAATGGGCTTGAAACCATTTACGGCCACTTGTCGAAGGCGTTGGTTGAATCCGGGCAGTTGATCAAAGCGGGCGACCAGATTGGCCTCGGCGGGAATACCGGCCGGAGTTTTGGCTCCCACCTGCACTTTGAAACCCGCTACGAGGGCAATCCGTTTAGTCCGGTTCATCTCTATGATTTTCCGACCAACTCCCTGATCTCCGACCACTTTATTCTAACGGCTTCGGTCTGGGATTATCTGCGGGGTAAAAACGTCAGCATGTCGGGCTTTAAGCCAAAGTTCAAACGGACGGTTTTACACCGCGTCCGTTCGGGCGAAACTTTGACCAGCATTGCCCGCCGGTATGGACTGACGGCTTCGACACTCGCTAAAAAAAATCATATATCGACCCGCTCGCGAATTCGCCCGGGGCAGAAATTGCGGGTGCATTGAGGATCGTTTAAGGTTTGAAGTTTACTGTTTGGGGTGGTTTTACAACTGCCCGTGACTCCTCTAATTCTGTCGAATGAAACTTGATGTACTGGTTATCGCGGTTCACCCCGACGATGCCGAACTGGGCTGTTCGGGCACCATCCTCTCGCTGATTGCGCAAGGGAAAAAAGTCGGTATTGTGGATTTGACGCGGGGCGAACTCGGGACGCGCGGCACCCCCGAAATCCGTTTGCAGGAAGCGGAGGAAGCAGCCCGGGTACTGGGGTTGTCGGCCCGCGACAACCTGGGCTTCCGCGACGGTTTTTTCCGGAACGACGAAGAACACCAGTTGGCGCTGATTGAAGTCATTCGGCAGTACCAACCCGAGATCGTTATCGGCAACGCCATCTACGACCGGCACCCCGACCACGGTCGGGCGTCGGCGCTGATTGCGGATGCCTGTTTTTATTCCGGTCTGCGCCAGATCAAAACCTTGGATAGATCCGACTCGGAAACCGCCGGAGAAGACCAGCCCGCCTGGCGCCCGAAACTGGTGTACCACTTCATTCAGGACCGCTACATCAAACCGGATTTTATCGTCGATATCACCGACTTCTGGGAGCAGAAACAGGAAGCGATTCTGGCCTACAAAAGCCAGTTCTACGACCCCAAGAGCACCGAGCCCATGAGCTACATTGCCAGCAAGGAATTTATGGAATTCCTGAAAGCCCGCGCCGAAGAGTACGGCCACGTCATCGGCGTCAAATACGGCGAAGGCTTCACCGTCGACCGCACGATCGGGGTGAAGAACCTGTTTGAGCTAACGTGAAGGAATGATGAGTTAAGACGGGGCCGCCCGTGCGGTTAAGAGTTGGCTCCGCCGTTTCCTGTAAAGTGGCGGAGCCAACTCTTAACTCTTAACTCTTAACTCTTAACTCTTAACTCTTAACTCTTAATTCCATCAAGGTGATAGCCGCTCAATAATCCAGTCTCCTCCCTCTTTTCGGTACAAAACCCGGTCGTGCAGGCGGCTGGGACGGCCCTGCCAGAATTCAATAGAATCCGGCTGGAGCAAATATCCGCCCCAGTGTGGAGGGCGCGGAACCGGCTTGTCGGCAAACCGTTGTTCGAGTTTCTGCTGGCGTTGCTCCAGCGCATTCCGGCTTTCGACCACCGCGCTTTGGTGCGAAACCCAGGCCCCGATCTGACTTCCGCGGGGGCGACTTTGAAAATACCGGTCGGACTCTTCGGCAGGCAATTGTTGAATCGTGCCTTCAATCCGGATTTGCCGTTCCAGCTCGGGATAAAAAAAAGTCAGCGCAGCAACGGGGTGAGCCGCCAGTTCCGTGCCTTTGCGGCTTTGGTAATTGGTGAAAAAGGAAAACCCACGTTGATCGAAACCTTTTAACAGAACGATGCGCCCCGATGGTCGTCCGTCGGCTCCGACGGTGGCCAGGTGCATGGCGTTCGGTTCGGGCACGCCCGCGTTGAGTGCTTCCGAAAACCACCGCTGAAATTGAGCGAATGGGTCCGCAGAAACATCCGAGGGGTCCAGGCCGTTAAGGGTGTACTCTTTTCGTAGTTCAGCCAGTGGTGACAACATAGCAATAGGGTTTCAAACCGTTGCGCGGGGCAAAGAAAGATAATCCGCTTTTTTTCGTATTTTTGCAAATGTAACGATTCCTAAAAATCGTATGTCGAGCGAAGAGCAAGAATTAACTGAACGCAACGGACAGCTTCCGGAACCTCAACAAGGGAAAAAAACGGAAACTGAGCCGACGGATGCGGTAGAAGCAAACGAGGAGCCTACGAATCGGGCCGAACCGGCCACGGATGAACAACCGACTGTTTCGGCAGAACCGGAATTGGCACCAGCACCGGCGGACGAGACGATTGGGGAAGATGTTGCTGAAACGGAAGCCCCGGAAGCCTCAGAGGATGAAGTGTCGACGCCACCGGCCGAACCGACTGTTGATGTTGATTCACAAGTCGCAGAACCCGTCGTTGCAGAAACCTCTGCTGAAGAACCTGTGTCCGAACCCCAACCGGCGGAACCGGAGGCTACCGATGAAGCGGCCCAGGCTCCCGTGGCTGTGGCTGAACATGAGGATACGACCGAAGAGGACCTGGAGGAAAGTGCTCCCGCCGTTGATTACAGCCAGCTTTCGAAAGCAGATATGGTGGCTTTGCTCGATAAAAATTTCACCGCTTTAAAAGCCGAAGGCGTTTCGGCGGCCGACTACCGCCGGGCCGACGAGATGCTGAAAGAAGTACGTCCTTTGTTCGACCAGGCCAAAGCCGCTGAACGCACCGATGCCTTACAGCGGTACATTCAAGAAACCGGGTCGGACGAAGGGTTTGAATACAAATACGACGAGGTGGTTAGCCGGTTCGAAAGTCTGTACAAGCAGATCAAAGACCAGAAAAATCAGTATTTCCAGCAGCTTGAAAAAGCCAAGGATACCAACTTCAACGTAAAAACCGATCTGCTTCGGCGGTTGCGGGAATTGGTCGAAGCCGATGAAAACAACGCCGGGGACCCCAAGACAAGCTGGAACGGTTTCAAGCAGATTCAGGATGAATGGAAGGCCGCCGGAAACGTCTCGTCGCCCCATAATGCCACACTTTGGGCGACGTATCACGCCCTGGTTGACCGGTATTACAGCAACCGGAACATCTATTTTGAACTGAAAGAACTCGATCGGAAGAAGAACCAGACGCTGAAAACCGAGCTTTGTGAAAAGGTCGAAGCATTGGTTCGGGATCAGGAAGGCAAGCCGGTAACTAAAACCGTCATTGACGAAGCCAACACCCTGTTCGAGGAGTACAAACATATTGGACCTGCCCCGAAAGCCGAGCAAGAAGTGCTTTGGCAGCGGTTTAAGAAGGCCCTGGATACGCTTTATGACCGCCGTCGGGGCCAGAACGAGGAAATTCGTCGGGAAGGGGCGCAGTTATACGAAGAAAAGTCGAAGCTATACGAAGAACTGGTGCCATTCACGTCCTTCAGCTCAAACAGCATCAACGACTGGAACGAGAAAACCCGCGAGGTAATGGCGATTCAGGATCGCTGGAACAACATTCGGGGGCCGATGCCGCGTGAAGAGGGAAAAGAATTGAGTAAAAAATTCTGGGCTTCCCTCAAGCAGTTCTTCCACCACAAAGGCGAATTCTTCAAACAACTGGAAGGCAAGCGGGAGCAAAACCTGAAAGCAAAAGTCCAGTTATGCGAAGACGTTGAAGCGATTCTGGCGTCCGGTGATGAATCGGCAGAGGCCACCCAAAAAGTGATCGAACTGCAACGGCAGTGGAAAACTATCGGACAGGTTCCGGAAAAGTTCAAAGACTCTATCTTCGACCGGTTTAAAGCCGCCTGCGATGGTTTTTTCAACAAAAAACGGTCCCGGAATCAGGAAGTGGAGCGTGAGTTTGAAGAAAACCTGGCGAAGAAAACCGCCCTTTGTGAACGGATCGAAGCCGCTGCTACCGGTGGAAATGCCGATCTGGCGGAACTGAACGCGTTCAAAAAAGAATGGTCGCAGATTGGTTATGTGCCTAAAAAAGACATGCAGGCTATCCAGAAGCGGTACATCAATGCAGTAAATTCTTTTGTCGGCGCTAACGGCAAGATTTCGCCCAAGGAGAAAGAGCGGTTGACGCTGGAAAACGAGGCCGAAATGATTCGCGAAAGCGGCAGTTCACGCGACCTCTACAAAAAGGAGGGGGATATCCGCCGGAAAATGACGACGCTGGAAAACGATATTGCGGTTTATAACAATAACATCGAGTTTTTCGCCCGGTCGAAGGGGGCGGAGAAACTGCGGGCTGACATCGATAAGAAAATTCAGCTTGCGCAGAAACAACTCGACGATTTGAAGCATCAGCTGAAAGTGATTCGGGAAGCGCAGTAGGAAAAATAGGGGTGTAGTAGAAAATAAACCGGCTACTATTTGATCGAAAGTGCAGAATCGCTATTTTTGCACCAGATTTACGAGATAGTAAATCGGATTGCCTCCATAGCTCAGCTGGTAGAGCAACTGACTTGTAATCAGTAGGTCGTTGGTTCGATCCCGACTGGGGGCTCTTGAAAATCAGAAGGTTAGCCACTCTTTGAACGGAGTGGCTTTTCTGTTTGATACACAATTCTGGCATCACCTACGCCCCGGGTCGCCATTTCCGACTACCTCTACTCGTCGTTTTTACTCCCACTTAGCGTGCTTAAACTGGCTTCCTGATCCGATGCAAACTGGCTGGCTACCTCCTTACGGAAGGTTTCGGGGCCAACCCCCAACCGGTACTCGTAGCTGGTTAAGGCATCATGACCGGCTGGGTAGCGGAGTTGGTCTTTCTGATCTGTGGCGGCTAGATATACTACTTCAGCAATAGCTTCCGGGGGCGAAAACTGCACATTTGCCTGACCATTCATTAGCTTTTGCAAGAGATCACTATAGGCCTCATGTTCAACAACTACCAGCGAGCGACCGGTAAAATCGGTGGCTATACCGCCTGGCGAAATCGTTTTAATCTGGATGTTATGCAGGGATAATTCAAATGACATACTCTCGCTCCAGCCTTCAACACCCCACTTGGTAGCGTGGTAAATGGAGTAGAGCGGGAAAGCAATCAGCCCGCCAATGGAGGTGGTGTTAATGATGCAGCCTGATCTTTTCTTTCGCAAGTGAGGCAGAAAGGCTTTGGTAACCCGGATTACGCCCAGCAGGTTGGTATTAACCAATTGAGTTATCTGCTCGTCGGTGACTGCTTCCAGAGCACCTATAAGGCCATAGCCTGCGTTGTTAAAAACGACATCCACAGGAGAAAAAGCAACGGCGCGTTGCACGGTCGATTCAATGGATACTGGATCCGTTACGTCGAGCGGCAGCAGGTGAACATTGGGCAGTTGGGTCAGCTCCGTTTCTTGTTCGGGGTGGCGCATGGTAGCCATAACGTGCCAGCCTTTGGAAGCAAATAATTTGGCAGTAGCTTTCCCTAAGCCCGATGAGGCACCTGTTATAAAAATAGTAGGCATGAGTTAAAAACGAAGTGATTATGGAAATAAATTTGTCAGCAAGGTTTCCCGGCAGAAAGGTCGCTCTGTACTATAAACCTATATATGACTGATTAGGTTGGCCAAATATTAATTAAGCGTTTTAAATATCTTGTAAAACCCTCCTACGTGAGATGAATGCATTTTCAGGGTTTCTGATTTGAAAAATTGCTTTATCGTGAACCAGTGCTTGGCTAATAATTGAAAGTTTCAATGGCCGGACCCCTTACCTGTCCGGCCATTGGAAGTCTCCAAATTATTTAAGCATATACTGAATTGATCCACCGTCAACCGCAATAGTAGCCCCGTTCACATACCCAGCCTCCTCTGAAGCCAGGAACAAAACGGTGTTGGCCACTTCGTCCGCACTGCCTAGTCGTTGAAGTGCGCTTCGGGAAGCCAGGTAGGCTTGCGTTTCGGGGGTGGCTAGCGAAAGCAAACCGGGTGTTTGAATCGGGCCAGGGCTAACGATATTCACTCGGATCTTTCGTGGAGCCAACTCATTGACGGCAATGTCGGCGATCTTATTCAAAGCCGCTTTGGTGGCCGAGTACACACTGCTCGCTTCACCCGCGGCACTCACCACTCCAGAGGAGGTGAAGATCACCGAAGCCCCATCCGCTAAATGCGGGATGAGCTTTTGAAGCGTAAAGAAGTGCCCCTTGACATTGGTATTGAATTGCGCATCGAAATCCGCTTCTGTCACATATTGAATGGGGCTATAGACCCCAATTGCGGCATTGAGGTAGAGTACGTCGACGGACTTGCCGCTTAGGGCTACCACTTTTTCCAACGCCGTAATTCCGGCCATGTTTGAGGTGTCGGCGACCAGCGTTTGTAAGTTCGGGCTATTGATCTCATCGGCTGCTTTTCGCAGACTTTCTGCATTTCTGCCCGTAATCAAAACAGTAGCCCCATGCTGAATGAATGCTTTTGCGGTCGCAAAGCCGATACCCTGACTTCCGCCAGTTATGACGACATTTTTATTATCGAAATTCATTGTTTTGTTTTTTCAAGTATGTCCCAGGAACATTTACTTTAGTAACTTAGTTACCAGAAGTAACAGTATATTTCCGGTAACCAAGTAACCAATGGCTGAACAAGTATGTCACAAAGCAGACATCCGGGCGATCCACGACGCTATGGATGTGTTGAATGGGAAATGGAAGATTTCCATCCTATCCACCATGTGTTATTATAACAGGCGAAGGTTTTCCGACATATCGACCGATTTGGCGGGTATTTCCAACAAGCAGTTAAGCAAAGAGCTTAAGGAATTGGAACAGAATAAGCTCATCGAACGAACCGTCCTGGCTACCCAGCCTGTGACCGTCGAGTATAGTTTGACCGAGTATGGCTGGACCTTGCAAGGCATCATTGAGGATTTAGCGAAATGGGGATCAACCCATCGCAAGGTCATCATGGGGTGACCGCTAAGAACTGGTGGTTTGGTGAAATAGTTAAACTACAAGTGTTGCGTTGTGTGTCAATATATATGATAATTCTAGGAGAGACTAACTTATCAGCATGTCAATGATTCACAGTCATTCCGCTTGGAGAAAAGACTACAAATCAGATTGACGAGCTGTCGCAACTTTTGCGCAAAAGTTAGGTGCCCTCTTGAAAAACGCTCTCAGATCCATCCTGTAGCCAGTAGTCGAACCGGCCCCCAACGTTTTCGACTGAGCCGTATACTTGGAAATGCTACGGACACTTACAACTTCATCACTTGCCCGGTTTTTTGGCACTTATTTTGTTTACAGTTGTACGAAAAGTAGTTTCATAGAGGTGTTTTCCGTCAGAACGACTTTATAGAGACTTCCCTGACTCCTTAACAGCTTGTGCAGCAAATGAACTCAACGGGCCACAAATTCGAATTACAGGAATTCTGGAAGACATTCAAGGATTTTGGTGTCGTTCAGGGCAACCACATGGTTTATTGGAACGAAACTTTTGCGACAGAAGATAAGGCCCGGTTTATGCGGGTAGTTGAAAATGTGGTACGGTTTGCGCTCCGGGAAGGGGTTGAGATGCCCTTTGACCGTTTTAGCCTGTTCACCCACAAAGGAGATTTTGATTTGTACTTCCGAACGGCCAAAGCCTACAACGTTTGGTTTTACGAAACCCTGTGCGGTTATTTAGCGAATCAGGCTGACCCGACCCAATCCTTGAATGCATAGTAAATTAATTGCCCCAGGTTTAGAACCGGAACGGCTCAAGCCTGGGGCAACCGGAATTTTAATACAACACCCAGGTGTCCTTACCACCTCCGCCCTGGGAGGAGTTGACCACCAGCGAACCTTTCCGCAGCGCCACCCGGGTCAGACCGCCGGGAATGACGTTGATGCCGTCGCCGTATAAAATGTAGGGCCGAAAATCGACGTGACGCCCTTCCGTGTGGTCGCCCACAATCGTCGGAACGCGTGAAAGCGAGATCGTCGGCTGAGCAATGTAGTTGCGGGGATTGGCTTTGATCTTCTTCCGGAACTGTTCGTGTTCGGCTTTGGTGGCTTTCGGACCGATCAGCATCCCGTAGCCGCCCGCTTCGTTGGCTTCTTTCACCACCAGCTTTTCGATGTTTTCCAGCACATACCGGCAGTCCTCTTCTTCCCGGCAGATGTAGGTCTGGACGTTCGGAATGATGGCTTCTTCGCCGAGGTAGTATTTGATGATGCGGGGTACGTAGGCATAAATGACCTTGTCGTCGGCCACGCCGGTCCCGGGCGCATTGGCCAGAGCCACCCGGCCTTTTTTGTACACTTCAAAAATACCGGGAATACCGATCAGCGATTCCGGGTTGAAGACGTGCGGGTCCAGAAAGGTGTCGTCGATTCGGCGGTAAATAACGTCGACGGTTTGAAAGCCTTTTGTGGTTCGCATCTTGACGTAGCCGCCCGAAACAACCAGATCCCGCGAATCGACCAGTTCGACGCCCATCTGCTGGGCCAGGTACGAGTGTTCAAAATAGGCCGAGTTGTAAATCCCGGGCGTCAGCACCACGACCGTTGGGTCGGGCCGGTCGGCGATGTGCTGGAGCAGTTGCAGCAACCGTGTCGGGTAATCCGAAACCGGCCGAACACCTGTGCGGGCCAGGACCTCGGGGAACGTCTGTTTTGAAAGCTCCCGGTTTTCGAGCATGTACGACACACCCGACGGGCACCGTAGGTTGTCTTCCAGCACCATAAACTGGCCGTCTTCGCCCCGGATCAGGTCGGTCCCGGTAATGTGGCACCAGATGTCTTTCGGGGGTTTGAGACCCATACAGGCAGGCAGAAAACACTTGCTCGATTCGATCAGATCACGCGGCACCACGTTGTCGTTCAGAATCCGTTGCTCGTTGTAGACATCGTGAATGAAAAGGTTGATGGCCTGAATCCGCTGGATCAGTCCGCGTTCCAACTGGTTCCATTCGGCCGAGGGAATCACCCGGGGAATGATGTCGATGGGCATGATGCGTTCGGTACCTTCGCCCTCGGAATAGACGTTAAAGGTAATTCCCATCGACATCAGCGACCGTTCCGCAGCATGCTGCCGACCAATCACATCCTCGCGGCTTAGCTGCTCAACCCGCTGTTTAAACGGTTCGTACCCCGAACGGATTTGCCCATCAGCCGTAAACATCTCGTCATAGAAGTTGTCGGTCTGGTAGTCGCTAAATGAAAAAGAATTCCCCTGAGATTGAGACTGCGTTTGGCCTCCCTGGGATTGTGATTGTAATTGCATAGGTGGGTAGTTATATTTAGCGAATAAACCCTTAAAATTGCAATAATATGCAAAATTATATATGGTTGTAATCCGGGAGGCCCAGTTTATTATTTATTTAACCTTAGTGTTTTCTGATTACCTGTTAGTCCCCAGACGCATTATTTTTTCGTTACAACCTGTATCTTTAGAAGCACAAGGGTACCAAATGGTTTGAATCACGTCTATTAGCACTTGAATGAGAGGAAGATATAGTCGATGGGTGGCAACGCTGGTATCGCTGTCTGTTGCAGTTCCGGTCTGGGGGCAGTACCTCACCGGCATCGTCAACAGCAATTATGCCGGGACTCAGGCTTTGTACCGCAACCCGGCGGAGGTGGCCGACTCCCGCTACCGGTTTTACCTCAATCTGGTCACCACCGATTTTTACGCAGCCAACAACCATGTACGGTGGGTGGCACCGTTTCCCTTTTTTCGCTACATCACTGGAACGGTTCCGGCCCAATACCGGAGTGAACGCGGGCGCAGCCTGGGGCGCAGTGGCTACCTGGAAGAACAACTCAATGGCCGCGACAAACGCCTAACCGTCGGTGGGGAAGTTCGGGGGCCGTCGGCCCTCATTACCCTGAGCGATCGATTTGGCCTTGCTTTCACCACGCGGGCCCGAACCGGCATTTCGTACCGCAACACCTCCGAAGAAACCGCCCGGTTGATGATTTACGGCACCCAGATTGCCGAATTACAACGGGTCGTCAACGAAGGCCAGCACGGGATGGCCAACGTCAACGGTTTTGCTGAACTGGGTATCACGTTCGGGGCGGTTTTGCTCGACAACGACGACCGGTTCTGGAAAGCTGGAATCACCATTAAGCGGGAAATCGGTTTTTATAACGCCCATTTGCGAGTCGACGATGGCACACATCAAATTGTGCGCGATCCCAATCAGATTGGCTTTCAGGCGCTTCGCATCCGGAAGTTCGATGGGGCTTACGGGTATACCAACCAGTTGGCTTATCAGCGGGTGGGCTTTTCCCCGGGCTGGCTGTTTGGACAGCAATCGGCCGGGGGGGGATGGGGGTTCGATCTGGGCATGACGTATGAATACCGACCGGATTTTCGCAAGTACAGTTACCGTGAAAAAGGGGAATTGCGCCGGGACCCAGCCCGCAACAAATACCTGTATCGCATTTCGGCCTCTCTGGTCGACATTGGCGGAGTTCGTTTCCGCAATCCCGAAATCGTCAACCTGTACCAGGTCTCAGTGGAAAATAAATTTATTACCAACACCACCTTCCTGGGGGCCAAAACCCCCGACGAATTGAATGCCCGGGTGGTGGATGTCCTGGACCTGCTGCCCGCGCAACGAACTACATCTTACCGATCCGGTTTGCCTACTGCCCTGAATGTCAGCGCCGACTATAAGGTCCAGGAGCAGGTTTACGTGGGGGCCTTGTGGACCCAGAGCCTGGTGAATCCGAACTCCGTCGGCATGATTACGCCCTCCATGCTGGCCGTGGTGCCGCGCTGGGAAAGTCGCTGGGCGGAGGTGTCGATGCCCATTGCGTTGCAGGACAACTATACGATGATGACCGTCGGGCTGGCGCTACGGCTGGGGCCGGTTTTTGCCGGAACCGATCACCTGGGTGGTTTGGCAAATATCGGGAATCCGCGGGGAGCCAACTTCTACGCCGGTGCCGCAATCCCCTTGTTCCGGCGGGGACCGAAAAATCCGAACGATTGCTTTTTCCCTCCGCAGGAAGGCGGGTACTGGAAGCGGTTTGGCCGCAAACGGTAAGCTCTATTTTCGAAGCAAATGCCGGTAAAAAAACGAGTCTCGTCGGCCCATGTACTGAACGGCATAGTCGGTTCCGGCGTCGATGGCTTCATGCGGCCGCATCTGCGCCATATCCGATTCACCAAAATTAGTCGTTGCGTTGGCAATTGAGCGTTCAATGGGTTGCGGAATTGGAATCGACCGGAGCTTGTAGGCCAGCACCCGCAGTGGTACATACAGACCAACTACCAACCAGCCCGCGAAAACCCAGCCCGCCAGCGAGCGTTTCGCCGAACCCAGCCAGTGAGCAAAACCGTTCGCCAGGGCCAGATAATACAGAAACTGCTCCGGAATCATCGTGCGATTCTGAAAGTCATTCCAACGCCCCATGTAAACCAAACTAAGTAGCTGGACACAAAGAGCTGCCCGGAAGGCCATTTTTTCCCAGGCCTGATTTTGGCGGGCCTGTCGGTTGTACCACCGAAACAGGAAATAACCCAGCCAAAGTTGAAGACCCCAGAATAGCACGTACAGGGCCACATCCGCCGGTTTTTCAAACGCTTCGACTAGCAGACCCGCGTACGGAATGGGGTAATGAGCTTCGTAAAAACAGGCTAACAATCCGGCCAGCAGCAGACTGCTCAGCAGCCAAACCGGTTGCCGCCAGGACGAAACCACAAACAGATTCGGTTGAGAAAACAGCACCCAAAGGCCCAGCCCGATACTCACAAATGGTGACCACAAGAGGGTAGCCGCACCGATAAAAGCCAGCCCGGCGGGCGATCGCTTCCAGCTTTGCCACCAAACGATGAGCCCAATGGCGATCCAGCCGCCGAGGGCATGCTGCGGAACCGCCTGCAACTGCATCACGAGCGGGGCCGGGTCGAGACTTTGCGTGAAATTATGGTTGCTGAAGGCCAACCGGGGCGTTTCGTAGCGGGTGTACCCCGGAATTTGGTGTTGAAAAACCGCTGGTAGCCAGATTGTTACGTTCCAGTGGAAATCTTCATACAGCGACCAGAACAGTCGAATCGCCACTTCGACGCCCGACAGCAGCGGCAGTCCAACGGCAATCCAGACCCGGTACAGCTGACTCAGCCGGGTCGCCCAGCCCAGGGCCAGCCCAACGCCCAGCCATCCCCAGAAAAACGACACCCAGTCGGCCGACCGAAGCGACAAATGAGCGGTTTTAACCACGAGGGCCGTCGGGAGGTAATAGGCAAAATAGTAGCACAGAAACGGATCATCGAAACGGTCGCTGGTATACAGCACCGGCCACGGGCGGGTGATCAGGTCGTAGAAAACCAAGTTATGCTTATCGTAATCGCCGTATTGGGGTATAAAGGCTCCGATGCCACTGACCCAGGTCCAGAACAACGAACCCAGCGCCAGCAGCAGCCATTCTTTTCCGGAAAAGGAAATCGGAGAGTCGGCTCGGCTAGTTTGTCGGACAACCTGAGCAATTCCGACTGCGATCAAAACCGTAAGGGGAATTGCCACGAACGGGACAATCCAGAACCACAGAAAAATCACGACCGGCACGTACAGGTAAAGCAACGAGACAAGCGTAAACCGGTCGGTTTTCATCAACTGTACCACGGATCGCTGGTCCGTGTTTTATTTTTCTGAACAAACAAAGAAAACCACGGACCAGCGGTCCATGGGTACATCAGAGAATAAACTGGCTGAGATCCCGGTTTTTGACGAGCAGGCTGAGCCGTTCCTGCACCATTTCTTTCGTAATGACCACTTTGGCGTTGGCGCCGATCACATCCGGAATGTCGAACATGAAGTCGTTTAGCAAATGGCTCATGACCGTTTGCAAACGCCGGGCGCCGATGTTCTCGACTTCTGAATTGACCTGAAAGGCAATCCGGGCAATTTCGCGCAGCGACTCCTCCTGAAACGTCAGCTCGACTTTTTCGGCTTCCAGCATCGCCACGTACTGCTTCGTCAGGGCGTTTTTCGGGGCGCTCAGAATCTGGAAGAAATCATCTTCCGACAGACTCTGGAGTTCGACCCGAATCGGAAACCGCCCCTGCAACTCCGGAATCAGGTCCGACGGTTTGGAGACGTGGAAGGCTCCGGCGGCCACGAACAGGATATAGTCGGTATTGATGCTGCCGTATTTGGTGTTGACGGTGCTGCCCTCGACAATCGGCAGCAAATCGCGCTGGACGCCTTCACGGCTCACATCCGGCCCACCCGAGCCACCGCTCCGGCTGGACGCAATCTTGTCGATCTCGTCAATAAAAATGATGCCGGTATTTTCGGCTTTCCGGATGGCTTCGTCTTTCACCTCGTCCATGTCGATGAGCTTCCCGGCTTCTTCTTCCAGCAGGATTTTCTTGGCTTCGGCAATGGTCACCTTGCGTTTCTTGCCGCGCCGGGGCATCATCCCGCCAATCATCTCCTGAATATTCATCATGGAAAGTTCATCGACGGTTCCGCCGATCATGCCGATGTTGGGTGCTTGATTCTGCTGAACATCAATCTCAATTTTCCGCTCGTCCATTTCACCCCGCCGGATTTTTTCCCGAAACCGCTCGCGGGTCCGTTCGTTCAGTTCGGCATCGGTATCCGGCATGTCGTTCGAGTTATTTTTTTCATCGAGAACAAAACCGGATGCCTGCTTGATGGGCGGAATCAGAATGTCCAGAATCATATCCTCGACAATCTGTTGGGCCCGGTTTTTTACCTGCTCTTTCTTGGCGGCCTTGACCATATTGACCGACTGTTCGACCAGATCCCGGACCATGCTTTCGACATCCCGGCCCACGTAACCTACTTCTGTAAATTTTGAGGCTTCTACTTTGGTAAAGGGCGCATCGGCAATCTTGGCGAGCCGCCGGGCAATTTCGGTTTTCCCGACACCCGTAGCGCCGATCATCAGGATGTTATTGGGGGTAATTTCCCGCTGCATGTCCGGGCCACTGTTCATGCGTCGCCAGCGGTTACGAAGGGCGATGGCCACGTTGCGTTTGGCATCGTGCTGCCCGATGATGTATTGATCCAATTCGGCGACAATTTGCCGGGGGGTTAGGTCTTTCAGCTCGTGTTGTTGGGTCATAATCAGGATAATTGCTCGGGAGCAGAGGGCATGGGGCTAAGGGCATAGGGCAATGAAAACACCCTATGCCCCTGGCCCTTTGCCCTCTGCTCATACAAAGAAACGCAGGAAACGGTATTTTGTGCCCGAAAGAATCACTTTTTTGACCCAATACGGTGTAAATCTATACGAAATGACAAATGACTGCTTCCACCACTGGCTGGAATGGCCAGCGTCCGGGCGTAAATTAGCTGAAAACCTTTGGCCTGGATGGCCGCGCCGAACGAGAAACCGGCTGCTCCCGTACCGGTCGTCAGCCGAGCTTCCTGGCGACGTAAATGATTGTACCCCGCCAGCAAATTGACATTTCGGTGAATTAAAAACTCTAGCCCAACAGCCAGGTGGCGCATGATTTTTTCCGGCACGGCCACATTCTTCGGAACTGGATTTCCGTTCAGGTCGTAGGTGACATTCAACGCTGGATCGTTGTAGACAATGTCGAACCGGTGCAGGTGGTGGGCGGTCAGTGTCGCCCGGATGGGCAGGTGCTCGGGTTTGACCGTGACCCCGGCCTGCAAATCGAACGGCAGATCGGGCAGGCTACCCGTTGCGCCAGGCAGGTAACTTTGCAGCCGAAAACCGGCATTTTTGGCGACGAGCCCGAAAATTAACTCTTTTTTCGGATGCCGCCAGGTGCCCCCCAGATCGAACAAAACCGCAAAGGCCGAATACGTTTCGATGGACGAACCGACGGCTTTCAAGGTAGCCCCAAGCGTAAAATTGCCTTCCGTGCGGGAGTGGGTGAGGCTCAGGGCGTAGTCGTTGGCGGTAAATGTTCCGACCGAGTTGCCTTGCAAATCGGTTTGTTCGAAGGTCCCGAAACTTAAGTACTGCAACCCCACGGCCCACGGGCCACTGCTTTTTACCGGCAAACCGTATTGCAGGCAGTAAAACCGGGTGTCGGCAAAATACGGGACAAAGTTCAGCGTGAGGTGGTTACGGGCCGATGAATCCAGTAAAGCCGGGTTTTGCAGGAAAAACTGCCCCTGCGGTTGGGTGTTGGAAGCCGCCAGCCCACCCAGCGCGGCTACCCGGGCGTTCGTAGGAATCGCGAGAAAGGCAAAACCGCTCTGCCCGCCCGGAAACTGGCCGACCGCCCAAAATGGAATCAGAAGGAAAAAAGCCGCTAGATTTACTCTCAAGGCTGATGTCGGTTATTCCGGGCCAAATATCGAATAATGGACACGGAATAGCGAATGAATGAACAAGGAATAAATAATAAATAATGAACACTGAATAACGAATAACGAATAACGAATACTGAAAACCGTCTAATACCCCATGCCCTTCGCCCCACTCACAACACATACCCCAGCTTGATTCCCAGCGTGACGCTCGGATAGACCCCGTTGTTTCGGACACGCCAGTCGCCGGTGTTGGTAAACTGGAAAACATTTTCGTTGGAGTTGCTGAAGCGAAAGGGCGTGAGACGGCGAAACCCGAAGCCGACGTAAAAATCGAGCAAAAACCGGTTGTCGCTCGGCATGGATAGCACAAACTGCCGCCCGAATTTGGCGTGAAGTCCCCAGACCGTGCGGTACATCGGAAACGTGCCCCGCTCGAAATAGGCGCAGGTGCCGTCGGCACATTCGCGGCCGATCGAGGTGTTTTCCGTCACCGACAGTTGCTTGAAGAAGGCTTCCAGGGCAAAATACCGACCGATGGGGGGCGTCGCGAAATGCGGTTTTCGGTTGCCCCGGTACCGCCCGGAATAGCGTCGCCACTCGGCCCGGCCCCGCCAGACTTCAAAATCCGCAAAGTCGTCGCGCCGGTACTCGTGGATATTCATACCCCGCCAGCCATAGCCGAATTCGCCCTGAACCGTGTGGCGGGTCCCGAAAAGTCGTTCGGCCCCGAACTGGATGGTGTTGTCGATGTCGACCAACGCCAGGGGTGCAAACTTGATCACCCAGCGCGGAGGGCGGTGCATGACCGGGGTGAGGGTATCGGGTAAATCGAGTTGCGCCAGGACATTAAATGGCAGCAAAACCGCCAGCAAACTTTTCCAAAACCGGTTTTTCATCCCTATTCGATGGCCAGTTTGCTGAGCAGCGTCAGTTGTTGGGACGCGTCGTAGCGGTATTGGAAAATACCATCTTTGCCGGTTACGATCAGCACCGAACGGTTCGGAATTACGTCGTAGGAGCGTACATTGTCGAAGGTCTTGATCAGCCGGAGTTGTACCGGGTCGGTGGCGTCAAACACTTTTAATCCGGCATCGCCTTCGCAGACAAACAGCAGGTTGCCGTCGATGCCCAGCCCGTGCGGATTGATCATCGAAATCGTATTAACCCGGACGGGGTTCGACAGATCGCTGATATCGACCACCTCCAGGCGGTTGGGACCGGTGTTGCAGGCCGTGCCGCTGCGGAGCGTCACGTAGGCGTAATTGCCCTGCGCCACCACGGGATCGCAACTGAAAACGTGCTGGTACAATGCGGTTTGCCGGGGACTGGCCGGGTCGTTGAGGTTCATGATGTACATGCCTGTCTGCGTGCCGATGAACAGGTGGTTGTTGTACGGGAAGATGGTTTCTACCCCAAAACCGAGCGACACCTTTTTTCGGTGAGTCGGATTGACGCTTTCCTGCACGTCGTACACCTGCAAGCTATTGTGATTGACCACGTACAGATAATTGCCAGCCACGGCAAACCGGGCCATTGACCCGCCGGTTCCGCTCCCGCCGTTGGGATTCGGCGCGGCTGCATTGTCACTGCTGCTTAATTCGGAACAACCCGCTAGCGCGGCCAGCCCGATCAGTATGGTGACTAGTAGAAGATTTTTCATAGTACCCACGGACTTCAGTCCGTGTTTTTGAATCTGTTTAAATTTTTCATACTCGAGTCTCCATGAGTGCGTTCTGTCATGGGATCACACAAAAGCCATTGAAAGAAAAAGGTTAAACGGCCTCTTATTGACTTTTCAAGATTCGGGGAAACTTATATTTTAACCAGTTATCGATAACATTTCGGATTAGTCAGGAGAGCAGATTCCCAACGAACGACGATGCCTTTCTCGGGATCGGCGCACTCAAACTGCACCCCGCGTGGCTGTGGATAAGAGGGATACGGATACGCATCTTTGACGCGTTTCAGCATCCGGACATGCTGCGGATCGCTGATGTCGAGCGCTACCAGATCCATCGAGTTGTCGGCATACAATACCTGGTCCTTAACGGCCATATCGGCATTGCCCGGTACCGAAATGAACGAGATTTTTTGCGGGTGAGCCGGATCGCGGTTGTCGACAATGTGAATACCTTTTCCCTGCTCGTTGATGAACAGATAGGAACCTTTCGTGTAAATTTTGCCGGGAAACCGGAGCGGTTGCGGGGCCAGCGTTTTGATCGTACTGATCTCTTCGTAGGACGCATAAACCGGCCGAAGACCCTGGACTTGCCGGTTGCCCACGTCGTCCGGGCTGGTTTCGCAGCCGAAAATCGCCAGCAACAGCAGCGGGGCGGTTAATCGCTGCCAACAAGGTGTAAAGGAAAGGTATTTCATAAAGCCGCAGTTTTGCAACAATGATTCAAATTGTCCGAAAAGCGTTGGAATTCCCAGGAAAATATATTTTTGTTGAATTCTATTTCAACCGAACCCGTGCATGGACGCCAAAATCAAGTCAACGAAAACCGAAATCCTGGATCAAAAGAACGCCGAAGCCGAGTTGGGCGGAGGCCAGAAGCGCATCGACGCCCAGCATAAAAAAGGAAAGCTGACTGCCCGCGAGCGTATTGCTTTGCTGGTCGATGAAGGCTCGTTTGAAGAAATAGGCAAGTTCGTCATGCACCGCACGCGGGATTTCGGACTCGACAAGGAACACTACCTGGGCGATGGCGTTGTGACGGGATACGGCACGGTCAACGGGCGGCTGGTGTACGTCTTTGCGCAAGACTTTACGGTTTTCGGGGGCGCTTTGTCCGAAACGCACGCCGAGAAGATTTGCAAGATCATGGATCTGGCGATGAAAAACGGCGCGCCGGTGATTGGCCTGAACGATTCGGGTGGGGCCCGGATTCAGGAGGGTGTGCTGTCGCTGGCTGGTTACGCGGATATTTTTTACCGCAACACGCTGGCATCCGGCGTCATTCCGCAGATTTCGGCGGTGATGGGGCCGTGCGCGGGTGGTGCGGTGTATTCCCCGGCGATCACGGATTTTATCCTGATGGTCGAAAACACTTCGTATATGTTTGTAACGGGGCCGAACGTGGTCAAAACCGTGACGCACGAAACCGTGACGGCCGAGGAATTGGGAGGGGCCAGTACGCACAGCACCAAATCCGGCGTGACGCATTTTGCCTGCGCCAACGAACTGGAGTGTATTCAGTACATTAAAAAGCTGCTGAGTTACATCCCCCAGAACTGCGAAGACGAGCCGGTAAGGGTGCCGTACGAACCGGCCGACGAACTCCGGCCGAAGCTGAATACGCTGATCCCCGAAAACCCGAACCAGCCCTACGACATGCGGGAGGTGATCGAAGAACTGGTCGATGCCGGTAGTTTTTTTGAGGTTCATCAGGCGTTTGCCGAGAACATCGTGGTCGGATTTGCCCGGATTGCGGGGCGCAGCATCGGGGTTGTGGGCAACCAACCGGCGGTTTTGGCCGGGGTACTTGACATCGATTCCAGTACGAAAGCCGCCCGGTTTGTGCGGTTTTGCGATTGCTTCAACATTCCGTTGCTGGTGCTGGAAGATGTCCCCGGTTTTTTGCCCGGCACCGACCAGGAGTGGAACGCTATCATCACAAACGGCGCCAAGCTGCTCTACGCTTTCTGCGAAGCGACCGTGCCGCGCGTGACGGTTATCACCCGGAAAGCCTACGGGGGTGCGTATGACGTGATGAACTCCAAGCACATCGGGGCCGACCTGAACTACGCCTGGCCAACCGCCGAAATCGCCGTCATGGGTGCGAGTGGGGCCGCCGAGATCATTTTCAAGCGCGAGATTGCCGAAGCGCCCGACCCGCAGGCCCGCTTGCAGGAGAAAGTGCAGGATTACACCGAAAAGTTCGCCAACCCGTACCGGGCCGCCCACCGGGGCTACATCGACGAGGTGATCTATCCCGACCAGACGCGCCGGAAACTGATCCGGGCGTTCCAGATGCTAGAGAACAAAGTGGCGACCTTGCCGAAGAAAAAACACGGGAATATTCCGTTGTGATTGAGTATTCTATAATATGGAAAAGCAGCACTTGACATACTTTAAAATCGAGAATTTCAAGCGATTCGATTCGTTTGAAATGTCGAACCTTGGGCAGTTTAATTTGATTGTCGGGGATAATAATGTGGGGAAGACGTCGGTTTTAGAAGCGTTACTTTTTGATGAAGATCGTATTGAATATTTGTTTAATCTATATAGCACATTGTATATAAGAGGGCTTTTAAACAAGTATCCAGAAGATACTCGCCAATACGGTACGTTAAAAGAGATTTGGTTGTATATTTTTAGAGAACTTCAAAAACCTCTTAATATTGAGGTTAAAGATAGTTCAGATTTTGCTAAAAAAATCAAGCTAGAATTGATTGAAGGGAAGGACCTCGTTGAAAGAGATAAAAATTTTATAGCTCAACAAGTCTTGTTAAATCAAAGCCCTGAACTTTGGCTCAGATTCTATTTTCAGGATGAATATTCTGGCGTTTTCGGTCGCTATAATGAGGAAGCTATTGAATTTAGAAAAAAAAGTAATTACGTTGTAAGTAAGTATATTAGCTTTAATGTTGGATATCTAGATATACATCTTTCAAGCTACTTTCAAAATATTAACTCTTCAAAAAAAAAGAGAGTAGAATTTGAAAATAATTTAAAGCTTATAATAAATAACTTAGAGGAAGTGCGGCCACATAAAGTATTTAATAGAGAGATTTTAGGAGTAGTTTTAAAAAACGATCAGGAAATTTACCCTATCGCACGCTTTGGAGACGGGGTAGTAAAAATTATGCGTATTCTTCTTGGAATATTTTCAGTAGATGGTGAGAGGGTTATGATTGATGAAATTGATGCTGGTATCCACTACTCTAAATTAAAAGCTTTTTGGAAGGCAATATTTTTAATGTGCCATAACCGCCAAGTCCAGCTCTTCGCTACCACTCACAGCCTTGAATGCCAGCAAGCGTTTATTGAAGCTCTTCAAGATGAAGATATGCAGCAGTTTCAGCAAGACGCCCGAAATATTACGATGATGGAAGACAAGGATGGACAGGTAAAGGCGGTTACTTATGACTTCGAGCAGTTCGAGTATGCGTTGAACATCGGTTTTAACACACGCGGAGGAAAACAATGAGCCCGGTTCAGATTTTCGTGGAAGGAGTCGCCGATCAAAAGTTTTTACAGGATATAATTTTAGATTGGTACGGAATAGAATTATCGATTGGCGGAATTAATGATAAAGTTGGGAAACCGGTTGATATTTTAGAACTAGGAGGGAAAGATGCTTTCGACACTCCTGATAAGTTAAAAAAATTAACTCCAGTTTTTCAAACCTTGGCAATAACAGGAAAACCGGCTTTGGTCATTTTTGATGCGGACAAATTCGCAACCAACAACGCGAACTTGCTTGTGCATAGTCAGACGTACGGCTTTCGATTCTTTCTGTTTCCTAATAACCAACACGATGGGGATTTGGAAACGTTGCTTGAAGCCCTAATTCATCCCGTAAACCGGGTGATTTTTGATTGCTGGGAGAGTTATGAATCTTGTCTGAAGACGCACAAAACAACCCTGACGGATAGCGGAAGCTTTACAACGCCAGCCCGAAAAACCAAGATTTACGCTTATTTAGAAGCCTTGCTGGGAGAATCGGACTCGGAAAAAGAAAAAATTAAAGAGCGAAAACGCAATTATAGGGAGCCAAACCACTGGAATCTCGACCCCGCAAACCCCGTCCTGCAACCCCTCAAAGCCTTTTTAGACCCGTTCTTCCCCTGACTCACCCGGCATTTTTCCCCGTTCAGAAAATATTTTGCGCAATTCATGGGGGGATTTCAACGTTTAGGTGTCTTTCCGGTAGTTGACGTAGCGGAGGGTTACGAGAAGTATCGTAGATTTGCCGGAAAACCAATCCAACTACGTGCAACTGACCGATCAGGAAGTGATTCATGCGATACGACTGGGCGACGAGTCGGCGTTTGAAGCTGTTTTTCGACAGCACTACGCCCCGCTGTGCCAGTATGCCCGCACGTTTCTGCACGATTGGGACGATGCCGAAGAAACCGTCCAGGCGGTTTACATGACGATCTGGGAAAAACGCGAGGGCCTGGAAATCACGGTTTCGCTGAAGTCGTACCTGTACCGGGCGGTACATAACCGGTGCCTGAACCGCATCCGGCATTTGTCGGTGCAGGCCGAACACCGCGAACAAGCGGCTTATGAGGTGGATTTGTACCAGACGTCGGAGGCTCCGATGCAGTCGCTGATTGCCGACGAACTCTCGGACCGGGTGCAGGAAGCCATCCAGCGGTTGCCCGAACAGTGCCGGCTGATCTTTACAATGAGCCGGTTTGACGAACTGAAGTACCAGGAAATTGCCGATCAACTCGGGCTTTCCATCAAAACCGTGGAAAACCAGATCGGGAAGGCCCTGCGCATTTTACGCACCGAATTGGCCGATTATTTGCCAATTTTATGGTTGTTTTTTTGGTTAGAATGAAGAAATGAGACAAAAGGCCAGAGACAAGAGATTATCCACTCAAGTCTAATGTCTTACTTCTATTGTCGATATAACGAAAATGCCTGATCAACCCGAAAACCGAATCGACGACGACCTGCTGGGCAAGTACCTGGCCGGGGAGACCGATGCTGCCGAGTCGGAACGGGTTCGACGCTGGCTGGCGCAGGACAACTCCGAACGGCAGGAATTTGAGCGTTTTGAACGCATCTGGAACACCGCCGGAGCCTTAAAGCAAAAGCCCAACCCGGAACAGAATCCGGTCGATACTGATGCGGCCTGGGCCAAAATGCGCACAAAAATGCGTTCATCGGCGGTTGAAACGGACGTGCTCGCGCCCAAACTGGAACCCGTGGCGCCAGCACCGGAGCCCGTGATCAAACCGTTGCCCGTCGATCCGCCCCATACCGGGCGGGTTGTCCATTGGTGGCAGTCGCCGGTCTGGGCCGTGGCGGCTATGGCCGTGCTGCTGTCGGGGCTGCTGTGGTTTTTCCTGAACCCAAACCAGCCGGAACCCGTTGAACAACTGGCTGCGGTGACAACTAACCAGAAAATGGAGAAAATTCTGCCGGATGGTACCAAAGTCCTGCTGAATCAGAACAGCCGACTGACGTATCCGGAAGCGTTTGCCGCCGACAGCCGCGAGGTCGAACTCAGCGGGGAAGCCTTCTTTGATGTAAAACCTGACCCGACGAAACCGTTCCGGATTCACGTCCGGAACACGGTCGTGCAGGTGCTGGGAACGTCGTTTAGCATCCGGGCGTATACCAACGATGTGCGGGTGGCCGTCAGTAGTGGAAAAGTGAAGTTTTCATCTGGAAAAAAAGCAGTCACACTGGTAAAGAACGAGCAGGCATCATTTAATGCCGTGAAGGATACGATCATCACAATGCCTAAACTGTCTGCGGATGCGCTAACGTTCAAAACCGGTCTGCTGGTGTTTGACAAAGAGCCCCTCAGTAGTGTCGTAAAAAAGCTGGCCGAAGTGTATCACGCCGATATTTACCTGGCCAATGAGCAAATCGCTGGCTGTCCGTTTACGTCCGATTTCAAGGAGAATCTAAACCTGGAAGAGGTGTTGACGGTAACGGCGGAAAGCTTGAAACTTCAGTGGCGGAAAGACGGAAACCGGTTTGTGCTCGACGGTAAACCATCCTGTCAGTAAGCTCCGGAAATTCGTAACCCGATTGCAATTCTTTGTTCGTTTAACGGTCCGCATAGGGGTAAGTCCCGCCTTGGATGTCTTCATCCCGACTAGTTCACCATATTATGTATCTGACTCGATTCTACCTTTGTCTGATTGGCTGTGTTTTGCTGCGCTCCTCGTTTGCGCAATCAACACCCCCGCTCGAACGGGTGGTATCGGTTGACTTCACGAATGAGCGCCTTGACAATGCCCTGAAAATCATCGGTACCAAAGGCCAGTTTTCCTTTGCCTACAACTCGACCATCATTAATTCCAGCGGCACACTGACCTTACGGACGAGCAACACCGTCAGAGCTTTGCTGAACCAGATCTTTCGCGGAACCATCACGTACAAATCACGCGGGAACCACATCATTCTCCAAAAAGCCGAGCCTCCCGCCGAAGAACCGAAGAGTTTTTACCTCGATGGGTACATCACCGACCGACAAACCGGCCAGAAAATAAGTCAGGTCAGTATTTACGAGAAAACCACCCTCGCATCGACCGTAACGAACCCGTACGGTTATTACCGCATCAAGCTTTCGACGGCCATTCCGTCGGTGCGGCTTGAAGTCCGGCGGAAATACTATTTCTCCGAAACCGTGTCGATCAACGCCCGGCAGACGCACAAACTTGATATCGGCCTGACACCTTTGCCGACCCCAACGACGCTGCAACCGCTGACGGCCCGGATTTCGGTCGATACGACCCGGCCCACCGTGATTGTGCCCCAGCCGGTTGCCGTGGCGGTTCCGATTGATTCGACCCCGGCACCCCGGACGGGCAGCCCGGCCCCGACCATCTGGGATCGCAGCAAGTCGGTGCTGGCCGAAACCAAAGATGATTTTGCTGACTGGTTCAAAACCACCCGGCAAGCCATTCATGATGCCAACCTGGCCGGGGATACACTCTACCGGGATTTGCAATTCTCCCTCTTTCCCTTCATCGGGACGAATCATACGCTGAGTGGGCGGGTGATCAACGACTATTCGTTGAACCTCGTGGGTGGTTACTCGTTAGGCGTCCGGAAGCTGGAAGTGGGCGGTTTTCTGAACCTGGTGCGGGGGGATGTCAGCGGGGTTCAGGTGGCCGGTTTTGCCAACGCCGTAGGCGAAAACACGGACGGGATTCAGGTCGCCGGTTTTTTTAATGGCGTTCGAAAAGACGTAACCGGCATCCAGGCGGCTGGTTTTGGCAACACGGTCATTGGCAACGTGCGCGGCATCCAGGCTGCCGGTTTTTACAACATGACGCTGGGCGCAATGCCCGAAAGCATTCAGGCGGCCGGTTTTGGTAATATTGCCGTAGGCGAGGTGTCGGGCTTTCAATTGGCCGGTTTTTCCAACGTGGCTGCTCGCTCGATGAACGGGTTTCAACTGGCCGGGTACGGCAACCTGACCGTCGGCAATCAAACGGGTTTCCAGTTGGCGGGTTTCACCAACCTTGTGGTGGGCGAACTGCGGGGCTGGCAGATCAGCGGTTTTATGAACTATGCCACAAAAGTGGTGCGGGGCCACCAGCTTTCGCTGGTCAACGTGGCCATTTCGTCCGAAACGACGCCCTTCGGATTTTTTAGTTATGTGCATGAAAATGGCTACCGGCGGCTCGAAATTTCGACTGATGAGCTGATGACCACCAGCCTGACGTTTAAAACCGGCGTTCGGGGCTTCTATAACATTTTCACCGGTGGAACCAATTACGGCGAAGCCGGCAAACCGCTCTGGAGCCTGGGTTACGGGTTCGGAACGGCTGCGAACCTGAAGCGGGGCTGGATGCTGAATTTTGACCTGACCGGGAATGTCCTGAGTGCCGACGACCAGTTTTACTGGGACGAACTCAACACCCTGGTGCGCCTTAATATCGGGATTGAGAAAAAACTAACGCGGCACCTGGCCCTGGCGATTGGGCCCACGGCCAATTTGTTCCTAAGCGATTTTGTCAGCACCAAACCGCCGACGCGCTTCGATGTGCCGCTGTTTAACAATGGCGGTAATGTCCTGAAAACCTATACGAACGGTTGGGTTGGGTTTCAGGCTGCTTTCCGGATTTGCAATCCCTAGCAAGATTGTTTGGGGAAGTTTGCTCCTCCTGATTGGTTTCAGGAGGCTTTTGTATTCGTAATGAGTTGATAGATAAGATGTTATCATAAAAAATAATCAGAAGACAGATAGGGGTAATGAGTGGAGTAGCTGTCCTAAAGCAAACTACAACACAACTACTCATGTTCATTCGCACTCTATTTCTCACTCTCATTGTCTGTCAGTTCCTAACAAACGTATACGGCCAGACGTACACCCAGACCATTCGCGGAACCGTTGTCGACCAAAGCCTGCAAACCGCCCTGCCGGGTGCTACGGTCGTCGTCCTGAATTCAAATCCGTTGAAGGGGACCACCACCGAAGCCGACGGGTCGTTTCGATTGACGCAGATCCCGGTGGGTCGCCAAAGCCTGAAAATCACCAGCATGGGCTACAAGGAATTAATTTTATCGAACATCCAGGTCGATGCGGGTAAGGAGCTGGTGCTGAATGTGGCGCTGGAGGAAGCTGTGGTGACGGTCAACGAAGTGACGGTAAAACCGCAACTGGAAAAAAACAAACCGTTGAATGAGATGGCCACCGTGAGCGCCCGGACGTTCTCGGTGGAAGAAACCCAGAAGTTTGCAGCCGCCGTCAACGACCCGGCCCGGATGGCGACGGCCTACGCGGGCGTCGTCGGGGCCGACGATGGCAATAACACCATCGTCATCCGGGGCAATTCGCCGAACGGCCTGTTGTGGCGCATGGAGGGCGTCGAAATTCCGAATCCGAACCATTTTGCCAACCTGGGCTCGGCCGGGGGCGGTATTTCAATCCTGAGTGCGCAATTGCTGACCAACTCCGATTTCATGACCGGCGCGTTCCCGGCCGAATACGGCAATGCGCTATCCGGTGTGTTCGATCTGCGGTTGCGGAAGGGCAACAATGCCAAACGCGAACATACGGTTCAGGCCGGTTTTCTGGGGCTGGACGTAGCCAGCGAAGGCCCGTTTTCCAAAAGTTACAAAGGCTCTTACCTGTTTAATTACCGGTATTCGACGCTGGGCTTACTCGCAAAAATGGGCGTCAACGTGGGGCCGGCCGTTAACGTATTTCAGGATTTGTCGTTCAATTTATATTTTCCGGCGGGCAAAGCGGGCAACTTTACGGTGTTTGGCTTCGGCGGTTCCAGCACGAGTAACATCGACGCCGAACAGGATTCGACGAAATGGACCAGCGAGGGAGAGCAGTACAACGACCGGTTTTTTGCCAAAACCGGCGCCGTGGGGGCCACCCACGCCATCAACCTCAGCTGGAAAGCTTTCCTGAAAACCGTCGTGCTGTGGTCGGGCTACCAGAGCGGCTACGAGAGCGAGTCGCTGGAAACCGGCTACGTGCCGTTGCTGCAAATGCGGGAAGCGTATAGCCTCCGGAAACAAATTGTCTCCTCCACGCTCACCTACAAGTTCAATGCCCGGCATACTGTCTGGGCGGGTCTGACGGCGACGGCGATGGGCTTTAATCTGGAACGGAACGAACGCAACGACGAAACCGACCGCTTCGAAACCCAGGTCCAGACGAAGGACCAGACTCAAACCGTGCAGGGCTACGGCCAGTGGAATTACCGACTGAGCGAAAAACTAACGATCAATGCCGGATTGCACTACCTACGCCTGTTGCTTAACGATTCGGATGCGCTTGAACCGCGCGGGTCGGTCCGCTGGGCGTTTGTGCCGGGGCATTCGCTGAGCCTGGGCTACGGCCTGCACAGCCAGATTCAGAACCTGGCGACGTATTTTGCTACCAGCGAGTCCGAAACCGGCGTGAAGCAGCTATTGAACCGGAACCTCGGCCTGACGCGCTCCCACCACCTGGTGCTAGCCTACGACTGGCTGCTCAACGACCACCTGCGCGTGAAAGCCGAAACCTACTACCAGTCGCTGTTCAACATTCCGATCAGCGCCGACAAGCAGGATGCGTTTGCGTTGGTCAATAGCTTCGATGGGCTGACTGTCGAGCGGCTGACGAATAAAGGCGTCGGCAAAAACTATGGCCTGGAACTGACGCTGGAGCAGTTTTTACACAACAATGTCTACTTCCTGTTTTCGTCGTCACTCTATGAATCGAAATACCGGGCTTCGGACAACGTCTGGCGTGATACCCGCTTCAACGGCAAGTATGCCTTCACGTTTCAGGGCGGCAAAGAATTCATTCTGGGCGAGTCGGGCCGGAACGTGATTGGTCTGAACCTGAAACTGACGTATTACGGTGGCTACCGGACGACGCCCATCGACCTGGCTGAATCGGTCCGGAAACAGGAAACCGTGTACATCGACAGCCAGTCGTACAGCCAGAAACTACCGGATTATTTCCGGACGGATATCCGAGCCAGTTGGAAACGCAACCGACCCCATTCGACCCGTACGCTCTCGCTCGATATCCAGAACGTAACCAACCGCCCGAATGTGTACGGCCGGTATTTTGAACCCCGTAGCGGGCAGGTCAAAACCAGCTATATGACGCCCCTGATTCCGGTTCTGAGTTACCGGGTTGCCTTTTAAACAAACTATCCGCAAAAAAACGGTCGGCAAGTGGGATTTGTCGACCGTTTTCGTTTGGTTTGGTGACTAGTCCATTAATTTTTGAAACGAATGACCGAATCGAGTAAGAACTTTCTCTATGCTTATCTGAACAATGCCTCGCCGACGGGTTTCGAGTCCACGGGGCAGCAAATCTGGCTGGATTACCTCAAGCCTTATATTGATGAGTACCTGGTCGATACGTACGGCACGGTTGTCGGGGTGGTGAATGCCAAAGCGGGTGCGACGGAGCAACCGTACAAAGTGGTCATTGAAGCCCATTCCGACGAAATTTCGTGGTTTGTCAATTTCATTTCCGACGATGGGTACCTGTACGTCCGGCGCAACGGCGGTTCCGACGCCCTGATTGCGCCTTCGATGCGGGTCGATCTGCATACGGCCAACGGCATTGTGAAGGGCGTTTTCGGCTGGCCTGCCATCCACGTGCGGGATCTGGCGAAAGATGCCGCCCCGAAAGTGACGGACCTGTTCATCGACGTGGGCGCGCAGACGAAGCAGGAGGTGCTGGACATGGGCATCCATGTCGGCACGGTTTGTACGTTTTCCGACGGCCTTTTTGAACTCAACGACCGGTATTACGTCGGCCGGGCGCTCGACAACCGCATGGGCGGTTTTATGATTGCCGAAGTGGCCCGGATGCTGAAGGAGAACGGAGTGGAGTTGCCGTTTACGCTCTATATCGTCAACGCGGTACAGGAGGAAATCGGGCTGCGCGGGGCCGAAATGATCGCCCGGCGGCTGAAACCGGACCTGGCGATCATTACCGACGTGACGCACGATACGCAGTCGCCCAAGTACGACAAGAAGGAGCAGGGCGACCTGAAAGCCGGGGGCGGTCCGGTGATTTGCTACGGTCCGGCGGTCCAGAACAAAGTCCGGGATTTTATCATCCAGGTGGCGCAGGACAAGGAGATTGCCTTCCAGCGCCAGGCCGTGAGCCGTTCGACCGGAACCGACACCGACTCGTTTGCCTATGCAGCCGAAGGGAGTGCCTCGGCGCTGATTTCGCTGCCACTCAAATACATGCACACCACGGTCGAAACTGTCCATAAAGACGATGTACAGGCCGTGATCCAGTTGATTTATGAGACCTTGCTGGCCGTAAAAGGTAACGAGGATTTTCGGTACATCAAGTAAGGAATACCCGAATACGAGATCTGGGGAAGCGCAGCCATCGTAGGCTGCGCTTCTGTTTTTTGCCCGGAAAACCGCAATACCATGACGTCAAAAGAACTGTTTTTCATGAATGGCGGGATTACGGCCTACATCCACCGCGATGGATTTGGCGAGGAGTACCGGGCTACACCCGCCGAGGAAAAGCAGTGGACGGAGGAATTGATTGCACTGAAATGGCACCTGCTCGATACCGAAGATAACCTTCCGTTGCTGCAAAGTTGTATCGATACCCTGTCCTACCACCAGGCCCCGAATCTGCTCCAAAAGTTAACGGCCCGACTCGATCAGGCTAGCCTGAAACAACGGGCTGTGATTGCCGGAAAACTCTGGAAACTATGTCATTACAAGCCCAGCTTTTCCATTTTACACGAGCTACTGCTCACGCACCGGGACCGGATGGCCGACGATATTTTCTGGATTTTTAACGAGATGATCGATAACAAACCACTGCAACGGTTTCTGGTCGATTGTCTGGAGGGCAGCGATACGGTTTTACAGCAAAAAGCGCACCTGACACTAACCATGTGGGCGTATATGGGACAACCGCGTTTGCGGGAGGGGATGTTATTATCCGACTTAAATCCGGATCGTCAAAATCCGGATTTAGAGTCGTATCAACGGGCGTTGGAAAAAGTAAAGAGACTTTTTGGAATACGGAATTAAGTCCGGGTCGGAAAAGCTGGCTTTTAGAGTCAGTCCTTAATCAACCACTGCCCGTCCGGAACGTTGATATCCCCGTTGAGCGCCAGTCGCATTGCGATCCAACCGGGATGATGACCCGCTTCCGAACCGGCGCAGGTTGTACGTGAAACTGAGCATAAAATACCGGTTTAAGACGCGGCTTTGGGTTTCTTCGGTGTATGTTTCCGTTACATTTCGGGTAATACTCCGGTTTTGATTCAGTAAATCATAGATCTGGAACCGCAATTCTCCCTGTTTATTTTTGAAAAATTGCCGACTGATGGCCGCATTCCAGAGCGCAAAGTTTTGAACTGTTCCGGCCGATTTTCCTGAATAATTATTGTACGTAATATCGGTCGTAAAGACGAAGCTGAACGGCAATTGGTAGTACAGATCACCGGTGAGCGATTTGTTGAAAAACTCCGTGTTTTGCGAGGATTGCAGGGAGTATAAAGCGGTCTGGTAACTAACATTCCCACTCAGGCCAAACTCAATTTTATCGTCAAAGTTGGATTCGAGTCGGGCGCTCTGGCTCAGGGTCCAGTTTTGTGACCGGTTGGTCTGGTTATTGACCAGGCTGACGTTCCGGATAAAGTTGACGTTGCTGGTCAGGTTCAGGTTGGCCTTCAGTGGCTGGATGCGCCGGCCGACAGCCAGAAAACCGTTCAGAGTGTAATACCCGTTGGTGTTGATCGGCTGCGTGGTCTGGGCACCCTGGCTGTTGAACGAGGTGGCATTGACGATCTTGTTTGTCGTCTGGCTGGCGTTCAGCAGGGCAAACAGCGAGCGATAGGTACTTTGCTGAAAACTGTTGTAGTTCATCGTAACGGTATTCGTGTACTCCTGTTTCAGATCCGGATTGCCGATTCGAATATTAAGCGGGTTCGTGTTATCGGGCACTGGCTGCAACTGGGTTACAGAGGGCGCATTGGTCCGGCTGCGGTAATTGAAGCGGAGCGTCCGGTTTTTACTGAAATTATACGTCAGCATTGCGTTCGGCAACACGTTCGTAAAATTCTTCCGGATGCTGGCATCGGTAGTCTGATTATCGCTTCGTAGGCTAGCCTGTTGAACATCGAAACCCAGGCCGTACGTATACTTTAATCGTTTGATTTGCAGCGTCGATCCGGCCCGGTTGGTCTGGTACGTATTGACAAAGTTATTGCTTAACGTTGGGTTGAGAAGCGAATAGCTGTCAGTCGCTTCGTTAAAGTCGTTTACAATTCGGTCGGAGGTGTTACGGTTATTCGAAAAGTTGTAGTGAAACTCCAGGGTTTTATTTAAGGACAACGGCTCTGTATACGCCAGGTTCATCGTGTTCGTGACCGATCGGTTGGTTTGTTCGTTCTGCTGGTTGATCACCTGATCTTCCCGATCGCCCGTTTCGCTGTAAAACCGGTTGGTCGATTGGTTAATTCCGTCGGTCGTCTGGTTGTTCACCGCAAGGTTCCAGTTAAGCGACAGCGTCCGGCCTTTCCGGTTAAACTTCCGCATGAGCAGGGCGTTGTTGTTGCCCGAAATGCCTCGGCCGGTGGAGTAATACCGGGTTGCGCTGGTATTGATCAGACGGGTAGAGTCGATCTGGCCGGTTTCGCCGATACCCTCTCCAGTAAACGTTTGGGAGTTGTTCAGGCTTTCATAATTCGAATTCTGAATCGTAAAACCGGGGGTAATCCGCAGGGAAGTCAAGGAGTCAATTTGATACGTAAACCGCAGGTTAAGCCGGTGGCTGGTGGTTTGATTCTGCGACGTACTCGTCTGGTTGACCCGGTAGGAGGTGTCAGGCAGGGCGTACTGACGGCGGCTTTGCTGGTTGGTAAGCGTGTTCAGATCGTTTAGGAAATAGCTGGCGGCCAGATCGGCTTTTTGCCCCCACTCGTTGCGGTAGTTGAGGCCACCAGCCAGTGTCCGGGTGATTGCATTGGTGTTAGCCCCGTTGCCGCCACCGCCCCGGCCGTCGGTAACGACAACGCCCCCTCCGCCTACGTTGGCCCCCAGTCCGGCTCCACCGCCGAAGATGCTTTGCCCCGTAAACGCCTGCTGGTTGACGTTATTCGCCTGGCCGATCAGCGACATCTGCTGCACCCCGTTGAACCGGTTTAGGTTCAGCCGGGCCGCGTACCGAACGTCGTCGCCAGTTTCGCCCGGCCCTGCGCCAACGGACTGCTGGCCGAAGTAGCCCTTGCGCTTTTCTTTTTTCGTAACCAGGTTGATGGTTTTACTGCGGTCGCCGTCGTCGAAACCCGAAAACTGCGACTGCTCGGATTGCTGGTCGTACAACTGGACTTTGTCGATAATATCGGCCGGAAGGTTGCGGGTCGCCATTTTGGGGTCGTCGCCGAAGAACGGTTTGCCATCCACCAGCACTTTTTTCACCTCCTGGCCCTGCGCCTTGATCGTCCCGTCGCGCTCGACTTCTACGCCCGGCAATTTCTTCAGCATATTCTCGACCATCGCATTCGGCTGGGTTTTGAACGAGCCTGCGTTGAACTCCACCGTATCCTGTTTGATGGTGATCGGCGGACCTTCCTGCTTGACAATCACTTCGTTCAGGTTGACGGTTTGCGGCACCATGTAAATAATCCCGGCATCGACGGTCGGTTTGTCAGGCTGTACCGAAACTCGTTTCGACTGGTTCCGGTAACCCACAAACGTCACCAGCAGCCGGTAGGTGCCCACGGCTACTTTGGGAAACGAAAACCCGCCTTCCCCGTTGGTGATCATGAACTGAACGAGCGACGAATCCCGGGCAGACAACAGCGTAACATTGGCCTCCATCAGCGGTTTTCGGCTGGTCGAGTCAAGGACAATCCCCCGGATGCTGGATTGGGCCGTTGCCACCGTCACGCTGATGAGAAGCAGAAAGGCAAGAGAAAGTAGACGCATGAAAGCAAAAGTTTATGGTCACCGGGGTTGAAAATTGTCCATCATCCGCTGACGGAAGTCGGCCATCGCTTTCTGGCGGATGGTGTTGAGTTCGTCGGGCGTAACGACCTGGGCGGTTTGGGGCGGCATCACGTCGCTTTCCCGGACGGCCTGCGCGTCGACTTTCGTGGCTTTAAACGCTTCGTTGTCGCTCTCAATTTGTAGGACAACCCCTTTTTCCGGTCTTAAGCCGGGAATGGGCGAGTAGCTGAACGGCAATTCGGTGGTGTACCAGACGGTGTAGGTCAGGTTTCGGAATAGAACGGTTGCTTTCCGGCAGAGGTAACCCGCAATTTTTTTCGTTTTGCCGGATTCCTGCCAGCCCGGTACGCGGTTCACGGGCAGTTCGGTCTGGTAATGCGTCGTTACGGAATCCTTTTTGAGGGTCAGCACTTCGACGGTTTTGTCGGCGGCCAGGTCAAAATACACGTTGCGTTCGAACGGGCGACCGCCGAAATTTCGGTTCCCGCGTCCGGCGGGGCCGCCGGGGCCGGGCGGTGGGCCGGGGCTTCCAGCCGGGCCTCCCGGAAAGTCGCGACGAATCATGAGGCCATCTCCGCCGTTTCGATCCTGTTCTTCTTTCCCGTAGTTGCCCGAAAAGAGAAAATGCTGCGTAAACGAGCGGGTTTCGGGTAAGTCCGGGGGGGCTTCGGCACTTCCTGGCCGGACTTCCTGGCCGTTAATGACGATTCGCATCTGCGAAAAGTCTACTTTCTGCATCACTTCGTAAGTGATTTTGCCGGATTTGGGTTGGGATCTGGCCGGGCCGGAAGCCATTGTTAGCCAGACGAATGCCAGCATGAACAGTCGGAATCGTTGCATGATTGGAAGGAGTAAATAGTTGCTGAACTTGATGATGCAAAGATGCGGAAGCCGGGTGTGAAGCACTGTTATTTAGTGTTAAGTAGTGTTAACAGGGAAGATGCCGAGCTTACAACGGGGCCGTACGCTCTCTTTTTAGCCGCGCAGTTTTTTTGAAAACGGATTATGTGAAAATTGTAAAATAATTCTGAGCCTGTCCCGGAAATGTAATTGAGTATGTCCATACAACAACAAATGGAGGAGCAGTACCGGTTACTGGTGGAAAACGCCAGGGAGTATTGCGTTTTCCTGCTGGACATACCAGGTACCATTCAGACCTGGAATCCGGGGGGGCACCGATTACTGGGATATTCTTCCGCGGAAGCCATCAAGAAACCCGTCTTCGATTTCTATTACACGACAGCGTCTGATCGGAGAAGCTACTCCAATAAACTCACGCAGGCCATCGAACAGGGCCGATTTGAGGAAAAAACCTGGCTGCTTCGGAAGAACCAAAGCCGGTTTTGGGCTCAGATTACCCTGACGCCCATTTACGAGAAAGATCAATTGTCGGGTTTTGGGGGGGTAATCCATGACTTGACCGAAGAGAAGCACTACGAAAACAGGCCGCAGGAAAGCCATCAGAGAGAAGATCACCTGGTTGACTTGTTGTCGACGCTCATTGAACAATCGCCGGTAGGCATTTCCCTGTTTACCCCGGTTTTTGACGAGCAGGGCCGGGTCAGCGATTTCCTGTTTAAACTCACCAATCCCGCCAATGCCAAAACTGGTGGCCTTGCCGTAGAAAAACTGATCAACCAGACGCTGAAAACAGTGTTCCCACAGGCCGGCCCTGATGTATTCTGGCAAAATCTGCTGGCCTGTTTTCAAAGTGGGCAACCCCAGACGCTGAATGGGCACTTTACCGCTTTTGGGCTCGACATCTGGATCGATGGGCACTTTCATAAAGTAGGCGATGACGTTCTCTGGATCGGGTTGGACGTTACGGAATTGAAAAAGGCGAAGGCACAACTCGAAAGCCAGCTAAGCAATTTGCAGGATGCCAAAGAGCAGGTGGATGTCGATATCGATCGGTTGAAAATTGCCGAGCTGGAAGTGAACCGGGCGCTGGAAAAAGAACGGGAGGCTAATCAACTCAAAACCGAGTTTATCAATTTGGTATCCCATCAGTTTCGGACGCCAATGACCAGCATTTCATTGAAAGCGGAGGCTCTCAAGCGGTTTAGCGAACGCAGCAGCGACCGGGTGTTTGCCCGCCGAGTGGCCGATTATACCGAGCAGGTCACCCGGGATATCCACCGAATCAGCAAGCTCATCACCGAAGTATTGTTCAATGATCGGATTCAATCGGGCCAAATGGAGATTCGTCGCAAACAACTGGATCTGGTCGAATTTTGTCAGCATCTGATCATCCAACAACGGCAACTGGACCCGGCTTACCAGCGAATCGTCTTTACCAGCAATGTCCCGACCTTACCGGTTTGGGTAGACCCCGTTTTGTTTGAGCAGGTGCTGGAAAATCTGATGAACAATGCCCTGAAATACTCGGCCGAATCCGACAAACCCGTGGAGTTGACGCTGTCCGAACTGGATGGGGAATGGAGGCTCTACGTCTTGGATCACGGAATCGGTATTCCCGCCGATGAACTGAAGCACGTGAAAAAAAGCTTTTTCCGGGGCTCAAATACCGCCGATTATCCCGGTACCGGCCTTGGACTGTCGCTGTCGCAACGGATTGTGGAGATGCACGGCGGAAAGCTTACAATCGAAAGCGAACTAGGACACTACACCCGTTGTACACTGACGATGCTTAAAAAGCCCCAGAGCAAAGAAAGTGAGTCCAGTTAGCGTTTAGGGAAACGGCCTGGAAAAGAACCAATTAGGGGGAGAAAGATTGCCTGAGTAGGCAGAAAATATTGAAAAATTGTGAAATAAGAGTAGATTCTTAATTTTTGAGTAAGTGGTAATCAAAATCGATCAATCTGTTAATAGCTTACAGTTTAATTTTTAACTAGCTGTTGATCAGATTGATGAGCGTTGTTTACAAGACAGGACTTCTCCGAAGGATTTTAGCTATCTGGGCCTTCTGGCTGCTTATTTTGCCAACGTTAAAGGCGCAGCCAGACTCGATCGTAACGCCCCGGCAACTTGGCCTTTTTGTTCATCAGGGGGTATCCAACTCCACGCAGGTCGTTCCGGTTTCCGACCAATTGCCAGCAGGCATCGAGTTGGTGTACAGTCAGGTAACGATGAGCCGGAGGGCCTGGGCGAGTTGTCAGTGTTTTGCCCGGGTTGGGGGCTATCTGAACTACATCACGTTCCGAAATCCGGTTCCGTTGGGCCGAACGACGGGGGCCGGGCTTTTTTTCGAACCGCTCATCAATTACCGTCGATCGTTGTACTTTTCGGTCCGGGTGCTGGCCGGACTGACTTACCTGACCCGGGTGTATGACCCCGTCACCAACCCAACCAATGATCATTTCAGTATGCCCGTCAGCGCCCTGATCGGGGCCGGTTTAACGGCGCATTACCGCCTGAGTCCGACTTGGTCGCTGGCGTTCGGCGCTCATTATAACCACATTTCCAACGCCGGAACGCGCCTGCCCAACCAGGGCATGAACATTCCGACGCTGGCGTTGGGGGCGGAATACCAACTCCGGAGGGCGGCTTTTCCGGATGCTCGCCAATGGGCTCCGGCGGCTTTGACTCGGCGCTGGCTGACCCGTGCCCTGCTCATGGGGTCAGTGCGGGTGTTGCCCGAAACCGATAAAAAACCGGAAATGGCCTTGCCTATGGTTGGCGTGAACTGGGTCGGTGGCTACTGCTTCACCCGGAATCATGCCCTAACCGCCGGAGCTGAATTCGTCGACGACCGGTATTTTAAGGAACAGACCTATCGTTGGGGTTACAAGGACAACGACGCCCGGCAGGTGACTCTATTGGCCGGATACGAATTCTGGCAGGGGCAATTCATGTTTGCGGCTCACCACGGCTGGAATATTATCCGGCCTGGCAAGTACAAACCCGCTACGTACCAGCGGTATAATTTGTTGTATCGCTTCCGGAGCGGGCTTTCATTGGGAATGAGCGTCAAGGCTTACGGCGAAAATACCAAAGGCTTCAGCCTGATGGCGGGGTATACGCTGCTGTAATCCACTTTGTTAAATAACCGCACCCAGTGTTAAGTAGTGTTAACGGTTTTTGACGGACCGCCCAACACTCGGTACCTTTGCAAAGTATGAAACAGCGCATTCGGTCGATCTTTGTTCTGATGACGGTTTGTATCCTGGGCGTGGTGGCGTTTCAGGGGTATTGGCTGTTGACCAGCTACCAACTCCACGAGCAGCAATTCCGGCGAACGGTGCGGAGTGCGTTTATCTCGGCAGTCGAGCAGCAGCAGTTCAAAGAGGCTCGGCGATTGATACGGGGCGACGGCCCATCCGGACCTCCCCATTGGCGGTTTCGTGAAATGGATTCCGAAGAGTCCGACGGACCGGAGCAGGTTCGGTTAGACCGGGTGCAGGACAGTGTACTGGTGCGCGTCGATCAGTCGGCCACCGGCGGCACGAAGGTCACGAACTACACCATCAGGCGGCAGATCCGTCCACCGAAAGACAGTCTGTTCATCGACACCTTGGCCCGCCGGATCTCCGAAATGATTATTGTCGACTGGGCAGGTAGCCACCGGTTTAACCTTAAAAAATTTGATTCGACCTACCGGGCCGAGTTGCGGTTGCGGGAGGTCGAAGCGGTTTACCGGCTCGATACCATTCAGATCAAACCCGGGGCGTTTGTGCGCCAATTGGAACCGCAAGGTCGGCATGAAACACCGATCAAGACCCCGCCGATGCCGATCAATCCGGTCAAAAATCAGTTTCTGCAAGCGTCGTTCGATAGTCCAATGGGCTATATTTTGGGAAAAATGAGCTGGCTGCTGGCGGGCTCGACGCTCTTGCTGGCCCTGACGACCTGGTGTTTTGTTTACATGCTGTCGACCATTCTGAAGCAAAAAAAGCTGTCGGAAATCAAGAATGATTTCATCAACAACATGACTCATGAGCTGAAAACGCCGATTGCCACGGTTTCGGCGGCCGTGGAAGCCATGCAGCATTTCGGGGCGCTGAACGACCCGCAGAAAACGCAGACGTACCTCGGGATTTCGAAAAACGAACTGCAACGCCTGTCAGATTTGGTCGAGAAGGTATTGAACATGGCGGTCGATGAGAAAAAAGAACTCGAACTCAACCGGGAATGGTTGACTCCTGCCGACCTGATTCAGGAAGTGGTCGGGAATCATCAATTGAAAACCCCTAAACCCGTTTCCATCCAGGTCGAAACCGAGTCGGAAGACCGGCCCGTGCAGGCTGACCGGTTTCATCTGGGCAACGCCATCAACAACCTGATCGACAATGCCATCAAGTACTCGAAGGAGTCGGTCGAAATCCGAATTAGCAGCCGGACCGACGGGCAGGGCTGGCGGTTGTCGGTGCAGGACAATGGAAACGGGATTCCGAAAGCCTACCACGAAGCGATCTTCGACCGGTTTTTCCGGGTTCCGACGGGGAATCTGCATCCGGTGAAGGGCTTCGGACTGGGGCTGTCGTACGTCCGGCAGGTGGTCGAGAAACACGGCGGGCGAATCGACGTGTCGAGCGAACCGGGGCGGGGGAGTGAGTTTATTATCTGGATTCCGGGGTGAATTTTAAGGTTGTTTCGCGGAGTGCAGTGGAGATAACAGGAGTTAAGCAGAGAAAAATATCCTCCGCTCAACTCTTCATTCTCCGCTCATCTCCGCGAAATAGTTCTCTCAGCAACATGCCAAATGTCCTATTAATCGAAGATGAAGTCGCCCTGGGCATGATCGTGCGCGACAGCCTGGAAGTGCGCGGGTTTACGGTTTTGTACGCAGCCGATGGCGAGGAAGGCTACGCGCTGTTCCGGGAGCAAAAACCGGATGTGGTCGTGGCCGATGTCATGATGCCCCGGCTCGACGGGTTTACCCTGGCCGAGCGCATCCGCCAGGCCGACGCCGACATTCCGATTATCTTCCTGACGGCCCGTTCGCAAACCGCCGACGTGGTGCGCGGGTTTGAATTGGGGGGCAATGACTACCTGAAAAAACCGTTCAGCATCGACGAGTTGATTGTGCGAATCAAGGCGCTGCTCAATCGCAACCTGGGCGTTCGGCCTGCCATGCCCGATCGTCTGCCGATTGGTCGGTACCAGTTCGATTACCTGAAGCAGAAGCTGGCGTTCAATGGAAACGAAATTGCGATGTCGCACCGGGAAGCGGAGTTGTTGAAACGGCTGTATGAGCAACGGAACCAGGTGCTGGAGCGTTCAGCGGTGTTGCTGGAGTTGTGGGGCGACGATAGTTTCTTCAACGGCCGGAGTCTGGACGTGTTCATTACCCGGTTGCGCCGGTATTTAAAAGAGGACCCGCAGATTCAGATCGTCAATGTGCGGGGGGTGGGGTATAAGCTGATTGTATGAGATTCAAACCAGCTTAGTTTTAGGCCGGTAAAACCGCAACCCTTTGATGAATTGAAAATCCTTCTTGTTTTGCGTATAAAGTTGGAGATCTAATTCCAGGGCGGTAGCAGCAATGAAGGCATCGCCGATAAAAAGCCGTCCTCCGGAATGCTCAAAAAGAAGTTGGGTGAAGCGTTGTGAAACGTATTTATCGATGTGGATAATGGCAAATTTGTTGATCAACTCTTTTGTGGCTCGTATTTCCTTTTTATACATTCCCTGATAGAGTTCCGCTTCGGTAACGGCGCTGATCGCTAGCCGGGCAAAACCGATCAGATCTAATTCCTGGCGGACGGTTGCATTTTCACGGAAGTAGTCAACAATGATGTTCGTGTCGCACAAAATCAACGCTTTTTTGTCCATGACTTGCGCCGAATTTCTTGAAAATCACGATCATCTCCTTTCCACGGACCATCGAAATCAGATGGTTTTTCATCGGCAAGCGCTTTGGATGGGAGAATGCAGGGATCGCTGTCCTCCGAAACTTCCACGGCGGGAATCGATTTCAGAAAGTCCTTCACGGCTTGATGCTGGCTTTCAGGAATGGTTATGTGTAAAGTGCGCATGATTGGTGACGGTCACTGGTCTGTCAAATTCTTCCAGACATTGCCATGATTGCTTTCTGGGGATCAACAAATAGAAGCAACTTTTCGGTTCATTTCGAGGACTTTAATCACTTGCTCACGCTTGAACCCCGATTGAATGATTATCTTGTTGTTTACTCCGCCGACGGCAGCGATTCCAGGCTGTCGCCCTGCTCGCGGAGCCAGCGGCTGGCGTCGGCGGTGGGGTTTTCGCGGAGGTAGCGAGCCAGTCGGTGGGCGGTTTCGAACGAAAACTGCGGCACGAGGTCGACAATCGGGTACTGGTAGGCCAGCCCCGGTTTGTTGGTCTTCACTTTTTTGACTTTCAGCAGAAACGGCAGGTACTGGACGCTGCCGAACAGCTTTTTGTATTCATCGAACTTGTTCCGCAGATTCGGGATCGTTGTTTGCACGGCGCGGGTGCTAAACTGCCAGTAGCCCAGCAGCGGGATGTCGCGGATCACAAACCGCAGCGTCAACACCGGCAACCATTTAATGAGCTTAGCTTTGGCGGGTGGCAGGCTTTTCTGCAAAAAGGCCACAGTTTCGTCCCGGATCTGGGGTCGGCGGTCGGTGGTTGTGACGGCGTATTTCTTCAACTCGTCGTTCCAGATGTGGAAGGTGTGATTGTCGCCGTAGCCAAACAGTTTGCCGTCGTTGGTCCGGATTTCGAGCCGTTCGTTGCAAACGAGTTCTTCCTGATCGGAGTAGAACAGAATGGGCAGTTCGGTGATGGAGTCGCCGTAGATTTTATGAACGACCCCGGCATGATCCCCCCGGATCCGGAAACTGTCGATGCTGCTGGGCACCACCTGCCCCGACCGCTCCACTTTCTCCCCGACGGCAATCCGCCCCAGTTCCGTCAGGGCCGACGACGGCTGGCTAATGCCGTTCTCCGATTGAATACGCATGTTGTTGTTTACGTTCGATAACTTTAACAAATATAGGCAATCGACGGATCGATCTAATTCTATCAGTTGCTTAAAGACTCTTTTTTCGGCCGGTTACGCCGGTAGCACATCCGAAAAAATAAGTCTGGTAGTCTGCCTCAAGACCTTCCGAAACCAGGTGATGGACAAAGTTTTTACAGTTCTGGAATTTTTGGCAATATACCCCCAGCATCCGGTATTCGGCGGCACTATTCAGAAACAGCGTGCCAATGAGCGGAATGATCGATTTTAGGTAAAACAGATACAAGCCTTTTAACGCCCAGCCGTCGGGCGACGATATCTCCACGAAGGAAAAAACCCCGCCCGGTTTGAGCAGCCGGTTGACTTCTTTGGCGAGGGCGAGGGATTGAGTCTCATTAAAAGTTTTTAAACCGAAGGTGGAAACAATAAAATCGGCTGAATGGGCCGCTAAGGAATTATTCAATACATCGCCTTGGACGATTTCGATGGTTCGGTTTCGTACCTTCTCCCGGTGGGCGACTGCTTTCCGGATCATGATGGGCGAAATATCGACGGCAATGAGTTTTCCAGCCCCATTCAGCCGCGGAAGAATATGGCTCCAGGCTTCACCCATACCAGTCATTAAATCATACCCTACCGAATCGGGCGGTATAGGAGGAAGGTTGTTGAGACAGGCGGCCCGCCATCGTTCCGTAAACCCGAAGGACGATACATAATTGGCTAGTCCGTAGGTTTTGGACATTTTATCAAACAAAGTTTTTATATATTCCGGATCATAGATACCTTCGGAGTTGCTTGGCATAGCTTACTTTAAATATAACGTTTTCGTTTTTATGTGGTCTGTCAGGAAGTGCAAAATACAGTAAAAAAGCCGCCCCAACGCATTGTTTCCCTTGTTCCTTCTCAAACCGAGCTGCTTTTCGATCTGGGGCTGGATGAGCAAATCGTGGGGGTGACCAAATTCTGCATCCATCCCGAAAACCGGGTGAAACACAAAACCGTGGTGGGGGGCACCAAAACGCTGCACCTCGACCGAATTCATAGCCTGAAGCCGGACTGGATTCTGGCCAACAAAGAAGAAAATACCCGCGAACAGATTGAAGAGCTTCATCGGCACTACCCCGTTCACGTCACTGACATAGACACCGTCGCCGATGCGCTGGCGATGATTCGGGAAGTTGGGGCGTTGGTGGGACGAAAAACCGCTGCTTTCGAGCTGGCATCGAAAATTGAAGAGGCTCTGCATGCGTTACCGACGGATGCCGAAAGTCCCACGGTGGCCTATTTCATTTGGAGAAAACCGTACATGGTAGCCGCTAGCCAGACGTTCATTCATTCGATGCTGGGAATGGCAGGCTTCGGGAATGCCTTCGCCGGGTTGACCCGCTATCCCGAAATTACGGAAACCGACCTGAAAACCGCTCGGCCCGACTTCATTTTTCTGGCTTCCGAACCGTATCCGTTTCAGGACAAACATCGGGCTGAATTCCAGTCCTTGTGCCCCGGAACGCCGGTCGTTCGGGTGGATGGCGAATTGTTTAGCTGGTACGGAAGCCGGATGCTGAAAGCGGCCGCCTATTTCCGATCCTTGCGAGCCGCATTGAGTTTGCCATAAACCGTTGTGGGTTTTGCCGCCTGCATCGTATCTTGTGCCAAAACCCGACCCTCTGTCTGACATGCTTTCGGCCACCTTTCCGGATTTCCTGGGAAACCACAATGTTTTTAAGGACGAAGTCCGACAAACGCTGACCATCTTCGCGCAAATTTACCTCTACGGTTCGGTCGCGACCGAGGATCTGGCCAGCCGTATCGCCGGAAACATCGACCGGCTTTGGAATGGCCCCGAAATCCTGCTTTCGCTAAACGAGGTCGAATTCCTGATTCGTTTCGAGATTACCGGCGTCCACACCCAAGACCCCCGCCAACTGCTGAGCCGAAACCGGGACTATAAAAAAGTATTTTTTCGCATCGAACCCGAAACCGACAACCCACTGGGCGGTATTTCGTACATGGATGGCCGAAACAGCAATACCGGTTTTCTGCGGCTCGATAACGTCGGTTTTGAGGGCTCGACCACCGAAGCCCACGAAATGGGGCACGGCTGGGGGCTGGTACCCGGCACGCCCGACGGCCACCCTCCCAATCTCAACCTAATCGGCAAAGGACAGCCCGGCATCATGTATCCACGCGGCACGCTGGTCGACCCGCCGTACCAATGGAACCCGTCGGCCCAGCCCGGCGAATTTGGCGGCACGCTCAAACCCGACAAGCGGGTGGTGACGCTGGAAGATATCGCTTTACTGGGACTCGATCAGCTCGATTACGACTGGCAGGGCCGCGCCAAACTCGGCGGTTTGACCAATGTTTACCATCCCCTTCCAACTTCGCCGTACCTGGCCTAAGCGTCGCAAAGTATTCAGTACATTTTCTCAAAATAGTCGGTTGCCATTCGGTTGGAGCCGAAAAAGGCGTTGACATCATCCATGCTTTGCCGGATCATTGTTTGCCACTCGTCCGGGCGGTTGTAGTACATCGGCAGAAGTTCGTTCTGTAACAGCCGGAACAGGTGGTTGCGGTCGTGGGCATCACGGGCATCGGGTGACAGATCCGACGGGGCAACCGGCACGATAAACGAGTTTTTTCCCGGAACTGCAAACTCGCAGATCCAGCCATCGAAGGTGGAGAGGTTGAGGCTGGCGTTCATGGCAGCCGTCATGCCGCTCGTGCCCGAGGCTTCCCGCGTCACAACCGGGGTGTTCAGCCAGACGTCCGAACCGTCTTTCAGCAGTTTTGACAAGCCCAGTTCGTAGCCGGTCAAAACCGCCATGTTGTTGTGCAGGTGACTCCTGTACACCAGCGAGTTGAAAATATGGGTAGCGGTTTCGTCGGCGGGATACGGTTTTCCGGCCCAGATAAACTGAATCGGGTAGGTCGTCTGGTTCATCAGCCGGTTGAATTGCTCGTCGTCCTGCACCAGCAAATCCGGGCGTTTATACCCCGCAAACCGCCGGGCCCAGACGATGGTTAGCACGTTGGGATCGAACAATTTGCCGCACTGATCAGCCACGGATTTGAAAAGAAGCGATTTGAGTTGTTTTTTTCGTTCAGCGATGGACGGTCCGTCCCCTTGCTGGTGAGCTTGCGTTAGTTCAGAATCGGTCCAGTACTGCTGGTTCTGGGCATTGGTGACGTGGGTGATTTCCGGAATAGACGAGTAACTTCCCCACATTTGCCGCGATACTTCACCGTGGAGTTTGGAAACGCCGTTGGCCTTCCGGCTCAACCGCAGAGCTGCCAGCGAGTGGTTGAACACATTGTCCTGAATGCCGGTAATTCTCCGAACTTTTTCGAGCGGTACGTCTCCAAAGAAACTCATGACCGCCAACTGGTTGATATCGTGTTTGTCGTTCCCGGCTTCTTCGGGGGTGTGGGTCGTAAACACCAGCCGCTTCCGTACTTCGTCGGCGTCGCCGAACTTTTGGTACAAATGAAAAGCCGCCGAAACCGCGTGGGCTTCGTTCAAGTGGTAGACATCGGGCGAGTAATTGAGTTCGTCGAGCAGCTTGGCACCACCAAGGCCCAGCACCATGCACTGGGCTATTTTGGCCGACGTGTAGCTATCGTATAGCCGGAAGGAAATAGACCGGGCCAGCCTGTCGTTGCCGTCGATGTCGGTGGTCAGAAAAAACATCGGAACCGTGCCGAAGTGCTTCGGGTCGAGGTAGTAGGCCTGCACCCAAACCGGCGTGTGATGCACATTGATGGTAAATCGGATGCCCGTATCGTCCAAAAAACTATATATCTTCTCGCGAAACTGCACATCCATCGCGTTGTCGGTTTTACGGGTCTGGTCATAATAACCGTATTTCCATAAAATACCGATACCAATCACGTTCTGCTTTAATTCGAAGGCGCTTCGCATGTGGGAACCTGCCAGAAAGCCCAGTCCACCGGAGTAGGTTTTAAGGGCTTGGTCGATGGCAAACTCCATCGAAAAATAGGCAACGGATTTACTGAATCGGGGATCAAACGCATAGGGATGGCGAAACGCCGAAGGAAGTGCAGATTGGGTCATTTTTTGAATATTTCAGGTCGTACAAGCCACATTGGCCCGACAAGTTAAAGAAAAACCGGACAGGCTGCCTGGAAAAGAAAGTGGGGCAATCAGGCGCCGGCCCAATTACCCCAATGCAATGTTTCAATCGAATGTTCAACCGGTGCTTAAATCGATTTGAGATAAGCCAGGCTTTGCGGTACCTGTTGCTGGGCCGACGGGCTTTCGTCTTCAATGTAAAAATACTCGATCGATGATTTCTGGGCGGCTTTCAGCACGGCAGGTAGATTAATCTGGCCGGTGCCCAGAGCAACGTCGTTTTCCGGGGGCGTTCCACCCGACATATTGCCCTGAATGCCTTTTTTCAAATCTTTCAGGTGCATGAGCTTGAATCGGTTGGGGTACTTGGCGAGGAGTTTGGCGGGGTCCTGTCCGGGGAAGTACACCCACAAAATATCCATCTCGAAGTTGACGTAATTCGGATCGGTTTTCTGAACGATGTAATCGAACAGGGTGCCGTCTTCGTAGGGTTCAAATTCAAAACCGTGGTTGTGGTAGACAAACATCAGGCCCTTGTCTTTCAGTTGTTTACCAATCTGGTTGAACTCGCTGACGGTTTTTTGGGCTGCTTCCAGGGAGTATTTTCCCTGGTGCGGAATCCAGGCCAGCCGGACATACTTGGCACCCAGGGTTTTGGCGTTCTCGGCCACCATATCCAGTTTTTTCATCAGGTCGTCGTAGCCGACGCCGTGGCTCGTGCAGCGCATCCCCCGTTTGTCGAGTTCGGCCCGGATTTCGGCGGCCGTCTTGCCGAACAGGTTGGAGAATTCAATGTTGGTAATGCCCATCGCCTTGATTTTGTCGAGCGTGCCGGGCATATCTTTGGCAAATTCGTTGCGAAAGGTATACGATACCATACCGGGAGTATCTTTCAGGCTTTTACTAAACCGTTGACCAAACGAAGTCACCGCGATCAGGAAGGCAAACGCAGTCAGCAGAGCAATTTTTTTCATGGATAGATTGAATGTTTACCACTATAAGCACCCAAATCGCTTTGCCTACTGATTTGGTTGGGAACACGGATTCAACGGATGAAACGGATTAGAACTGATTTAATCCGTTTCATCCGTTGAATCCGTGTTCCTATCAAAACTCATCATCATCCTGAAAAGCCCGGTAGGCCCGGGTCAACTCCTGAAGGGCTTTCTCGTTTTTTTGCTCCCGGGCGAGGGCAATGCCCTTTTCGTACACTGCCTGAGCCGCCGTACGGTCGTCCTGCTCTGCAAAGAGAGCCGCTGCATGATAATACGTCGCTAAATAGGCGGGATGTTCATCGAGCAGCTTTTTCAGGTAATGCAGGGCCTTTTGGGGTTGCTCATCCCGGTATTCCATCGCCAGCGCGTAAACATTGAACGGGTCGTCGGGTTGTTCCCTTATGTATTGCTGCAAGAGTTGAATGCGGGTGTTATTCATCGTTTAACGTTTGAAGGTTAAGGTTTAACGATTGAAGAGAATTACGTAACGTTAAACGAAAATTAGTATGCAAGCATACGTTTTATTCCGACAAGTTTGTATTTTTGCGAATATCATCTAAACCACAGACAATATGAAAATTTTAGTGTGTGTGACCAGTGTACCGGACACGATCACCAAAATTACGTTGACCGACAACAATACCAAACTGAATAAAGCCGGTGTACAGTACATCACCGGGCCTTACGACGACTACGCCCTTTCGCGGGCCGTGGATCTGAAGGAACAAGTGGGCGGCACCGTGACGGTCCTGAATGTAGGCGAAGCCGATGCCGAGCCCGTCATCCGGAAGTGTCTGGCGATCGGCGCCGACGACGCGATTCGGGTCAATGCCGAGCCGACCGATGCCTATTTTGTGGCCGAACAGATTGCGGCCATCGCCAAAGAAAATAACTACGACCTGATACTGATGGGGCGCGAATCGATCGATTACAACGGCGGCCAGGTCCACGGTATCGTGGGCGAACTGCTGGGCATCCCGTCGATTTCACCGGTCATGAAACTGGCCATTGAGGGTACGACCGCCAAAATCACCCGCGAAATTGAAGGGGGGCACGAAGAACTGGAAGCGAGCCTGCCGCTGGTGCTGGGGTGTCAGGAACCGATTGCCGAGTGGAAAATTCCGAACATGCGCGGCATCATGAGCGCCCGGACTAAACCGCTCAAGGTAGTCGAACCGACCGGGAAAGAAACCTTGACACAGGTAGCCAGCTATGAACTTCCCCCGGCCCGGGGTGCCTGCAAAATGATCCCCGCCGATCAGGCTGAAACCTTAATCAAATTGCTCAGAACTGAGGCAAAGGTAATCTGATGGTTGTTACACAGGGTTAATCAGAGAATATCAGAGGCAATCAGAGAAATCCCTGATAAACTCTGATTAACCCTGTGTAATAGTTCTTTCCCACCCTTTTAATTCCATTATATGCTATGTCAGTCTTAATTTTTGTTGAACTCGAAGAAGGAGCGATTAAGAAATCGTCGCTCGAAGCGATATACTACGGCTCAAAAGTAGCCGAACAAACCGGCACCTCGGTCACCGCCCTTGTTCTGGGCGAAGCCAGCGCCGACGAACTGACCAAAGCCGGGCGGTTTGGGGCCACGAAAGTGCTGCACGCCATCAATGCCCGGCTGAACGAAGCCAACGCGATGGCCTATGCCAGTGCGGTTGCCGAAGCCGTGCAACAGGAAGGGACCGACGTGATTGTGCTGGCCAAATCCTCGCTGGGGGATGCCGTGGCGGCCCGGTTGGCCGGAAAACTAAAAGCCGGTCTGGCCGCTAACGTCATTGAACTGCCGGAAACCGGTACTGGATTTCGCGTCAAACGGAGCATCTTTACCGGTAAAGCGTTTGCGGTGACGGAACTGTCGGCGGAGAAAAAAATTCTGACGATCAAGAAAAACACAATCACGCCCGAAGAAACCGGTGCGTCGGCCACGGTCGAAACGTTCAATCCGGCCTTGAACGAAGCCGACTTTGCCCTCAAAATAACCCATACCGAGAAAGCAACCGGTGATATTCTGTTGCCGGAAGCCGACATTGTCGTTTCGGGTGGCCGGGGTTTGAAAGGGCCGGAAAACTGGGGCCTCGTGGAAGACCTGGCGAAAGCCTTGCACGCGGCTACGGCCTGCTCGAAACCGGTTTCGGACCTCGACTGGCGCCCACACCACGAACACGTCGGGCAAACCGGGATTAAAATCAGCCCGAATCTGTATATCGCCTGCGGGATTTCAGGCGCTATCCAGCATCTGGCCGGGGTGAACTCCTCGAAGGTGATCGTCGTTATCAACAAAGACCCAGAAGCCCCGTTCTTCAAGTCGGCGGATTACGGCATTGTTGGTGACTTGTTCGACGTACTGCCCCGGCTGACGAATGCGGTGAAGGAGTTGTAATTTTTGAAGAAGAGGGAATTCGGGTGCAACGGTTTCGGGCGTTTTTTAGTTTTTGATGAAAAACTCCCGAAACCGCCCTCTCTAACTCCCAAACTCTATTAACTTTGCACCGTGGAGAAGATTAGACTTGAAATATTAGGTTTATCCCCCAGCCAATCCCAATCGGGTTCATTTGCATTGGTACTGGGTGAGGAATATGGAAACCGCCGGTTACCGATCATCATCGGTATGTTTGAAGCGCAGGCCATTGCCATCGAGATCGAGAAAATTGTGCCTAACCGCCCGATGACCCATGACCTCTTCAAATCATTTGCCGACAAATTTGGTTTTACGGTTCGTGAAATCGTGATTTCTGACTTGCGGGAAGGGATTTTCTTTGCCCGGATTGTCTGCACCGACGGCACCCGCGAAACCGTGATCGACGCCCGCCCGTCCGACGCCATCGCGATCGGTATCCGGTTTAACGTTCAGATTTACACTTACGAAACCATACTTTCCGAAGCCGGTATTACGGCCAGCGCGGCCGACGAAGCCGACGAGCAACAGGAAGAACTGGTGCCCCAGCAGACCTCCCGCTCTTCACGCTCGTTGACCGAGCAACTGAAAGATATGACCTACGACGAGTTGCAGCAATCGCTGGATGAAGCCCTGAAGAAGGAGGAATACGAAAAAGCCGCCAAGATTCGGGACGAAATGAGCCGTCGAAACTAATCTTTTTGCATTTTACGCTAACCGAAGGCCTGATGATCGGGCCTTGATAACTTATTTGATGCGGTATGCCTGAAGTACCCAATGATACGGATAGTCGTACCCCCAACGAATTGGAACGGCGGAGCGAAGGCCCCGCCGAGCGTTCGTTGAATTTTATCGAACAGATCGTTGAGGATGATCTGGCTGCCGGTAAAAACTGGGGCCGCGTTCATACCCGCTTCCCGCCCGAACCCAATGGCTATTTGCACATTGGGCACGCCAAATCGATTTGCCTGAACTTTGGGCTGGCCGATAAATACGGCGGAAAAACAAACCTGCGTTTCGACGATACCAATCCGGTTACGGAAGATACGGAGTACGTTGAGTCGATCAAGGCCGACGTTCGCTGGCTGGGTTTTGAATGGGAAAACGAGTTTTATGCGTCGGATTACTTCGACCAGCTCTATGAATTTGCTGAAAAACTGATTCAGAAAGGGTTGGCCTACGTCGATGATTCGACTTCGGAAGAAATTGCCGCCCAGAAAGGTACCCCAACCGAACCAGGCAAGGAAAGTCCCTACCGAAACCGCTCCGTCGACGAGAACCTGGATCTGTTCCGGCGAATGAAGGCCGGGGAGTTTGCCGACGGTGCGAAAGTGCTGCGGGCCAAAATCGATATGGCTGCCCCGAATATGCACTTCCGGGACCCGATCATGTATCGGATCAAGCACGCCCATCACCACCGCACGGGCGACAAATGGTGCATTTACCCGATGTACGACTTTGCACACGGGCAGTCGGATTCCATCGAACGGATTACGCATTCACTTTGCACGCTGGAGTTCGAAGTGCACCGCCCATTGTACGATTGGTACATCGAAAAACTCGAAATTTTTCCGTCCCGGCAAATTGAGTTTGCCCGCCTAAACCTGACATACACGGTCATGAGTAAGCGGAAACTGCTGCAACTCGTGAACGAAGGCCATGTACGCGGTTGGGATGATCCCCGGATGCCGACCATCGCCGGGATTCGTCGGCGCGGTTACACACCCGCCAGCATCCGGGAGTTTGCCGACCGGATCGGAATTGCCAAACGCGACAACCTGATCGACGTCGGACTGCTCGAATTCTGCATTCGCGAGGAGTTGAACAAAACCACGACGCGGGTGATGGCGGTGGTCGACTCCAGACCGATCAAGGTTGTCATTACCAATTACCCGGAAGGGCAGATCGAGGAGCTTTCCATCGAAAACAATCCCGAAGATCCGGAAAGCGGTCACCGCAACGTACCGTTTTCAAGTGAACTGTACATCGAGCGGGAAGACTTCCTTGAAAATCCGCCGAAAAAATACTTCCGGTTGTCGCCGGGTGGCATGGTTCGGCTGAAAGGCGCGTATATTATTAAGTGTGAGGAAGTGGTCAAAAACGATGCGGGTGAGGTGGTAGAACTTCGGTGTACGTACATTCCGGAAAGCCGGAGCGGTTCGGATACGTCGGGTCTGAAAGTGCAGGGAACGATTCACTGGGTGTCGGTGGCGCACGCCCAGGAAGCCGAAGTGCGTCTGTACGACCGGCTGTTGACCAGCGAAGACCCTTCTGCCGAAGACCGCGATTTTAAGGAGTTTATTAATCCAAATTCGCTGGAAATCGTCCGGGCCTTCATCGAGCCTTCGTTGAAAACCGCACAAGTGGGCGAGCGGTTCCAGTTTATGCGTAAAGGCTATTTCTGCGTTGATCCCGATTCGACCGCCGACCAACTGGTTTTCAACCGGACGGTGACGCTGAAAGACACCTGGGCGAAGGAGAAGAAGAAATCGTAAGATTTTCGGTGTTGGCACGTACCCACGGACTTTACGGGGCCGCCCGGCGGTCCGTGTTTCTATTGACTCATGGTGCGGTTAGAATCTCACGGACTAAAGTCCGTGGGTACGTGCCAACATCGTAAACCAAATACCGTAAACCATATGGCCTCTCAGAAAGAAACCCTGCTGCAACACGCGGCTGAAGTGATCGACAAACGGCTTCCGATTTCACACAAAGAGCGGCTGAAGGTATCCGCTACTGAGGATGGCAGTGAATTGACCATCGACGGTCTGAGCGATGAAGAAGCCGAAGTCGTGAAAGAAATTCTGCGGAAAGAATACGGCTACCACGGATTGACGTAAAACCGTAGGCTAGCGACCGCTTACTTTACTTTTTCCAGGTTATTTTGCGGAGGCAGTTCACTGACCTCCTTTTCTTTTTCCTGCTGCTCCACATAGACGGCATACTCGGCGGGCTCGATTTTAATCCCGTAATGCTCGGCGTACACCTGGGTGAATTCGGCTCCGAAGTATAAGATAGCGGCTGTGTAGTAAATCCAGACCAGAATCACAATCAGTGATCCGGCGGCTCCGTAGGCCGAACCCGTGCTGCTGGTTTCGATGTAGAGGCCAATTAAATACCGCCCAATCATAAAAAGCAAGGCCGTGAAAAAGGCTCCCCAACGTATGTCTTTCCAGGCAATTTTGGCGTCGGGCAGAACTTTGAAAATGACCCCGAACAAGACCGTAATGACGGCGAAGCTGATCAGTACATTGAGAATCTGGGCGAAGATGACGGCAATGTCGGGGAAATAACGCATCAGCAACTCGCTCAGGGCGAGAATCATACCGTTTATTATCAGCGAAACAACCAGCAGAAAGCCCAGGCTGACGATCAGCGAAGACGAAAGCAGCCGGTCTTTCAGGATTTTAAGCCAGCCCCTTTTCGGTTTGGGCTTCACCCGCCAGATCAGATTGATCGAATCCTGAATCTCGATGAAAATGGTGGTGGCACCGAGAATCAGGGTAAAAATACCGGTGATCAGGGCGACATTCGTTTTGCCCGATAACTCGACATTTTTAATCATATCCTGAATCTGCCTGGCGGCTTCGTTGCCGACCAGTCCGTTAATCTGCGAAAAAACCTGTCCCCGAATGGCTTCCTCCCCAAAGAAAATACTGGTGATGGAAATCACCAGCACCAGCAGGGGAGCCAGGGAAAAAACCGTGTAGTAGGCCAGTGCGGCACTTAGTTTCAGACCCCGGTCGTTGGTAAAACCGTTGTAGGCACCCACCAGCAGCGTCCAGGTATCCGAGAGGGTGCGTTTCAATTTTGACTCTGCCATAACGTTGTTGTTAAGAAAAAAAGAGAGTAGACGTGAGACAAAAGACCCAGGCCGGAGCCGTTACTTTTGCTCGACCCGTTCGCTCTGCACTCTCAAACCAGAATTGGAAGAGGTTGTTTGCACGAATTAGCAAACAAACCGGCTTTCTGGTGGTTTTTAGAAGGACGGCTGACAAGCCATTGTTCCTATTTTAAGCCAACACACAACATGAAACTTAACATCGGTCTCGATCAGGACACACTCAAACAAGTCAATGACCTTCTGAATGCCTTGCTGGCCGACCAGCATGTGCTATACATCAAAACCCGCAAGTACCACTGGAACGTCAGCGGACCGAGTTTTCTGGAGTACCATGAGTTTTTTGAACAGCAGTACAAGCAGCTTGAAGCCGCAATTGACGAAGTCGCCGAGCGAATCCGGACGCTGGGTGGCCGTCCGTTGTCGACGATGGAAGATTTTCTGGCCCACACCAGCCTGAAAGAAGATAAAAGTGCCGAAGTCAAAACCGCCGATATGTTCCAACGGCTGCTGGACGACCACGAACAAGCCATCCGTGAACTGCGCGAAGATGTTAGCAAATGCGAAGACCTGGGTGATGCCGGTACGGCCGACTTCCTGACGGGGTTGATGGAAGCCCACGAAAAAATGGCCTGGATGCTGCGGAAGTATCTGTCGTAAAAACCGCCTGGTTAAACGAGGCCCTGGAACCTGCTGGTTACCGGGGCTTTTTGATTTTAATCCCGTCTGATCCGAATTCTGCTTAGCTTTAGATAGTGATTCCTTCACCTTAACCACAGTATTTATGAACCTTTCAGCCAGCATAAAAAGTGCTTACAATCGGCACGATTGTGTCGTACAGACCAACGGAACCGTAAAAAGTCTGGCCATAGCTACCAAACCGACCGGTTTTGGCTCTTCCATTAACGGGGGCGAACTGCTGTTGCTGGCCCTGGCTACCTGTTTCTGCAATGACTTGTACCGGGAAGCCGCCAAACGGAATCTCGCGGTTAAGGAGGTGAACGTAGACGTAACCGGCGAATTTGGGGCCGATGGGGAACCAGGAAGTAATTTTTCGTACACCGTTCAGGTGGAGGCCGATGCTTCCCGCGCCGACATCGAGGCTTTGATCCGACATACCGACCAGGTTGCCGAAGTTCAGAACACACTCCGAAAAGGTATCGGTATTACCTTGGCAACGTAGCGGTTTCCGGATTCATTGTATACTTTTGCGGCATGAAAGTTTTGGTCACCGGCAGTGCCGGACACCTGGGCGAAGCACTGGTTCGCACACTTCAACAAACCAGCCGGAACGTTGTGGGTCTCGACCGGCTGGCATCTCCGTTTACTACCTATATTGGTTCCATAACCGATCGGGATTTTGTACGACACTGTCTGAACGGCGTCGATACGGTTTTTCACACGGCAACCCTCCACAAGCCCCATGTCGCTACGCATAGCTTGCAGGATTTTATTGATACCAACATCACCGGTACGCTCAATTTGCTGGAAGAGTCAGTTGCTGCGGGTGTTCAACAATTCATTTTTACCAGCACGACCAGTGTGTTCGGCGATGCGCTGGTGCCGCCGTTGGGCCAGCCAGCCGCCTGGATTACGGAGGACGTTACGCCCGTTCCCAAGAATATTTACGGAGTGACGAAGGCAGCCGCTGAAGACCTTTGCCAGCTTTTTCACCGCAATCACGGTTTGCCGTGTCTCATTCTCCGAACCTCACGGTTTTTTCCGGAAGAGGATGATAACAAGGGAATGCGGGATGCCTTTCCGGGCGAAAACCTGAAAGCCAACGAATATTTGTTCCGACGGGTCGATCTGGAAGATGTCGTTTCGGCTCACCTGCTGGCGGCCGAACGGGCACCGACAATCGGTTTTGGCAGGTACATCATCAGTGCAACGACCCCTTTCCGTCCGGAAGACAGGGCTGAGATCCGTACCAACGCACCCGCCGTGGTGGACCGATACGTTCCCGAGTACCGGGCTGAATACGAGCGTCGCGGCTGGCAGATGTTCGCAGAAATCGACCGGGTATATGTGAACGAAAAAGCCCGAACCGAACTAGGCTGGCAGCCCCGGCACGATTTTAAGGCGGTGATTGAGCGGTTGAAAAACGGCGGAACGCTCCAAAGCCCGCTGGCAAAGATGGTCGGTGTCAAGCGCTACCACGCCACCCGGTTTTCGGAAGGACCGTATCCGGTCGAGTAGCTCCGTTTATTTTTTGCAGAGGTAAATCACTTCCCCGGCGGGCAGCGAAAACCGTTTGACTTCCTCTTTCGGCAGGTCGAATACAAAGCGATCCTCAATAACCGTAAAACCGCCTTTGGCCAGTCGCTGGGCGTAATCCCGACCAAACAGCCGGACGTGATCGCTTTGCCAGAACAGCCGCTCGCGTTCTTTCGGATCGGTGACGGTCGGGTCTTCGAAGGTCGTCGGGCGGTTGTAGTCGATGGGCGACTGAATGATGGCCCAGCCACCCGGTTTCAACACCCGGTATAGTTCGCTGCTGGCCTTGGCGTCGTCGTCGACGTGCTCCATAACGTGGTTGCAGAACGCTACATCGAACGTATTGTCGGGAAACGGAATCTGGTGGATATCCATTTTGACCTTCGCCAGGGGCGATTCGATATCGGCCGTGATGTACTCCAGATTCGGCAGTTTTTCAAACCGGTCGATGAAGCAGTGCTCGGGAGCTACGTGGAGTACTTTGAGTGGGTCGCGGTAAAAATTGGTTTTCCGTTGCAGATACAGGTTCATCAGCCGGTGCCGCTCCAGGGCCAGGCAATTGGGACACAGCGCATTCGGGCGCGGAATATTCCGGCCGTAGGGCATAAATTCCCGGAAATTTTTGCTGCAAACCGTACATTCCACGTTGTTGCCCCGGTAAAAAACCACCATCGCTTTCATGGCGTAATGGCTGATGCGCTGCAAAACCGGGCGGGGCACGGTGCGAAGGATAAAGCTGATGAGGTGTTTCATACAACGAAGAAGACGGACAAAAAACGAAGACAGGGGCCTTTGTGGTTATCCGAACACGCAAAAAGTAACGGATCAAAAGACAATATGTCATTTAGACCGTTAAATTAGTAACTTAATCACTTTCATTTACCCCGTTACGATGGCTCTACCTGCTCCTTCCAAACCGCCCGGCCGCCGGCTCATCAAGCGCATGAGTACGCGCACGAAATGGCTTTTACTGGCACCCTTTAGTTTGATGCTGGTGGGCTACGGTTTGTGTGTATTCAGCGAGGCTGCTCATCTCAAACACACGGGTGAACCCTTTAGCCGTTGGTTTTTACTCGGAACGTATAGCCTGGTCGTGATCAACGCGGGATTATCGCTGTTCGGGCAAGCCATCCTGTTCCGGATGCAGATCGAAAACCGTCGGATGATTCGGCGGTACATGAAAAAAATGCTGCGGAATCGACCCCGCCCTAAAAAAGAAAACCCCGTCCGTCGAGCGTAACGAGGCAATCGGGTGATGACCAGTGTTCAGCAAGCGGTCGGCCCAACGAAAGGCAGCAGAACTTAGGAAGCCGCTTGCTCTTTCTTCTCCGCAAAAGAGGCTTTGATGGCGTCTACATCCACATTTTTGATATCCGGACGACGCAACAGTTGCTTGATGCGGGCGATTTTATTATTGGCCCGGGCCTTATTTTTCTGGTCTTTGCGCTTCAGTGCAGTTACTCCCATGATTGTATGAATTAATTCGTTTATGCCAAATGGTCCGCAAAATTAGTGGAAATCCCGCAGAAAACCAACCTCTAATCCATCCGGCTTACTATTTTTGCGGCATGCAAAAACCGAGTTTACCCCGTGGCACCCGCGACTTTGGGCCGGAACAAATGAGCAAGAGGCTTTTTCTGCTGGAAACCATCCGGCAGACGTTCCGGCGCTATGGCTTTCAACCCATTGAAACCCCCGCGCTCGAAAACCTATCCGTTTTGATGGGCAAGTACGGTGAAGAGGGCGATCAACTCCTGTTCAAAATCCTCAATTCCGGTGACTTTACCAGCGGCTTGTCAGAATCAGACTGGCAGGAGAATGCACGCAAGTTGACCCTGAAGATATCGGAAAAAGGACTACGTTATGACCTGACGGTGCCTTTTGCCCGCTATGTCGTGATGAACCGACACGCCCTGACGATGCCCTTCAAACGGTACCAGATTCAGCCGGTCTGGCGCGCCGACCGCCCGCAGAAAGGCCGATACCGGGAGTTTGTGCAGTGCGATGCCGACGTCGTTGGGACGGATTCGCTCTTGTGCGAAGCCGAAATTGTGCTGATGTTGCACGAAAGTTTACGAAACCTGGGCATCCAGGACTTTACCATAAAAATTAACAACCGCAAGATTTTGACCGGTTTAGCCGAGGTCGTCGGGGCGGAAGGGCAGGAAGCTGCACTGGCGGTTGCGATTGATAAACTCGACAAAATCGGCAAGGAAAAGGTGGTGGAAGAACTGAAACAACGCGGTTTTTCCGATGAATCGATTCAGAAACTGGAACCCATGTTTACGTTCCCGACTGACTCACTGGTGGCTTTTTCCGAATTGAAAAAATGGCTATCTGGTTCGGAAATCGGTTTAAAAGGTTTGACCGAACTGGAAGAAGTCTGGGCATTGGTGACGCAGTATGGCCTGAACGATGCCCGGATGCAACTCGACGTAACGCTGGCACGTGGGCTGTCGTATTATACCGGCGCGATTTTCGAGGTGAAAGCCAACGGTGTTCAAATCGGCAGCATCAGCGGGGGTGGGCGGTATGACAACCTGACCGGGGCCTTTGGCATGCCGGGCTTGTCGGGTGTGGGCATTTCTCTGGGCGTCGACCGGATATACGATGTCATGGAGGAACTGAAGCTATTTCCGGAAACCGGTTTGCAATCTACCAGGGTGCTGGTGGTTCATCTCGATCCGGAAGCTCGGTCGATTGGGCTTCCCTTGCTGAGTCAGTTGCGGGCCGGAAACATTCCGACGGAGGCTTATCCCGATACAGCCAAACTGAAAAAACAATTGGATTACGCCAATGCCAAACACATTCCTTACGTGGTGCTCATTGGTTCGGAAGAAATGCAAACCGGATTGCTGGCACTGAAAAACATGGTAACGGGCGAACAGCAAAAACTGACGGCCACCCAGCTAGTGGAAATGCTGGTGTCGGAGGTGAACTAATCCGACAGGAGTAATATGTAAAAAGCCCCCTGAGCGATACAGGAGGCTTTTTTTAAATTCGATTGCTCGATTAAAACTTGAAGCCGACATTGACACCCAATGAGCGCCGTTGGGAGTCGTTAAAGCCTTCGATGGCATCGGAAAAACCGTGGTGGTACATGATGTCGATCAATACCGGACCAATGTCGAAGCCCAGGTTGGCCAACCCCAGAAACGTGCCGCTTTTGATTTCATCATTGTCGATGTCAATCGTGTTGCTGCTGCTCAACCGATTGGCATATTCAGCCCCAACACCCAGCCGAACGGCCGAGATACCGCGCTCCGACTGCGCCAGTTTTACACCCACCAGCACCGGAACTTGCAGCCATTTGGTGTTGATTCGGCCGGAAATGTCCTCCAGCGAAGCGCCATCACCGGGACGGAAATAATTGGAACTGGACGCAAAATACTCAACACCCAACTGCCCGTACAGACGGCCACCGCCCCGGACAAATGCCCCAACCTGATAGCCCAGGCGCCCCGAGGGATTATCACCGTCGATGTCTTCGCCCCGGTAACGGGTTGTGTTAGCACCCACGTAAAAACCACCCGTAAAGGCTTTGTACGGTTTGTCGGCGCGGGGGCGCCGTTCCCGGCTGCTGTAATCGGTTGTCGAAGAACGGGTTGAACTGCTCGAATAAGAACCACTCGTGTTCGGGGTGGTCGAATACGACGAACTGTTCGACGGGCTCGTGCTGGTCGCCGACGAATTATTCATCGTATTGTTTCCCGAATTCGAGCGGTATGTCGTGTCAGTCCCAGTCTGATTGATGGTCGTTGTCGTCGTGTTCGATTGTACTCTCGTAGTATCCGACGACATGGTTTGAGCAAATCCGCTCCACGTTCCCAGCAGGCAAAGTGCCAGCATTGTACTGCTCCGTTTCATGATCATAACGTTGTAAAAGTTGTATAAAAAAAAGGTGCATGCAACGCATACACCTTTCTAACAGGCTTACTCTTGGATTGTTTACGAATTTCGTAATTCTTTATAATAATTGATCAATCCATTGGTTGAGCTGTCGTGCGACGCCACCGGATGATCATCGGCCAGCTCAGGCAGAATACGGTTGGCAAGCTGTTTACCGAGTTCAACGCCCCACTGATCGAAGCTGAAGATATTCCAGATAACGCCCTGCGTAAAGATTTTGTGTTCGTACATCGCAATGAGGCTGCCGAGGGTTCGGGGGGTAATCTGCTTCACCAGTATGGAGTTGGTGGGTCGGTTTCCCGAAAAGACCTTGAATGGCATCAGCAGTTTGACATCGTCTTCGCTCTTGCCCGCTTTCACGAGTTCGCCCACGACTTCCTCGCCGGATTTGCCATTCATCAGGGCTTCGGTCTGGGCGAAGAAATTGGACAACAGCATCTTATGGTGGTTCCCTAGCGGCCGGTGGCTGATGGCTGGCGCGATGAAATCACACGGAATCAACTTCGTGCCCTGATGAATCAACTGATAGAAAGCGTGTTGTCCGTTCGTGCCGGGTTCTCCCCAGATCACAGGGCCGGTTTGGTAGGCCACCGGTTGGCCGTTCCGGTCGACGGATTTGCCGTTGCTTTCCATATCGCCCTGCTGGAAATAGGCTGCAAACCGGTGCATGTACTGGTCATACGGCAAAATGGCGTGCGATTCGGCCCCAAAAAAGTTGTTGTACCAGATGCCAATCAGCGCCAGGGTTGCCGGAATGTTTTCTTCGAGGGGCGTATTTTTAAAATGCAAATCCATCGCATGCCCGCCTTCCAGCAACTCCGCAAAGTTGTGGAACCCGATGTAGCAGGCAATCGACAAACCGATTGCCGACCAGAGTGAGTAGCGGCCACCGACCCAATCCCAGAAACCGAACATATTTTCGGGATCGATGCCGAATTTCTCAACCTCGGTTTTGTTCGTGGAAATAGCCACAAAATGCTTGGCTACGGCCGATTCGTCGCCCGAATGATCCAGGAACCACTGCCGCGCCGAATGGGCATTGGCCATCGTTTCCTGCGTCGTGAACGTCTTCGAGGCAATCATGAACAACGTCGTTTCAGGGTTGAGTTTTTGCAGCGTCTCGTAGATGTGTACCCCGTCGACGTTCGACACGAAATGCACCTCTAGTTGTGGTTTGCCGTCTTTCTGCACGGCATACGGTTTTAGTGCTTCGGTCACCATGACTGGGCCGAGGTCGGAGCCACCGATCCCGATGTTGACCAGTTGGGTGATGGGTTTGCCGGTATAGCCTTTCCAGTCGCCTGAGGCTATCCGGTCGGCAAAGCTTTTCATTTTATCCAGTACTTCGTTCACGTCCGGCATCACATCTTTTCCATCCACCAGCACGGGCGTATTTGAGCGGTTTCGTAGGGCAACGTGTAAAACTGCCCGGTCTTCGGTCACGTTGATGCGGTCGCCCGCAAACATTTTCTCAATGGCCTCATATAAACCGGCTTCGCCCGCCAGCCGACGCAGCAGGGTCAGCGTTTCGCTGGTGATGCGGTTTTTGGAAAAATCGACCAGAATGTCTTCGAAACGAAGTGAGAAATGATTAAACCGGCTGGGGTTTTCGGCAAAAAGGTCCCGCAGATGGCGTTCTTTAAGTTGCTCGTAATGGTCCTGGAGTTGCTGATAAGCCGGAAGTTGCAGAAAAGAATGGGTAGGTTGCATGATTTATGGGGTCAAAGACAAATTTCGTTCAATCGGTCGGGTTCGAAGATAAACACATTAAAATCGACATTGCCACGGATGCCGTCAACGGAGCCTTTTTCGTTGTGCTGCCAAATGTACAACCGTTCGGCCTTGAATGCACGCGGGTGATTGGTCGAATAGTCGGCAATCCAGAGCGGATACTCATCGAAATTGCCGTCGATGTATAGTTTGAAAAAATGGCGGTTGACGTAAATGATCGGCTTGACGCCGTAGTGATCCTCCACGATGCGCAGCCAGACCCGGATGTCGGCAATCAACTGATCGGCGGGCACTTTGCCATTGGCGTTTCGTTCAAAATCCAGCACCGGAGCAAAGTCGCCGGGCTGAAGCGTCACGGTTTTGATGAAGTTACGGGCCTGTTTCTCCGGGTCCCGTTTGGGGTGGTAAAAATGGTAAGCTCCTCGTCGGAGTCCGGCTTTGCGGGCTTCCTGCCAGTTGTGTTTAAAACGGCGGTCGATAAGGGTAGCGCCTTCAGTGGCTTTTACGAAAACGAATTGCAGGGCAACGCCGTCGGCCTGTGCCTGGCAAACCCGTTTCCAGTTGATGCGGCTGTTGTGGTGCGAAACATCGATGCCATGGACGGTATACTTCAACGGTATGCGAATACCATATCCGTTTACAAACTGCCACTGCAATTCATTGACTTTTTCCAGCGAACGCTGCCACCACAACCCGACCAGCAACAGGCATAACGCCAGAAACGGCCAAACGAGTACCTTTCTTTTTCGATAAAGTAACAGGACCAGCCGACTCATACGGGGCAAAAGTAAGCAGAAAAAGGAGAAAGGGTGGAGCGGATGGAAGGGGAAAGGAAAATTTAACCTCCTTTACCTTCTTCTATCCGCTCCTCCCTCTCCCTTTTTTGTAAGTTATGGGGCGAATTCGCGATTGATTGAAATACCAACTGAATGTCCAGAGACTTTTCACTCAACCGCAAATTCGTTCAACAACTTAGTCGTGCCCTTCGAGTTTCACGATTTTGTTATAAAGACCTAACAACAAAAAGGGAGCTGCCCACTGGCCCACAAAAAGTGCTTTCTCGTTTTCACCCTGAATTTTATAAAACAGCGATACCCCCATCGAAGCCAGTGATGCCCACAGAAATACATCGGAGGGTAGCTTGGCGGTTTGCTCTTCAATGGCTTCCGCGACCGGGCCTTCTTTGTGGGTAGGATTTGGATTCTTAACGGATCCTTTCGGACGGGTTTGCTCAAATACTTCCATAACGTTGTTTGATTTTGGTTACAAAAGCGAAACGACTCACCGGGTAGATTGTTTGAATAATGAGCTAAATGTCCGTAACGGGCCATAGAGGGCCATAAAAAACCGGTAAAGCCGACGATGGTACGGTTTTACCGGTAGATGGTAGTTGGTACAATATCTTATTTATTCGGTTGCGGAGTTGTCCGCAGGTACGGCTTGACGATATTGACACCTTTCGGAAATTTCTGAATCGCATCTTCGGTGCTGACGGCCGGAACGACGATCACATCTTGCCCGTCCTGCCAGTCGGCCGGAGTCGCGACTTGATAGTTCGCCGTCAGTTGGAGCGAATCGATCACCCGCAGAATCTCGAAGAAATTCCGTCCCGTCGATGCCGGATACGTCAGCGTCAGTTTAATTTTTTTGTCGGGACCGATGATGAACACCGAGCGGACAGTCGCTTTTTCCGACGCATTCGGGTGAATCATGTCGTAAAGCTCGGCCACTTTGCGGTCGTGGTCGGCAATAAGCGGGAAGTTAACGGTCGTGCTCTGGGTTTCGTTGATGTCTTTCACCCATTCGGTATGCGATTCGAGCGGGTCGACGCTAACCGCAATAACCTTTACACCGCGTTTTTCGAATTCATCTTTCAATTGGGCGGTACGACCTAACTCAGTCGTACAAACCGGGGTAAAATCGGCCGGGTGCGAAAAAATCATGCCCCAGGAGTTGCCGAGCCATTCGTGGAAGTGGATAGTGCCCTCAGTGGTTTCTGCTGTAAAGTCCGGGGCAATGTCGCCTAATCGGAGTGCCATATTTGAAATGGTTTAGTAGTTATACGTAAGCTGGAAGAGAAAGAGTGCAAGAATACATAAAAAAGATTCTGATTGTCAATAGATTGCTCCTCTTTTCTCCTTCAATTTTACTCAACGAGTTGGGTTAATACAGAAACGCTATAGACTTTGTTCCTGAAAAATGAAAAAATAACCCTGCCGTTCAGTGGTTATTGAACACAGGGCTATAGGTAAAAAGTGCCTGAAGAAATTAAATTAATTTCTCCTCAACGGCCATTTTGACGAGTTCCGCAGCATTTTTAACCTGGAGCCGACGCATCATGTTGGCGCGGTGGTTATCGACGGTCCGGACCGAAAGCTGGAGTTTTTCGGCGATTTCGCGGCTGCTCATGCCATCGACCAGGAATTGCAGAATTTCCTTTTCCTTCTTCGACAGTTTCGACCGCCGGACCTTGCTGGTGCGTTCGGTTTTCTTCAACTGGTGCATGTAGCCGTTGAGGATAATCGTGGCTACGGGCGAGCTGAAGTACTTTTCCCCCCCGGCAATGGTGCGCAGAGCTTTCATCATCTCGTCGCTCGACGAGTCCTTCAGGATGTAGCCGAAAGCCCCGGCTTCTACTGAACGAAGAATGTAATCCTCGTTGTTGTGCATCGACAACATCAGGGTTTTGATGTTTTTGTACAGACGGGAAATAATCTGCGTCGTCTGAATGCCCGACATCCCCGGCAGTGAAATGTCCATCAGGACAACATCCGGTTGCTGGCTTTTCAGTTTTTCAAGGGCTTCTTCGCCATCGCCGGCTTCTTCCACGATGACAAATTCATCGTTCTGTTCCAGTAAAGAGCGAATTCCGTTGCGGACAATCGAGTGGTCGTCAACCAGCATCAGTTTGAGTGTACTCATATTCCTGGTGTGCAAGTTTAAATGGTATACTGACTTGAACTTTGGTGCCTTTATCGGGCGCTGATGAAATTTTAAATTTACCGTTGATCAGTGCCGCGCGCTCATTCATGTTGTGAATGCCCTGCGAGGGCCGTTTTACGTCCTCTTTCTTGCTCCGGTGAATTCGGAACCCTTTCCCGTCGTCGTTGACAATCAAATGCAGATAATTGTCTTTTTCGAAGAGATCAATTGTAATTTGGCGGGGGTCGGCGTGGCGGATGGCATTGCTGACGGCTTCCTGAGCAATCCGGTATACGCCTATTTCAACGCTTTTATCCAGACGTGTATTGGATAGGTTCGTGTGAAAAATTATATCGATCTTACTATCCTTGTCGTGGGTGTCGGCCAGCATCTTCACGGCCGGAACCAGACCAAAGTCGCTTAAGACCGTGGGCATCAGGTTGTTAGATACATTGCGAGTCTCCTGAATCGTTTGGGCAATGAGGTTTTTCAGGACCATAAAACTTTTGGTTTCCTTCTCTTTATTGCTCAAACTTTTCTCAAAACTTTCCACCTGCAATTTAATCGCCGTCAGCATTTGACCAATCCCGTCGTGCAATTCCCGCGAGAGCCGCTTCCGTTCTTCTTCCTGGCCAGCCACCAGGTACGACGTCCGTAGCTTCTGTTCGTCCATCTGTTGCTGGTATTGCTGTCGGGTGGCGTCGAAAAGTTGTTGCCGCGTTTCTTTCAACGCCCGGTTTAGCGAAAGAAGCTTCCGGTTGGTGGTGGCCGTCCGGGTTTCGGCTTCGACCAGTTGATTGATCAAGCCTTCAAACTTGTTAACGGCCGGGCGCAGAATAAACCAACCCGCCAGGACCAGCGTGATCAGCGTCAACAGGTAAATCACAAACTCGATTAACCGGGTTGTATCCACATTCTCCAGCGTTTCCCGGGTGTATTGCTGAACTACCTCATCTATCTTTTCCAGATAAGGCGTGTCGTTAGCCATCAGCTTCGTTAAATCCACCGTTGCCTTGAATTGTTCAGGGGATTGGGCCTGTTCAGCCTGCTGGACAATTTGTTGAATACTGGACCGGAAACCGAAGAAATACGGACGCAGGGTCTGGTAACGGATTCGGACACTATCGCTGTTTTGAAACATCACCGCATAACCGGGCACCGTCCCCTGCTCAATGTTGAGTTGATTGGTTTCAAAGCGGCCAAAAAGCTGCTTGATTTCAGCTAGTTGGGCTTGAAACCGGGCCGGGTCGCCGACTTGGGTCAACTGGAGAATTTTACTCACCAGTTGCTGACTTTGGTGGCGCTGCGCCGAGGCCATCTGAATGACCAGCACGCGTTCGGATTCGCGCCGGGTCTGAAACTGAGTCACGATTTCGGCCGCCGTCAGAAGCATGGCAATGATGACCAGCGTCGTTAGAAACAGGCGGTTAAAATGACGGGCTGAAGGCTGCGTATGCTGAGCGCTTTCGTTTACGACTTCCGACACGGTTTATATTCGTACCAACGTTGATTAAGGTAAAGGTAACAAAATTTATAATATTTGGAGGATTACCTGTCCGAACTTATACGTCAACGGACTCCAAATCCGAACCAATCCCCGCATCCTGTTGTTTTTTTTGCATAAATCGACGTAGATTTGTATTAATCCGAACGCGACCTACTCATGAAAAAAAACGTCTGCTTTCTGGCTCTGCTGAGCGTGCTGACATTAGCCGGTTTTACGCCCGGTACTCCCACGAATCTTCGCCCGTCGGCTTCCGTTGCCGAACCGGTCAAACTGTCGTGGGAAACGCTGCGTGACGTTACATTTAAGAAAAAATGGTACCCGGAAGAATCGGTTTACATGCTTTACCCGACATTTGGGGCCGGGGTTCAGAAACTGAGCGGCAAACCGGTCGAACTGACGGGCTATGTACTGCCGGTAGATATTGAGTCGAACACCTACGTGCTGTCGGCGTTTCCGTACAGCGCCTGTTTCTTTTGCGGGGGCGCCGGGCCGGAGTCGGTGGTATCGCTGAAATTCAAGAAAAGCGGCATGAAGTTCAAAACCGATGAGCGCCGGACGTTCCGGGGAACGCTCAAGCTGAACGCCGACAATATTTACGAATTGAACTACATTATTGCCGACGCCGAGTTAGTAGCGCAATAATCTGGCGCGAAATCTTTGCAGACCCCTTGCTTTTTCTGAAGATTTACGGCATCTTTGCACCACGAAAAAAAGGGGGTATAGCTCAGTTGGCTAGAGCGCTACAATGGCATTGTAGAGGCCGTCGGTTCGAATCCGACTATCTCCACAGAATGCAGACAAAAAGCCTTCGATCCATCCGGTCGAAGGCTTTTTCTTTTTTGCGCTTCCCGGCTGTGGGCTTCCCGAACCGGTTTTCAAAATTTTTGTGCCTACCTTGGGTGATTTTTGCGCCGGTTTCTGATTAACCTTAAAAAAGCGTATGACCATCACCCAAGGCCTTTCGATAAAAGCCGCCCTGCTGACCGACCGGGCGCTCACGCTGGAGCGAATCTACGCCGAAACTTTTCCGATGGTTCGACACTACGTCCGCGAACACGGTGGCTCCGACCAGGATGCGAAAGATGTTTTTCAGGAAGCCATCATCACGTTCTACGAGCAGACCGTCCACGAAAACCGGGTTTTGACCTCGTCGGTGAGGACTTACCTGATGGGCATCTGCAAAAACCGCTGGCGGCAGGAGTTGACAAAACGTGCCCGAAAATCGCCGTTGACCGCAACCGAAGCTGATACCGTTTGGACAGAGCCGGAGGATGATGCTGATCGGCCCCCGTTGAAGCTGATGACGTTTGTAGAGCAACTGGGCGAAACCTGCAAATCCATTCTGGTCAGTTTTTATTACTTCGGGCAACACCTGGAGCAAATTGCCACACAACACGGCTACCGGAATGTCCGCACGGCTACCGTTCAGAAATTTAAGTGCCTGGAACGGCTCCGCAAAGCCGTTGGGCATCTCACTATCGATCACTTTAATTCCTGAATGCTATGCGCCCTGCACTGGAAGAAGTCCAACGGCTCGATGCTTACCTGCACGAGACTCTGAATGAAGAACAGCGGATGGAGGTAGAAATCCGGTTGTTGTGGGACCGCGACTGGCAATGGAAGCTTGCGGCTCAGAAGCTGGCTTACCAAGCCCTTCGGCTGGCCGGTCGGCGGCAACTCCGCCGGGAACTCGATGGTATGCACACCCGGCTGTTCGGATAAACCGGTCGCTTCCTCCTTTTTCAAAACCGTCTTTTCCAAAAAAACGACCCGTTTCGGGTCGTCCGAGATCGTATTGTCTTTTCAATTTCATTCATCCTTATTTTTTGACGTATGTATTACCCCGAGCTTAGCCAAAGCGAGTTTCGAAAATTCGCGGTGTATGATCAACGTTTGAATGGCCTGACCGTCGACCGGTATTTGCACCAGGTCGAAAACATGACGCGGGCCGTGATCGAGGAGCGACCCATGAACTTCCGTGAGGTCGACGTGTTCTCCCGGCTGATGGCCGACCGGATCGTGTTCCTCGGTGCCGCCGTCGACGACAACATTGCCAACATCATCATCGCCCAATTTCTTTTTCTGGAATCCGCCGATCCGAAAAAAGACATCCTTTTTTACATCAACAGCCCCGGCGGGTCGGTCTACGCCGGGTTGGGCATTTACGACACCATGCAGTACGTCCGGCCCGACGTCGCGACGATCTGCACCAGCGTGGCGTTGTCGTTCGGGGCGGTTTTGCTCTGCGCCGGAGCGCCCGGCAAACGCTCGGCCTTGCCCCACGCCCGGGTGATGATTCACCAGCCGCACGGCGGGGCGCAGGGGCAATCCGTCGATATTGAAATCACCGCCCGTCAGATCGTCATTTTGCGGCAGGAACTGTACGAGATCATGGCCCACCACAGCGGTCGAGCCGTCGAGGAAATCGAGCGCAACGCCGACCGGGATTACTGGATGAAAGCCGAAGAAGCGAAAGCGCAGGGGTTTATCGATGAAGTGTTACAGCGGTGAAAACCGGTTTTTCCGCGTGTCTAGGACAATATGCGGACCGGTGGATCTTTGCGTAATGAGTTATTTTTGGCAACTTTACATAAACCGCAGCCATGCGGTTTTTTGTGTGAAAGGATTGATAGGACTAATAGCCTTTTGAATGGTTTAAAGTTCAGTATTTTACCCTAATATGTGCTAATTTTCAGATCAGTATGGCTCAGACAATTTCAATAGGACCTGATCAGGAAATAAAGCTGATTGAGTTTGATTATGATCCTGATTCTGTTCTGGAAGTAGACGAATTACTTGGATACTCATCTGATGCCATCGCCAAATATCACAACGCTAAAGATCCCTTGGGGCAATTTTGGAACTACCTGGAAACGGAGTGTTTGGCAGGCTGTTGTGGGATCGATGCTTTTGGGCTTTGGCCTGAAGATATCGCCAAAGCTGTCAAAAAACTTGATAAGAAAGGCTTACTTGAGCAACTTGAGCAGTTAAGAGCACGGGTAGTGAATAGCCGTGAACAAATTGTCGGTTATCATCGGCTGAATTATAATTTTGCCAGGCTATCTTTCCTGGAACTCCTTGATTATTTGATAACGGAGGTTAAAAAGTGAGTTTACAGTTGAACCGTTCATCTGAAGCGATAAAACCGGGCCACACCCTGTCAGGGTTTTCAACCGTTGACAGGGTTTAAAAACACCGATCATCAGCCAGCCGCAGCCAGGCGATTTTTTATGGAATTACTCGAAATCTTCGACGCCCAAAACCGGCCGCTGGGTTTTACTAAACCCAAACACGACGCCCACCGCGACGGCGACTGGCATCGCACCTCCGAAATCGTGGTGTTAAATACGCAGAACGAAGTCTTGTTGAGTTTGCGTCACCCTGACAAGCGGTATCTGCCCAATTACTGGGATGTATGCGTGGGCGGGCACCTCGACCCCGGCGAAACCTACGAAGCCTGTGCCATTCGGGAAATTGAGGAGGAAATCGGCGTACGACCCGAAGCCGGAGAACTTCATTTTTTGGGAATGGTCGATGTGGAAGCCATTGACGAGGCCGTATCGTTGTTTGATCGGGAACACGCGGCCGTGTATCTTTTCCGGGTTGATCGAACGCTCGGGCAGTTTGTGATGCAGCCCGACGAAGTGGCCGATCTGCGCTTCCGGCCTTTGGCGACGGTTTTGGACGAATACCGCTCCGGCGCTTACTCGCTCTCGTACACGCCCCCGCAGGCCAGCTACCGGCAAACGCTCGAAATGGCGGCCGAGTTTCTTAAAATTGATGCTTAGAAAGGCCGGACGGCTTTCACAAACCGGCCTTTGAAGTAATTCGAAAACAGGTTGTCTTCCCGAACCCCGCGCGACGAAGATGCGTGAATAAACCGGATGTCCGACGGCCCGCGCACTTCCGTCACGATGCCCGTGTGCGACACATACCCGGTTTTGCCGTCATCGGGTACAAAAAAGAGCAAATCACCCGCCTGAATCTGAGGAACTTCGACCTCGTAGCCCACTTCCGACTGCTGCCACGAAACCCGGGGCATTTGCAAACCGACGGTATTGAAAGCCGCAAAAATCAGCCCCGAACAGTCGATGCCGTCGGAGGTGGAGCCGCCCAGCCGATAGGGGGTTCCGGTGTAGGTCCGGGCCACTTTCACCACTTCGGGCACATAGCCCTGCTGATACGTTTTTGAATCGACGGTTTTGAGCGGTTTGGCCACCGGTTTTCGGGCTGCAACGGTCGATTTCCGCTGGGCGGGCGGAACGTACCGCGACGTTTTCAGAAACGAACAGGAAGACACCAAAAGCACCAGAGCGGCAATCCAGACGGGGCGATAAAGAGTCCTTATCATACGTTTTCGTTTAACGTTTGAGGTTCAACGTTTAACGGTTTGATCGGGAGAAAATAATGGAATAGAATCGGACGGCTGGTAGAACCAGCCAGAAACCGATGGACAAACTATCAAATTTTCATCGTTAAGGCAATGCGTTTGCGCTGTAAATCTACCTCCAGCACCTTCACTTTTACCTTCTGGTGAACGCTGACCACCTGACGCGGGTCGGAAACAAACTGGTTGGCCAGTTGCGAAATATGGACCAGTCCGTCCTGCTTAACGCCAATATCGACAAACGCACCGAACGCCGTTACGTTGGTCACGACGCCGGGCAACACCATGCCTTCGTGCAGGTCTTCCGGTTTTCGAACGCGGTCATCGTATTCAAACACCGTCAGCGACTCGCGCGGGTCGCGACCCGGTTTTTCGAGTTCGGCCAGAATGTCGCGGAGTGTCGGTAGCCCTACTATATCGGTAACGTACTGTTCGGGCTTAATCTGCTTCCGGAGTTCATTTTTTTTCATCAAATCGCCCACCGTACACTTCAGATCGCGGGCCATGCGTTCGACTACCGGGTAGCTTTCCGGGTGAACGGCGCTGTTATCGAGCGGGTTACGGGCCTGGTCGATGCGCAGAAAACCGGCACACTGCTCGAAGGCTTTTGCCCCCAGCCGGGCCACTTTTTTCAGTTGATCGCGCGATTGGAACGGCCCGTTCTGTGCGCGGTATTCCACGATGTTCTGCGCCAGTTGCGGCCCCAAACCGGACACATACCGCAGCAGGTGACTGCTGGCCGTATTGAGGGAAACCCCGACCTGGTTGACGCAACTCTCGACTACCCGATCCAGGCTGTCCTTTAATTCGCCCTGATCGACATCGTGCTGGTATTGCCCGACGCCAATCGATTTCGGGTCAATTTTGACCAGTTCTGCCAGCGGGTCCATGAGCCGCCGACCAATCGAAACCGCCCCACGGACCGTCACGTCCTGGTTCGGAAACTCCTGCCGGGCCACTTCCGAAGCCGAATAAATGGAAGCGCCCTGCTCACTGACCATGAAAATCGGAACGGTTTTGCCGAAATCCTGGCCCCGAACAAACTCCTCGGTTTCGCGTCCGGCGGTTCCGTTCCCAATCGAAATGGCTTCGATCTGGTGTGTCGCCACCAGCTTCAGCAGCGTTTGTCGGGCCTGATCGCGTTTGCTGTCGGGGTAAATAACATCGTTAGTCAGCAGATTTCCCTGAGCATCGAGGCAAACTACTTTACACCCGGTCCGAAAGCCAGGGTCAATCGCCAACACCCGTTTCTGACCGAGCGGGGGCGACAGCAGGAGTTGCCGCAGGTTGTCGGCAAAAATCCGGATGGCTTCCTGATCGGCTTTCTGTTTGGACAGGTTGTCAAACTCGGTTTCGATCGACGGTTTGATGAGTCGTTTGTAACTGTCTTTGATGGCAATGGCAACCTGGTCGATGCTTTCCGACGAACCGGGTCGCAAAAATTGCCGATCCAGCCGGTCCAGCGCAGCGTCTTCGTCGGGCGCGATACTCACCGACAAAATGCCCTCGGCCTCGCCACGCCGAATGGCGAGCAGCCGGTGGGAGGGAATTCGGCGCAGCGGCTCGGCAAAATCGAAATAGTCTTTATACTTGATGCCAACGGTTTCCTTGTCTTTCTTCACGGTCGATCGGAGAATGGCTTCGCGCTCGAATAGATTCCGGATACGCTGGCGGGCGTCGGCATTCTCGCTGATCCATTCGGCCATGATGTCGCGGGCGCCTTGCAACGCATCCGAAACCGACGGCACCTGATCGTTTACAAAGGAGGAGGCTCTTCGCTCGATGGTAGGTTCGCGCTGGCTGAAAATCAGTTTTGCGAGCGGTTCCAGCCCTTTCTCGATGGCGATGGTAGCCCGGGTTTTGCGCTTTGGTTTGTAGGGCAAATACAAATCTTCGAGTTCCGTCAGCGAATCGGCGGTTTCGAGTTTCTGGCGCAGCTCAGCCGTCAGCTTGCCCTGATCGTCGATCGATTTCAGGATGGCGTCCCGCCGTTTGTCGAGTTCGAGCAGCTTTTGGTAGGTATCTTTGATGACGGTTATTTGCACTTCGTCCAGTTGGCCGGTGGCTTCTTTACGATAACGGGCAATAAAAGGTACCGTCGCACCCCCGTCGAGCAACTGCACGGTATTGGCAACCTGACGGATATTCAGCGAAAGCAGACGGGCAATGCGGGCGGCTAAAGGATTGGATTCAGTCGTCGGACTCATGAAGGGCAATTGGTAAAATACGACTGCAAAAAAAGCAGGAATGGCCGGTTTTTCAACGGAAATAGGCAGGAAATCCCGGCCTCGAGGGGTAATTGCTTCGTTCTCAGCGGGCAAAAAAAAACAGGCCGCCGGCCTGTTTTCAAGTGTCAGTTAAATGGTGTTATCTTCCGATTATACCAATTCTACGTTGACGGCGTTTAAACCTTTCTTGCCGCGCTCCACTTCAAATTTCACTTTGTCGTTTTCGCGAATTTGATCGACCAGACCCGTTGAGTGGACGAAAACGTCTTCACCCGGACCATCAGGTTTAATGAAACCGTATCCTTTGGTTTCATTAAAAAATTTAACTACTCCTGTTTGCATTGAATTGGGATTGAAAATTTCCTAAAGAACCCTTTTTTTCGAGTCCAATCCAACAGTTTTTTCATTTATTTATACAAAATAGCCTTTTGACCAGAAACCAAATCGGCGAATCAGGCCTTTTTTTCATTCAAGTCTCTCACCAATGGGTTATAGTCGACAATCCAGACAGCTTTCATAATCCTCATGTCCCGGGGCGTATACACCATTGACTGTAACCAGTCGCTTCAAAGGTATGGAGTTGCCAGACGACAGCGCAATGAAATCGCCTGCAGGCTCGGAGTTAAAAGCGGTGATGATCGACGTTTCCTGCAAGAGTTCGTTTAAATCGGTCATATAGAAAATTTTCACGTATTTCCTCAGCGCGACAAGGGAGCGTAACATGTCTGAAAATAACTCGATGGAGGTAGTCATGGTGTTTGAAACGGTTTCTGGCTTCAAAACAAATTTTAGACAAAACGAGCTCCCGGATAAAAGTTGGATTGAGAATAGGGTCTTGAAGTTTGAACTAAAAAAAGATGAAAAAATGTGTTTTTAATCTGGTTTTAATTCCTGAATGCTGCCAAGTGTACCTTTTAATTCTGCTTTAATGTGGCTTACACGTTGTTTTAATGCACTTTAAAGAATTTTGTAACACTAAACAGCTTGACCAGATGAAATACGACGCCTTTTTTTTTCTATCCTGCATCCTAGGTGATGAATTGTACAAAATGGATATAAAGAGCAACAAGAAAGCAAACTCTGAAAATTTAGTTGAACGTTTCAATCAGGTTTGGGAACAACCTATTGAAGATTTTTACCTGAGTGGCCTGCCGGTCGTGATTCGTCGGAATTCCCGACGCGACTATTACTATTGACACCGGATTCCGTTATCACCGTATGCTTGAAAACAGGCCCAGTCGCTCATAGAAAACGTGCAAACAAGAGCGGCTGGAGCCTGTTAAATGAACGGTTTACCGGACAGCGGAATGTGAATTGAAATTCCCATCTGCCATTTTCCCGGTACAAAAGCTGCGGTGTCCGCCATCTAGCTACCATCTCTCAATTTTTTTCGTACCAAACAGACCGGTTTTGAAAGATTGTCGGTTTGGTACGTCGGTTTTAGGTTATTCCACTCACGCGACCATCTTTTGTTCCAAGCAGAGGTGTTGAAGGAGCATGATGGTTTTGCCATCGGAAATTTCGCCCCGTGTAATCATCTGCATGGCGTCCGTCAGCTTGAGTTCAAGTACATCAATGTCTTCTTCGTCGATTCCGCCCCCGATTCGTTTTTCGGTCTGGTCGGAGTATTCAGCCGTGAAAAAATACAATTTCTCAGTCACGGAACCCGGACTCATGTAGGCTTCAAACACCTTACGAATGTTCGTGACGACAAAACCGGTTTCTTCCTCGGTTTCCCGTCGGATCGCGTCTTCCGGATTGTCATTATCGAGCAGTCCAGCGCAGGCTTCGATCAGCATTCCGCTCGCATTCCCATTGACATAAGTCGGCATCCGGAATTGTCGGGTCAGGATAACGGTGTCTTTTTCGGGATTATGTAGTAAAATGGTTGCACCGTTGCCCCGGTCGTACGCTTCCCGAGACTGCGTTTCCCAGATTCCGTCGTTTCGTAAGTAGTTAAATGTTACTTTTCGGAGAATGTACCAGTTATTGGATAAAACTTCTTCCCGAAGGAGTTTAATACGTGGATTGTTCATAATTGATTTTGATAAAAATTGATTATTTTTGTTCAAATTAACAGCTAGTCTATGAGGTTTCCAAACCGCAAACGGCTTATTTTACAAACGGTCGAAGAACGGGGTACGGTAGACGTGAAGGAATTAGCCGATCTGATCCAAACTTCGGAAATTACCATTCGGCGGGATTTGACCTTGCTGGCGGCCGATGGCCTGCTTTACCGCACCCACGGCGGAGCGATGAAAGTGGAACTGGCCCGTAATCCGGTGCAGTTCGTTAATAAAACCGCCGTCAACGCCGAAAACAAGGACCATATTTGCCGACTGGCCGCTCAGGAAATTCAGGAAGGGGATATCATATTTATGGATTGCGGCAGTACGGTTTTTCGGCTCTGTCAATTTATTCGAATGAAGCGTATCCAAGTCATTACCAATTCGTTACCGGTGGTCAATGAACTGCTGAATTCAGAGGTGAAGGTGAATTTGGTGGGTGGGGAGGTCGATGCGAAGCGTCAGGCCGTCCACGGGTTGATTGCGCATGAACACATCCTGCGATACCGGGCGCAAAAAGCCTTTCTGGGCATCGATGGAATTTCGGTCCGGCACGGTTTGTCGGCGCACAGCGAAGTGGAAGCGGGCATGACCCTGGCGATGGCTGCTCAGGCCGAAGTGTCGTATCTGTTGTGTGATTCGACGAAGCTGGAAAAAGACAAATACGTGCAGGTGGCTCCCCTGAGCCTGATTCAAACGTTGGTGACGGATCAGGAAGCGGCTTCGGACATTCTGGAGTTATACAGGCAGGCGGGGGTGCGGGTGTTGCACTAGTTCATCGGAGAGCTATCGCCCGACCGTTTGCGGTCCGATAGGTTCTCGAAGTTTCCGGTCAGAATAGCGGCCTGGTGCAACAGTTCGATAGCCTGAATTTCATCGTACAGGATGTCGAGTTTGCGTTCAATACGGCCAATTTCGGCGATTGCATTCTGGTAGGCAAAAAAATCTTCGTGCGGGCCTTTATTCTGCATTGACTCCGTGAGGAGGTATTTTCCGGCTTGCAGCACGCCCCACGATGCCCGCAATTCGTGCAAAATAGGGCTATATTTGGTTACTTTCAGAACTCGCATTCTCTACGGCGGTTTGCGGCCGTAAAGATACACAATTTTGTAACCGGGGGAATTGTTTATGATAATTTGCCCGTCGCTTACCTCCCTTTCGTTATTCGTTATTCATTATTCGTGTCTTTTTAATATCGAATAGCGAATATTGAATAACGAATAACGAAATAATGAAAGGGGAAACCGCCTGGTGGGCTTACATCAACTCAAAATCAACGCACTTCCCGGCTTCGACCTCGAAGGTTTCGGTAAAACTTTGGCCATTGGCCGCCCGGAATTCCAGTTCGTGTTCACCCGCCGACACGGTGGCAATGGGCGAACCGGAGGCATCACAGGAAGGAGCCGAATTTGTCACTTTGCTTAACGTCCCGATTTTATTTCCGTCGACATAACAATCTACTTTGATGGTGGAGATCGCTTCATTGGCGGACCAGAAGACAACTTTTCCTGAGTCGGGTTCAACTTCCGGATCTTTTTTGCAGGAAAACGCTGCTGAGAGCAGGAGGGCGGCATACAGCGCATTTCGTCCCGCGCGAAACAAGGAACGGTGCAGCTGTGGGGTAAAGAAGTTCATGGTAGTAGCTGTTGTTTTTGTATACCGGCAAAATTGGTCATCGACCGGGTATGGAAGAACTCGTTTTGGGATGAAGTGCCTTTAATTTTCTCTGAAACGGTAGATAAGTAATGTCAACAATCCGGCAGGGTTGGGGTTAAACCGGAAACCAAATAACAATGAGGGATATGGAAAGTCAGACGACCGCCAATCCGGTTACCAAAGAAGAATTGGGCCCGTACGATGTCGCCGAAGACGTGCGGGGCATCAAGAATGTTTTTGTGAATGTCTATTTTGTGGGTGAGGCCCAACCCGGTGGGAAATGGGTATTGGTCGATGCCGGTACACCCAGTGGTGTTGAACCGATTCGGCAGAAAGCCCGCGAACTGTTCGGCGAAAACAACCCGCCCCAGGCCATTGTGTTGACGCACGGCCACTTCGATCACGCCGGTTCACTAGACTCGTTGCTGAAGGAGTGGGGAAATGTGCCCATCTACGCGCATCGGCTGGAACTGCCCTTTTTGCAGGGGAAATCGCATTATCCACCGCCGGACCCGGGTGTAGGGGGCGGAGCAATGGCTTATCTGTCGTGGATGTTCCCGACCTCCCCGTACAATTTTGGCGACCGTGTTCGGGCGTTCTCCCAGGACGGAACGATCCCGGAATTGCCCGGTTGGCGGGTAATTCACACGCCCGGTCACGCACCGGGTCACGTTTCGTTGTTTCGGGAAAGCGACCGGGTGTTGATCGCGGGCGATGCCTTTACGAACACGAACCAGAATTCAGCGTTAGCTGTCATGACGCAAAAAGAGGAGCTACATGGTCCTCCGGCGTATTTCACCATCGATTGGGAAGCTTCCAAACGCTCCATTCAGGAACTGGCGGCCCTGAATCCTACGGCAGCTGGAACCGGCCACGGGAAAGCCATTCGGGGTATTCAATTACCGCAATTGCTGGAGGATCTGATTCATAATTTTGACGACCGGGAGGTACCCAAAGGAGGCCGGTATGCCAAACAACCCGCCCACACCAACGAGGAAGGCATCCTCGACATGCCACCCCCGGTTTCATTCCACGTCGCCCGGGCCATTGGTATTGGGCTAATTGTCGGTACGGTCATGTATCTCTTCGGGAGTAACCGTAAAAAATAGCCTATACAATTCAGGACGAATCGGTTAAAGTCCCGCCGGAGGTGATTCACCACTCTCTGGCGGGACTTTTTTAGAGAATCCTAACGGCTAAAATTGAGGACTGGGCTAAACACCACCGCCGTAATTGGCGTTTAGTAAGTACAGAGTCACTTAGTTGGATAAATGAAAATGGAACGTCGAAATATCGTCATAATCGTTGCAAGTGCGGTAGTAGTATTGCTTGTGGGCTGGTTTAGCCTGAAACATTTTGGGCTTCTGAACAAAAATGATGTACCGGCCGAGGGCTGGGATCGAGCGCAGGCCGAACAAGTCATGCGGCAGCTTTGCCGGGCGGCTGATTCGGTCGGGATCGATACCATGCGGTATTCGTTCGTGGAAACCGACACTAAAAAAGAGTTTGGAGAGAAATTCACCAGTCTGTTGCTCGAACTCCGCTACGGCCTAAAACCGTCGCGGATTACATACAACAAACTGCCTGAAAAAGTGGATACGGTCTGGGCCATCGCCATGCTGAAAAAAGACGAAGGCCGTTCGGCCCTGGACTCCCTGAAGAAAACACCGGTTTTTGGGCACTACACCACGCTGGTGAATCATTATACCCGCTTGCGGCAAACCGGCGCGTCCGATACGGCAAAGCTGGTTCGGCAAACGCTGAACTTTTACCGGTACCTGAACCGATTCGGGTTCGATAAGTTTTTGGTAGTCAATGTGCCAGCGGCCCAGTTGAACGTTTACGACCGAAGCGGGAAATGTTTGCTGCCGATGGAGGTGATCGCCGGAAAAAAAGACACGCGCACGCCTTTTTTCACAACCTACCTGACGGACATTATTACCTATCCCTACTGGAATGTACCGCGCGGAATCGGTATTAAGGAGATTTTGCCGAAAGTACAGCGTGATCCCGGTTTTTTAACCAGCCAGAACATGGAAGTGTTGGATGAAAAAAACCAGGTAGTCGATCCCGACGATATCGATTGGGCAGAAATGTCGGCAGAAAATTTTCCGTACCGGTTTCGGCAGGCATCCGGTTGCAGCAACTCACTGGGGCTAATCAAATTTAACCTGACTGGGCCGGGTGCCATTTATTTGCACGATACCAACGCCCGCGACCTGTTCGACCTGACCAGCGACCGCTGGCGGAGCCACGGCTGTATGCGGGTGCAGAAACCGGTCGAACTGGCCAACTACCTGATGGAAGAACCGGTCCTGGACGAAGGATTTATGAACCGGTGTATGATTGGTCAGAAACCGGAGACCCTGACACTGCCCAAACCGTTCCCGGTTTTTGTGGTCTATAACCGGGCGGATGTCGATGATAACGGCAAGCTGCGGGTGTATCGGGATGTGTACGGGCTGGACGGTCGCCCGATGTGATTCCCGATGGAATCACAGCAGAAAGGTTGATTTTTGCAGATAATCCGGGTTGGGCGAATACACAAACACGCAGGAACCGCCTTTGATGGCCTGAATGATGCCTTTGCTAACGGCATTGTCGACGGCCGGGCAACCCTGGCTGCGGCCCAGCCGACCGGTTCGCCGGATAAAATCCTCGCAAACATAATCAGCCCCGTGAATGACGATGGCTCGGCTGAAAGCGTTGTCATTGAAGCCGCGTTCGAGCCCTTTCAGTTGCAGCGACAAACCGTGTTTCCCCTGGTAGGTGCCCAGTGTCTGGTAAAACCCGAGACTGGATTGAAAGGAGGAGGCCGTGTTGGAAAACGTAGCCGCCATCAGTTCGCCGGAGTTGCGGCCGTGGGCCACGTAGGTCTGAAACAGCAGTTTATGCGCATCCAGATCGATCACGTACAGACGCTTTTTGCTGGACGGTTGGCTCAAATCGACAATACTTAGTACCGACTTTGGAAACGGGTTTTTCTGTAAACCCCGCAGCGCATAATCAAAAACTTCTTTCCGAAGCCCCGTACTTTCTAGGTTTAATTCGTTGTATATCCCCATCCACAGACTGGCGCGATCGAGTGTCAGAGGGATGGAGGATTTTATGGTTGTACCCGTGGTGGCAAAGCTGAATGGGAGAAGGGCAAAGAAAATTAACAGCGCTTTTTTCATAAAACGTTGGTTAATAGGTTTGTATGTCAAAAGGGGGTGTAGGTAAATAACGATAAGTTAACCATAATAATTCGATAGATTACGTTAATTTCGAATGAAGCGAATCCATATATGGCTTGTTGCTGCGCTTATCCTTTGGCAATCAGCGGCTTTTGGGTTACCCACGGTTTCTATTCTGAACTACAAAAAACCGGGTGACACCGACTTGACTCCGGCGGCCGTTCGGGCCATTGCGTTTCTCAAAAGCCAGGGAGGAGGGACGTTGAGGTATCCGGCCGGACGGTTTATGCAAGGGCCGGTCGAAATCACCGGCTCGGCGATCAGCATTCAGGGGGCGGGATTGGGAAAAACCGTTATCATCCGAAATTCGCAACGGGGATACGCATTCTATGCGAATCAAAAACAGCGGGTTTTTTTTCGCGATCTGACCATCGATTGCGACAAAAGCCCCATCGAGGGCGGCATTTATTTCGGGGGCTGCACCGCCAGCGGAGCCGACCGCGTGCTGATCCGGAACGCGGACGCTTCCACATTTGTCGTGGAAAACGAGCTATTCAACGGCGGAGGGACCAAAGCCATTTCAGACCGGAATGTGTTTCGGCATTGTCAGGCTACGGGCCAGAAACGTTACCATGAGGTGGGTGGCAAGTCGCCCTTCATTGCTGGTGGGTATGCCCGAAATACGCGCTTCGAATATTGCACCGCGACCGACTGCGTGGGCGATGCCTACGACAGCGACAATGCGCCCGGCACGGTTTTTCTGCATTGTGTCGCCCGGCATACCAAAGGCATCAGTCCGTACGCCGGATTCTGGTCGGAGGGCGAACAGACCGATTCTGACCACCGGGTGACCTGGAACCACTGCAAAGCCTTTGGCTTCCGGGTTGGATTTGGCGTTTCGGAACGGGCTAAAGGCACTATTCTAAACGGGGAAGCTGACAATTGCGTGAATGCCGTGAAAGGGCTGCATCACCAATACCGCATTGTAATCACCAATTTCACGGCCCGAAACTGCGGAAAAAGTCTGGAAGCTACCGACACCGATGGGGCGCTGACGTTTAGCGGGCCGGTGACGATGACGCGCGTAAAAACCGTCAATACCCGTTCCCGGAACTCGTTTGCCAATTACGGTGGGGGAACGTCGACCAACGAAGAAACCATCATTGGCCCTGGTTGCGAGTTTGATAAAGATGTGTACATTAGCTACGAAAACTCCGGGTCGCGCCGGATCACCGTCAATGGAGCTACGTTCCGTGGTGGTAATATCCGGTATTACAACGGGCAACTGACCGAATTGCTGATTAAAAACAGCCAGTTTATCAACAGCGGCATTGTAGGAGCCAGAATCAAGCAAAGCCGGATTACCGGTGGCTGCCGGTTTGTAACCACCGATAGCACCAAAACCGCCATTCAACTAAGTCTGGATTCGTACAATACGACCGTCGAAAATACAACGTTTGAAGGGTATAAGAAGGTGTCGAACAACGCCCGGCTGGGAACGGGCGTCCGGCAAACCAACCGGCGGCAACCCCGCTAATTTCAATCAAACTCCTGATGACTCCCTACGAAGATGCCGTGTTGCGTGAACTGGCAACCTGGCGACAGAAAATGACGCGCAGGCCATCGACTATGAACCGGCTTTCTAAAAACCTGCAAACCCGTCTAAACCGGATTATTCCCGAAAAAATCCACCAGGCTATTACAGCCACCATCAAGCAAATGACCCGGGCGGTTTTGTTCGGAGCCGAATTTCTGACCCGCGAGCCGGTTTTGCATCACTTGTCGCTGGAAGAGCGCGAAGAGCGGGTGCGCGACCGGATTGCGTTTTACAAAACCGCCGGAGCGGCCGAAGGGGGCGTCACGGGCGCGGGTGGCATCCTGCTCGGTCTGGCCGACTTTCCGCTGCTATTGGCCTTGAAAATGAAGCTTCTGTTTGAAATTGCGGGTATTTATGGGTATCCGATCAACGAATACAAGGAGCGATTGTACATCATGCACATCTTTCAACTGGCGTTTTCAAGCCAGGAACGACGACTGGCGGTTTACGAACAGATGACCCATTGGCAGGCCAAAAGCCAACTTCTTCCCAACGACATCAATCAGTTCGACTGGCGGACCTTTCAGCAGGAATACCGTGACTACATTGACCTGGCAAAAATGGCGCAACTGATTCCCGGCATCGGAGCCGCCGTCGGGCTGGTGGTCAATTACCGGTTGCTGGACGCCCTCGGTAAAACCGCGATGAACGCGTACCGGATGCGGTGGGCGGAAGCCCGGGAAATAGGGCAGGGGGGTAAGGGCAGAGGGCATGGGGCATAGGGGTAAGGGTGCTGACGCATTCAATTTCAGGCGAAGCCACCCTTTGCCCTATGCCCTCTGCCCCATGCTACTTCCCCGCTGGTGGGTTGATCATGATGTGGGCGCGGTGGGTGCCGGGGTCCATGATCCAGGGCATGCCGGGGGCTTCGGGCTTGAGCGGCAAACCGGTGCTTTCGGCGGTTGCGTAGGGGATATAGACGACGTACCGGAGGTAGCCGTTTTTCACTTCACCGGTCATGGCATTGTAGCTTGAATCCGGTGCGGAATAGACGAACAGCGAAGACGGTTGTTTTGGCATTTTCCACTTTCCGGCTTTTTCCTCCTGTTCCCGGATTTTCATGATTTCGGCCGCTGACTTGCCTTCTTTCTTCAGCTCACGCCCCCGCGCCATGAATGGTTCGAGATCTTTGTGGTAACAGGAAACATTCAGTCCTTTCTGCGCCGGATCATCGGCCAGGCAAACGTATTCGTTTGTTCCTTTTCGCAGGATAATCCATTCGTTTTTGCCGGAATAACCGTAAACCATGGCCCCGTCGCGTTTGTCGGCCGGAGCGGCCAGCACGGCGGTTTTGATTTGCAGTTCGGGCGTGGGGGCGGTTTGGGCAATGGCCCGCGTCGCACAAAGTCCTAGTGCGAGAAAGAAGGTAAATTTTTTCATTGGTTAAAGGAAGGTTTATTGATAGGAACACGGATTGAACGGATGCAACGGATTTGAACAGATTTATCCGTTACGATCTGTTTGATCCGTTCGATCCGTGTTCCTATCAATTATTCATTAGTGATGATGACCGCCGGGGCCGTGTACGTGTTTGTGCATTACTTCTTCATTGGTTGCATCGCGTACTTCGATCACTTCCACATCGAAGTTCAGTTCCTGACCCGCCAGCGGGTGGTTTCCGTCAATCGTAACCTGATCGTCGCCGACTTCAGTTACGGTAACGACCTGGCCGTGATTAGTTTGGAACTGCATCCCGACCTGCACCGGTTGCCCGCCGAAAGCGCTTTTTGGAACAGCCTGAATCATCTCGGGGTTGTGTAGGCCGTAGCCTTCTTCGGCCGGAACTTTGATCTGGAACTTGTCGCCGGGGGCTTTGCCGTCCAGGCCATTTTCCATACCCGGAATCAGATTGCCCTCACCGTGCAGATAATATAGGGGATCGCGTCCTTCGCTGGAGTCGAGAATGTTGCCGTCGTTGTCCTTCAACGTGTAGTGGATACCAGCAACTTTGTGTTTGGAAATTTGCATAAAAAATAAATTGAGTAAAGAACAAAGGTGATATTTTTTTTCAAAAAGCCTACCATCCAGCGCTTTTCTACGATAAGAATCCCGGGTTTTAAGGGGTAGCTTCATACGATTTTCGTCCGACAGCCCGTTAACCTCCGTACATCCTGACAACAATTTGCTGGCACGATGTGTTAAAAGTTAATGCTATTTTCTCAACGTATTGTCTAACAAACCAAGTTTCATCATGCAGAAGAAAGCTGTTTTCGGAATCGCTCTTGCGCTCGGATTAGTCGCCGGTGCTACCAAAACCGCCGTGGCACAGACCGTGCAGGACACTACGTCCAATCGCAACTCAACAATGCAAACCCCGACTACCTCGTCGCAGGCCGGCCAATCAGGGGTGATGCCCAGCAGCAACACGTCCGTGGCAACCCAGGGTGCCGGAAATGCCTACGGACCGATGGGCGCAGGCCGGGAGTCGCGCGGAGGTATGAAACCGGGTGGATCAACGGGCCGGGATCTGGCGATCAGCGCAGCAAAATCCTCGGAGCATACGGTGCTGTTCCGGGCGCTGCGAATGTCAGGTTTGGATGAACAGGCAGCAGGGAAAGGCCCGTATACGGTTTTTGCGCCGACCAACGAAGCCTTCGACAAGCTGCCTGCCGGAACACTCGACGGGTTGCTGCAACCGGCATCCAAATCGAAACTGGTCAAACTGCTGGCATATCACGTCGTGAAAGGCAATTATGCCTCCGACCAGTTGCAGGATGGCCAGAAACTGAAAACCGTCACGGGCGGCACGCTGACCGTTGCCAAACAGGGCGAATCCATCACCATAACGGACGAACAGGGCAATGCCGCCACCGTCAACCGCGCCGATCTGGAAGCCACCAACGGCATGATTCATTCGATTGACACGGTGCTAATGCCGAAAGGAAAATGAGGATTGAATGAAAAATGAAGAATGAATAATGAAAAAGTGCCGGATTTGAGCCACTTTTTCATTATTCATTCTTCATTCACTTTATTGCTTCGCGGCCAGCGCCTGAAGCTGCTGCAGGGCTTTTTCGACAGCCTGCGGGTACGAAGTCGACTGGGTTTGTCGGTAGTTTTCCAGTTGGGTTAGAATCGTCGGCAGGTAGATGAATTGACGATTGGTAATGGAATGCTCTCTCAATCGCCGGGCCGCTTCAGCATGGCCCAGATTCTGAGTAATCAGGATTTCACCCGCCCGCACGAAATGCTTGTACAGGCACACCAGCCAGGTTGGGTAGCCCTGTTCGGTCATGCGGTTTTGGATTGGTGGATAAAGTTTTTCAGTGCTTTTGAGCAATTCGGCGGGCATCTGACCCACCACATGGTTGACGAACGAATGGCCAAATTCATGCGTACTCAATTCCAGCAGGTGCTGCCGATCGCTGAAGCCCATGTCCAGTTTTGCTTCCTCCTGAAAATGCTGAACGTCGAAGGGGCCAAATACGTTGAAAATGTACGTTTTCCCATCACGAGTAAACGAGCTCCAAACCCAATGCTCGTTGGAATGGTCAGGCTCGGAACCAGCGTATACGCTTCAAAATGCTGCCCATAAAAGGTTTCCATGGCCGGAATAAACCGTTCGTCGGGCAACCCTTTTCGAACCTGGGCCAGTGCATGGTCGTACTTGCTTTGATTCTCTTTTAAATACAAATCAAAATTTACTTCTGCGTAAAAACGGCTCATGGATTCCAGAAAAAGCTGTGCCTTCTGGCGGCCTTCGGTTGTATCTTGACTACGCGAAAACCGGCGATAGGACGATTCGGGAATCTGGTCGGTCAGCGTGGCTCGTGGGAAGTCGTCTACCTGCACCAGCAGATTGATCAGGTAATCCAGCCAGAGGTGTTCGACCAACCGCATAGCCTCCGTGAGGTGCGGACTGTGTTGATGGGTTTTGTACTGCTGATACAGACTAAAACCGTAGCCATACCAGTCTTTCATTCGGATGGGTTTGCTTTTCAGATAGCCTTCGTCATTCTCTAACTCCCGGCCCTCGTAGCCCAGGAAGTATACGAAGCCCAACATTTCCACATTTTTATGAAAACGGACTTGAACGGTTCGGGCTGTTGAGGACGCAACCGTTGCACCCGGTTACTTGACGTCGTCGTGGTAATGTACCTGCATGTCCCAGGCGTTCAGTAACTTCAGGGCGATGATGAATAAAATTAAACCCAGAAACAAGTGAGAAAGCTGGCTGCGAAGCCCTTTGCGATCAGGGCAAAACTCAGAATAAGGCCCTGGCCGGATGCCAGCAGAAACAGAATTGCCTTCCAGCTTGTCATGGTCGGAACGTTCAATCAATACGAAATCTAATGTAACGGATGAAAAGCATTCGAACAAATGGGTGTCGCTGGATCGGCTGGATGCTCGTAGTTGGCCTGGCCATGATGCGGCCCCTCCGGGCGCAGTCCGAGTTTAATAAACAGACGTTTACCACCGCGGAGGGAAATGTGTTACCGTACCGCATTCTGTACCCCAAGTCCTACGACCGGGCAAAAAAATACCCGCTGGTGGTGGTGCTGCACGGGGCCGGGGAACGTGGAGATGATAATGAAAAGCAACTGGCCTTGGGTTCGTCGCTTTTCCTGGACGAGAAAAACCGCCGTAATTTTCCGGCCATTGTACTCTTTCCGCAGTGTCCGACCACCAGCTTCTGGGCTTCCGTTCAGATCGACCGACGGACCACGCCCTACACCATCGGCTTCGATTACAAGGCACACGTAAACTGGCCCATGCAGGCCGTCGTCGAACTGGTGCAACAGATGAAACTTGAAGGGTTGGTGGACAAAAACCGCCTTTGTCTGCTGGGGATTTCGATGGGTGGATTGGGTGTTTTTGAGACGCTTGCCACGCAGCCGGATTTGTTTACGACCGCCGTGTCGATCTGCGGGGGCGGAAAACCGGAGGATGCTCCAGTTTATGCCCGGAAGGTCCGGCTCTGGCTATTTCATGGTGGCTCCGACAGTGTGGTCAATGTCGAGTACTCCCGGCGGATGGTGGCCCGGCTGAAAGAATTGAAGGCCGATGTGCGCTACACCGAATACCATGGTGTCGATCACGAAAGCTGGGAGCCCGCGCTAGCCGAGCCGGAATTGCTGGAATGGCTGTTTAAAAGGAAATGATAAATGTAAAATGTTGAACGCTAAATGTAAAAGTAAATGACCCGGCGTCTTACTTTTACATTCGGCACCGCGCGGGTGGCCCCGTCAACATTTTACATTTATCATTTTTCCCTCCAATGCTCTTTCTCTTCCTGAGCATTCTGCTCTCAGTGGTTCTGTTGCTCAACTTCCGCCTTTTTCCCCGGTTTGGGGTGAATACCTTTCAGGCCATTGTATTCAATTATCCGGTTTGCTTCCTGACCGGTTTTCTGCTCCTGCCTGAGGGGCAGTCGTTTTCGGTTGATTTTTCCCAAACCTGGACCTGGCTGGCGCTTGGGTTGGGCGTTGGGTTCATCATTACATTTATCCTGTCAGGACTTTCGACGCAACGGATGGGCATCACAGCGACCTCGCTGGCGAACAATATGTCGCTGGTGGTGCCGGTTTGCTTTAGCCTGTTCGTGTTTCAAACCGGTGGTAAAACCTTCGACGCGCTCAATTACCTGGGGTTGATTCTGGCTGTCGTCGCCGTGGGACTCAGTACCTTCAGGAAAGATGAAGGCCAGACGGTCAAGATGTTGGGTTGGTATACGCTGTTGCCAGTGGCGGTTTTTCTGCTATATGGTTCCACCAACACCATGATCAACTACATGAACCTTCGGTATATTCCATCGGCGGATAAAACCCTGCAGGTGACGCTGACGATGGTCCTGGGTGCCATTGCCGCTGGTTCGGTCATGCTGGTAATCCGGCTTGCCCAGGGAAAAGAAAAGATTGAAAGCCGGAATTTGCTGGGAGCCATTACGCTGGGCGTTCCTAACTTTTTGAGTTTTTACACCCTTTTGCTGGCGCTTTCGCAGTTTGGCGGCAATGGAGCTTTCGTATACCCGCTATATAATATTGGTGTCATTCTGGTGGCGGCTTTGGCGGCTATGCTGTTTTTTAAGGAAAAACTTCTGGCCATCAACCGGGTGGGCCTGATCCTGGCGGTTTTGGCCATCTGTCTCATTTCCTGGCAGGAACTGGCGGTTTTGATGGGGAGATAGATAAGAGCGATTTGTCTCTTTCCCATAATTCCGTATTTTTCGGCCCGTTCGCAACTAAACGTTCTTTTTCCAAACCCGTTCATGAACCGTCGTCAGACCCTTGCCGCTATAGCCGCCACCACCGGAGGAGCCGTTTTGTCATCCTCTTCCGCATCCGCTCATGCCCTTGCCAAAGACCCGCCCCCGTTTGCCTATGCGTTGAATGTCAGTACCATCCGGGGCCAGAATCTGGGCTTTCAGAAGGAACTGGAAGTGGCGTCCAAAGCCGGTTTTCGCCATGTGGAAATCTGGATGAATTCCTTTCAGGACTACCTGAAACAACATTCAACGGCCGATGTGCGCAAACTGCTCGGTGATCTGGGCCTGAAAGTCGAGAATGCCATCGGGTTCGCGCAGTGGATTGTCGATGACGAAACGACCCGCACCAAGGGCGTCGATCAACTTAAGAAAGAAATGGAATTGCTGGCCGAGATTGGCTGCAAGCGCACGGCCGCTCCGCCGATGGGGGCCACGCAGCAACCCGGTCTGGACCTGCGCAAAGCCGCCGAACGCTACCGGACCATTCTGGAACTGGGCGACAAAACCGGGGTTGTACCGCAACTCGAACTCTGGGGCGGATCGAAAAACCTGAATAAGCTGAGCGAGGTTATGTTTGTCGCCATCGAAAGTGGACATCCCTCCGCGCGGGTCCTGCTCGATATTTACCACCTTTACAAGGGTGGTTCCAGTCCGGCCAGTCTGCCGTTGGTGGGTAAACCCGGTATTGAAGTGTTCCACCTGAACGATTATCCGACCAACCCGCCCCGCGAAACTATCGTCGATGCCGACCGCGTGTACCCGGGTGATGGCATTGGGCCGGTTCGGGAAACGCTGAAACAGATCAAAACGCCGGGCAAAACAATTGTGCTTTCACTGGAACTCTTCAACAAAAGCTACTACGCCCAGGATGCGCTGGTGGTCGCCAAAACCGGGTTGGAAAAGATGAAAAAAGTGGCTGAAGGGGTATAGTTGTTACACAGGGTTAATCAGGGAATATCAGAGGTAACCAGAGAAGTCTCTGATATTCCCTGATTAACCCTGTGTAACAACTTTCCAAACTCTAGTGCGAGTCACGCTTCACGACCGGGCCGGAGCCGCCTTGCAGGAAGTCGAAGTCGGCACCCTCGTGGGCTTGTAGCACATGACGGATGTACATCTTGGTGTAGCCCCGTTCATACCCCAGGTCGATGGGCTGGAAATGCGCCAGTCGACGGGCCAGTTCCTCCTCGTCGACATGCAGGTGTAGCAGCCGTTTTTCCACATCCAGCGTGATGAGGTCGCCATTTTGAACCAGGGCCAGGTTGCCGCCCACGGCGGCTTCCGGCGATACGTGTAACACCACCGTTCCGAAACCGGTACCGCTCATGCGCCCGTCCGAAATCCGGACCATGTCGTGTACGCCCTGGGCCAGAATTTTGGCCGGAAGCTGCATGTTGCCTACTTCGGGCATGCCCGGATACCCTTTTGGGCCCACATTTTTCAGGACCAGAACGCAGCTTGGATCAACGTCCAGATCGGGATCGTCCACGCGTTTTTTGTAGTCGTCGATATTCTCGAACACCACCGCCCGGCCCGTGTGCTTCATCAGTTCCGGCGAAGCCGCCGAGGGTTTTAAAACCGCCCCGTACGGACAAAGATTCCCTTTCAAAATTGCAACACCGGATTCCGGTTTGAACGGTTCGGCGACCGACGCGATCACCTCCCGGTTGTAACATTCGGCTTTGGCGCAGTTTTCGCCCAGTGTCCGGCCGTTGATGGTCAGCGCGTCGTTATGCAGAAACTGTTCAAGTTCCTTGATGATGGCGGGGAGTCCACCGGCGTAGAATAAATCCTCCACGAAATGTTCACCCGAGGGTTGCAGGTTCGCCAGCAGCGGGATGGGCGCCGAGAGTTTATCAAAATCATCAATGGACAATTCGACACCCATCCGGCCCGCGATGGCTTTCAGGTGGATAATGAAATTGGTTGACCCACCCAGTGCGGCATTGACCATGATGGCATTTTCAAACGCCTGCCGGGTCAGAATCTGCGAGGGCCGGATGTTCTGACGGGCCAGTTCAACCGCCCGCATCCCCGCCAGGTGGGCCAGCACTTTCCGACGCGAGTCGGCCGCCGGAATCGTGGCATTATCCGGCAAGGCCAACCCGAGCGATTCGACCATCGCAGCCATTGTGGAGGCCGTTCCCATCACGGCGCAGTGGCCCTGGCTGCGCGCCATGCAGGCTTCGGCGGCCACAAATTCTTCCTGCGACATTTCGCCTTTCTTGTTCGCTTCGGCAAACCGCCAAAGGTCCGAGGTGCCGATGTTCCGGCCTTTGTATTTCCCGGCCAGCATCGGCCCGCCCGACACCACCAGCGTCGGCAGGTCGACACTGCACGCGCCCATTACGAGCGAGGGGGTGGTTTTGTCACAACCGCAGAGCAGCACCACTGCATCCAGTGAATTACCCCGGATCGACTCTTCTACGTCCATGCTGGCCAGGTTCCGGAACAGCATGGTGGTTGGTTTCATCTGGCACTCGCCGAGCGACATCACCGGAAACTCGAGCGGAAAACCGCCCGCTTCCCAAACCCCCCGCTTGACGGCTTCGGCCAGATCGCGGAAGTGGGCATTACAGGGTGTTAATTCTGAAAATGTGTTGCAAATGCCAATAACCGGCTTACTTTCAAACAGATGGTGGGGGAAGCCCTGGTTTTTCATCCAGGCGCGGTAAATAAAACCGTCCTTGCCGGTGCGGCCAAACCATTCTTGCGATCGGAGATGCATAAGGTCAATCGGGTAACAGTGAGTAAAGAATCGAAAATCACTACAACGTACAAAACAGAACTATATAGGCTGTTATGGGACGGTAAGTTAGAAAGTTTTTGGTAAATGAAGGGCCTGAGTTTTTTCATCGATTTGATATTAATATCTTAGCGTAGTTTACCCATTCCGGATGCACATGGACAGAGCCGTTACTTGTTTTTTGATTGATGATGATGAAGATGACCAGGAGTTGTTTATGATGGCTCTGAAGAAAGTTGATCCCGGTTTAACCTGTGTCGTGGCGGATGATTGCGGAGAAGCGATTCGGAAAATCCGTGAGGAAGAGGATTTCCTGCCGGATTATATTTTCCTCGATTTGAACATGCCCCGCATTCACGGAAAACAATGTCTGGTGGAGCTTCGTAAAATTGCCCGCATCGAACAAATTCCGATCATCATGTATTCGACTTCTTCGGAACCGAAGGATATTCTGGAAACGAAAGCGCTTGGAGCCACGGATTTTCTGACGAAACCGCCGTTGATTTCAATGCTGACGGCTGAATTGTCGAAATTATTGATGAATCGGCCGATGGTTTGAGTTCGCTCTTCATGGAACACCAAACGCTTACGCCTGCTTATCGCTTTCTCGCCCACGGGGGCGAAATGGGGCAATTAATCCGGCAGTTCAATTGGTCGGAGCATCCCCTGGGGCCGATTGACCATTGGCCCGCGAGCCTGCGTACCACGCTGGGCGTCTTGCTCCAGAGCCGGTTCCCCATGTTCATTGTCTGGGGGCCGGAACGGATATGTTTTTACAATGATGCCTTTCGGCCAAGTCTGGGTTCCAGCGGGAAACATCCGATGGCTCTGGGAAAGCGTGCTGAGGAAACCTGGACTGAAATCTGGCCGACCGTCGGGCCGCTGCTTGCTCAGGTGATGGCGGGCGAAGGCCCTATTTACAGCGAAAACCAATTGATCCCGATTGAGCGCAACGGTCAATTTGATGACGTTTACTGGACCTACAGCTACAGCGCTATTCACGACGAGTCGGGCCAGATCGCGGGCGTGTTTGTCGCCTGTAACGAGACGACGGATTTCAAGAGGATTGAAGAGCAGAAAGAGCAGTTGGAGTTTGCGCTGGAAGCGGCTGAACTGGCTGCCTGGGATCTGGACCCTGTAACAAACCGCTTAACCGGAAATAACCGGCTGAAAACCTGGTTCGCCCTGGAGTCGTACGACGAAATCGATCTTGATCAGGCTATCGCAGTGATTGCCGGGAAAGATCGCCAGCGGGTGATAGAGGCTATTCAGGCGGCTTTACAACCCGCTTCGGGGGGGCACTATGACATTGAGTACACCCTAGCGACGGAGCTGCCCCGGGTCGTTCGGGCCAGAGGAAAAGCGTATTTCAACGAAGAGGGAAATCCGTACCGGTTTAACGGTACGCTTCAGGACATCACCGACGAAGTCCGTAACCGGATCGAGCAGCAGAAGCTGATGACGCTGGTGGAAAACAGTGTCGATCTGATGTCCATTCTGGAACTGGACGGCAAGAATTCCTACATCAATAAAGCCGGGAAGCAGTTGCTGGGTATTGAGGATGGACAGGATGTGTCGACCATTCCGATTTCGGACCTGCATACTCCTGAGCAATTTGCGTTTGTTAGTGCCGAAATTATTCCCTCGGTTATGACCACCGGGCGATGGTCGGGGCGGTTTGAAGCCCGCCATTGCAAAACAGGTGAAAACATCCCCCTGTATAACAATTGCCTGCGAATCGATGATCACGAAACCGGCCAGCCGCTGGCTGTCGGAGCCGTCATGCGTGACCTGCGGCCGGAAATGGCCGCCCAGCAGGCGCTGGAAGAAAGTCGGGAGCGATACCGAACTCTGGCCAGCGAACTCGATCTCAAGGTACAGCAACGGACCCGCGAACTGCACGATAGCAACCAGGAACTGATCAAAACCAATCACGAACTGGAACAGTTTGCCTACATCGCCAGCCACGACTTACAGGAACCGCTCCGCAAAATTCAGTCATTTGCCGAACTGCTGCAGCTTAATCTGCACGATGTTGCCGCGGCCGGAGCGTATTTGGGTAAGATCAACTCATCGGCTCAGCGCATGTCGGAACTGATCAAATCCGTGCTGAATTACTCCCGGCTGTCGCATACCGCCGACCGATTTGTCGAAACCGACCTGAATCAGATTCTGGCCAATGTCCGGCTCGATTACGAACTGCTGATTGGCCAGAAGCAGGCGGTTATTCAGGCCGCAACCTTACCGGTGGTTGAGGGCATTCCGCTGCACCTGGGTCAGCTGTTTTCAAATTTGATCGGCAATTCGCTAAAATTCTGTACCCGGAACCCGGTTATTTCGGTTTCGGCTGAAGTGTTTTCGTCGCCGGAAGCAGCGCGGCAGATAGGGCTGAACCCCCTTTTTCCGTATGTCCATCTCCAGTTTAAAGACAACGGGATTGGTTTTGAACCGGAATATTCGGAACGGGTGTTTACGATTTTCCAACGGTTGAACCATGCCCGCACGTATAGCGGAACGGGAATCGGATTAGCCCTTTGCCGAAAAATTGTTGAAAACCACGCCGGAAAGATTACCGCCGAAAGCGCACCTGGTCAGGGGGCTACCTTCCATGTCTACCTGCCCATCCGCCGTACCCATGAACCGCCGGGTGGCCTCGTTTAGTCCGTGTGAGTTAGCAGAACGTTGGTCGGGTGGTCCTTAGTACTTCATAAGTTTGATCGTCCGACGGGCGTTCTCGCTCGAAAGTGTCAAAAAATACAAACCCGGTGCCAGGCTGAGCGATTGCAGCGACACGTTCATGGCCTGATCCGGACCATAGGATTGCCGCCAGACCACTTGGCCCGCCGAGTTGGTCACGACGGCGTTGACGGATTGGTTAACCGGGATTTCGTTCCATTGAACCGTCAGTCGGTCGGCGCTGGTAAACGGGTTGGGATAAATCAGCAACGAATACGACTCACTGGCAATGGCCGCTGCCCGCTCGAAACTCGGAATGCCGTAGCCCAGTTGATTGTCCGGCTGATTGAACTGGCTACCCGATCGGCGCAGGCATTCGATGACCTGCTGGGCCGTCAGACGCGGAAAGGCCTGCCAGAAACCGGTTGCCAACGCAGCCACCAGCGGAGCCGAGTAGGAGGTGCCATTTCCGATGGTTACGCTCCCACTCGATGCACCCAGCGCCGTGCCTTGTCCCCGGGCCACCAGGTCCGGTTTGATCCGGCCGTCGGGCGTTGGGCCGAACGAACTGAAAGCGGCCCGAAAACCGTCCCGGTCAACGGCCCCGATGGAAAGCACCGTGGACACATCCGCCGGAGCGCCGATGTACCGCCAGGGGTCGTTGCCTTCGTTCCCGGCTGAAACTACCACCAGCATCCCGGCTTCGGCAGCCCAGCGCGCGGCCCGGCTTACGAGCGTTGTCTGGCCGTTGAGGTCGTTGTAGGTATGGTTTTGCGTTGGGTCGTCGAAAGTGGTGTAGCCCAGCGACGAGTTGATCACATCCACACCGGCACTGTCGGCATATTCGGCCCCGAGCAGCCAGTTGGCTTCTTCGACCGGGGTTTCGCTCCCGGCGTCTTCTGTCCGCAGGAGCAAATAAGAAGCTTTGTAGGCCGGGCCAATGAGGTCGTTTTCCTGGTAAGCCGCCATGATTGACAGTACATTCTGGCCGTGCGAATCATCCTCATAGACACTCGTTTCTTTCCGAACAAAATCGTAAGTGCCAACCACCCGGTTTTCATCAAACAGCGGTTTCAGGAACGATACCTGATTGGCGTTCCGAAAACCAGCATCCAGAATCGCCACCAGCATTCCTTCGCCCCGGTAGCCTTGGGCGTGCATTTTGTCGACCCCAATCTGGAGCAATTGTTCGCGGGAATTGCCGTACACACTGGGGTCTTCCACCTGCTCGAATTTGTTCCGTAGCGAATTAGAGGTAAACTGTGCGTAGCCAATCCGGGCGTTGCCGATGGACCGGTTGCCTTCGATGCCCTGCACAAACGGCAAGGCCCGGATCGTGTTTAGATTAGCTTCGGTGGTGGAAATCAATACGGCGTTGGCCCAGCGCGACGTAAACCAGACGGTTGCCCCGGTTTGACGAATGGCCGACACATAGGTCGGATTAACCGGTAAATCTTTTTCCTGCACGGGGATACCCTGGCGGTTCCGGCGCTGAATCGAACGTTGCGACAGAAACTGTTCGGGCTTGCTAATGGTGTAGGGGGTGTTGACTTTATCTTTCAGCAAAACCAGGTATTTGCGGTTTTGGGCGTTGGCCGAAAGCCCAGCGAGAAGTACCAGCCAAAATAGTAATTGCTTCTTCATATAAGTTCTCAATTGGAACTAGTTTAATATACCACTTATCAATCATATCAGGGCTCCGCAATTTCACCGACGTAGAACTGAGCGTCCGAATAGACGGTTATGCCAAAGAGCTTCCACTCCAGTGTGCCCGAAACCCGGTACGTAAACTTCCCGCCCCGGCTTTCCACCTGAAGGCTGGTCGGCATCCATTAGAAACCGCTCGTAAACCCTGTCCGTGAGCTAAAGGCGTCGTAAATGGCGGTTTTGTAAGCGGATGTATCCTTTCCATACAAAACCCCGAGTGAAAGCGTCGAAACCGGGTTTTCAGCTAGGAGAATGTAGGTTTGTTTCAGGGTTCCCGGCACAAGTTCGCCGATCGCAACCATCTTCGACTTCCGGGCTTCTCGGTTGGATTTGGCCGTCAGTTCAGCATTGCTGCCGGAATATCGCACGACCGACGCCAGCCCGACCACAAACACCACGGATGCCAAAATGCCGCTTTTCTCCCGAAGCAGGCGAGTGGCCTGAAAACACAGTTTCACAAAGAAAATAAACAAGCCAATGTTTACAATAGCCCAAAGTACGTACAGCATCGGATTCAAGATGTCGTTTTTTCAAATGTACATACAAGGCGCCAAAATCCAGTCAGTTGGCTCGTTGGGTAGGGCGTTTTTTCAAAACAAGCCGCCCAACCTGTTGTGATCAATAACGGTTGTTCAACTCTTTTGTTAGTAGATAAGTCCGTTCCTGAATGGAATTAAGTTTTCAGACGCTTCATTGCTGACTAATACGCATCCTACGCACGGGTTGTTGCAAAGATACTGGCCCCGGACGGTTAATTTTTTGTTTGGAACCAAGCCAACCGTTAACTAAATGAGCTGGTGAATTATTTCGCTTTTCGTGCCATACTTGCCGGTCATCTGTCTCATTTTTAATCGCTTTTACTTCATGAAAAACCTGATGTTTGGGTGGCTACTTTACTGTTGCCTCCTACCAGATCTCGGTGGAAAAACCAAAACCGTCCCCAAGGTGCCTTTTACGGGGATTCTCGCCATTTCGTGGATTGGCTTCGGAGGATTAACAACCAGTTCACCCGTTCCGGCCGGGGTAATCAACCTGACCGCACCCACACCGTTTGCGTTTCCCATTAAAGTGGAGGCTCAGCAGATTGTATACTATCAGGAAAACATCCTGGTTGATCAAGCATTTAAACCGGCTAATCCGGTGACGCAACCACCACTAATAGGTAACTGGTTTGTGCGCAGGCAGGTCCTGCGTGTCAAAGATGGAAAAACCGAGGTGCTACAAACGACCCGGTTAGTGGTCAACAAAAACGCCCAAGCCACTAATCCGGCCGATCAGCCTCTACCGTTGACAGCCACGCACCTGGAATACCGGCTGGGGCGGACGGAGAAAATCATCGACAAAGCCGCCCCCGGCAAGCTGCCCAAAACCAAAACCGTCGAGGTTTTTCCGCACGATGCGGTCCGGGTGGCGATGCCCACGGCGACTATCGTTGCCAACACCTGCACGGTGAAACCGGTTCCCCTGGTGGTTCGGCCTATCCCCTGTGAATTCCAACTCGTACGATTCCAGATTCTGGGTAAAAGCGGAAAAGTGCTGTTTGAAACCGTCAAGGTGGAAGATGTGTTCTTCACGGTGCCCGAAAATGAAGCGAAAAAAACCGAGGGGCCGTCGCTCGTCTACGATGCCAAATGGGTGATCAAACGAATTCATCCGCCCCTTTTTCCGGTTGATAAAGGTTACTGGATTGGCTGGGGGAAGTCGGGTTCTGACTTTAGCCAGGAAGTTGCCGAAAAGGAGCCGCTGCTAACCGGTTTGCCATTGAACGGGCCAGTTGGGAAAGAGTTTACCATTGCGTTGGAAATTCAGAAATCCTCGCCGAGCAGCGGATTTAGTAGCGCCATGCGGGAGCTTTTGCTGCACAATGATGTAACGGTCAGCAAATTTCCCGACCCCAAAAAGATTCAGACGCCGGGTTCTTTACGGTCTGAAAGCTACATTCATTTGAAGTGGTAAGAAACCCGAAAACCGTACCTGTATAAATACGGTTTTCGGGTTTTGAAACAGAACTCACACCGTCGTGTCAGCCATCTGACTGACCATCGGCGTCTCGGCCTGCCGGAAGCTTTTCATGATCCAGCCACCGCCGATCACGTCGTCGTCTTCGTAAAAGACAGCCGCCTGACCCGGTGCAATGGCCGAAACCCCCTGCTCGAACAGCACCTTGATCTGATCGTCAGACTCCTGCGAGATCAGTGCGGGGGTGCCGGGGTCTTTGTAGCGCACTTTCGTTACGGTTTGCAGCGGTTTTTCAAGCGAAACATACTTTTGCAGGTTGAGCCGGCTGACCAGCATGCCATCGCGGTACAAATCCTTGTCGACGCCCAGCACGACCTCGTTCGTATCTTTTCGAATGTCGGTTACAAAAACCGGAAACCCGAATGCAATGCCCAATCCTTTCCGTTGACCGATCGTGTAAAAAGGGTATCCTTCGTGTTTTCCAACTACCTTTGAAGTACCCGTAACCGGGTCTTCCAGAATAAAGTTACCGCCCGCTACCGATTGTTCCAGGCCCGGAACGCGCCGTTTCAGGAAGCCCCGGTAGTCATTGTCGGGCACAAAACAGATTTCGTACGATTCGGATTTCGTAACCAGTTCCGTAAACCCGCGTTCGCGGGCCATCGCGTAGATTTCGGATTTGCGCAGATGGCCCAACGGCAATTTGGTGCGGCTCAGGCTCTCCTGGGAAACGCCCCACAGCACGTACGACTGGTCTTTGAGTGTATCAACGCCTTTGGAAATGACAAACCGACCGTGGGCCGGGCCGTCATCGGTCACCTGCCGGATGTGGGCGTAGTGGCCCGTGGCAATCGATTCGCAATCGAGCCGGTCGGCCCGGCGCAGCAGCGCATCCCATTTGATGTGCGTATTGCAGAGGACGCAGGGGTTGGGCGTACGGCCTTCCAGGTATTCGCCCGTGAAATGGTCGATGACAGCGTCGCCGAATTCGGCTCGAATGTCGAGGATGTAATGCGGAAAGCCAAGGCTGACCGCGATGTTTCGTGCATCGTTGATGGAATCGAGGCTACAGCAGCCAGTTTCCTTTTTGGTGCCGCCCGACGAGGCATAATCCCAGGTTTTCATGGTCATGCCGATCACTTCGTAGCCTTCTTCGTGTAGCAGAACCGCTGCCAGGGAGGAGTCGATGCCGCCACTCATGGCGACCAAAATGCGTCCGTGTTTGCTCATGGTTATCAGACAAGGTTCAAAGCCTTGCGATAATTGGTTTGATATGGTGTAATTTGTATTGATTTATGCTGGTAATCAGCTTGTTAGAAATATGAAGAAAACAGGCAAATACAAGCAAAACCGCAATTTGTTGTACCTATGTTGTACCAATTTTCGTATCTTTGTTCTAGCGGATACCGTTACAAAGATACTGGTTAACAAGTTTTTCAGGAAATCCATTCATTCCTAAAATTCAATTTTATGGCATTTTCTCTGAAGGTCGTGCTGCGCAAAAAAGCGGACCAAGATGGATTATACCCTCTCGCTATTCGGATCATAGTTGATCGGAAAGCGTCTTACATAAATTTAGGGTTCAAATTGAAAGAGGCCGACTGGAACGCAAAAGAACAAAAAGTGCGAAAATCCCACGATAATTCAGTCTGGTTAAACAATTTCATCCTACAAGAGAAGGCCAAAGCAAACAACAAAATGCTTGAAATGGCTACCCAAGCCAAAGCTACGTCAGCAGTAGCCGTTCGTAAACAGATTAAGTCGAATAAATCTGCGTCTTTTTTTGCTCAGGCAACAGCATTCATTGAGAGTATGCGAAAACAAGGGAAGTTCAACCGGGTCAGCGCTGAACAACCGTACCTCAACCACTTTCGAGAATTTCTAAAGGGTCAGGATATTTTATTTCCGGACATTACAACAACGCTGCTCAATAAGTACAAAGCATTCTTGAAAGGAGTAAGGCAGGTTGGTGACCGGACAGTGATGAACCATTTGATTTTCATTCGAACCATCTATAATCAAGCGATTGCCGATGGTTTGGTCGATCAGAAATTTTATCCTTTTGGCAAACGAAAAGTGACAATTAAGTTGCCAGAAGCAACAAAAATCGGGTTAAACGACCAGGAACTGAAAGCATTAGAGAACCTTGATTTATCGTCATCGCCACCTTACTGGACGCATGCTCGAAATATCTGGTTGGTCTCTTTTTATTTCGCCGGAATGCGCGTATCGGATGTGTTGCGCCTGAAGCATTCAGACTTACAAAATGATAGGTTGCATTACACAATGGGAAAGAATGCAAAAACGGGCTCTCTCAAGGTGCCGGAAAGAGCTCTTAGAATTCTTGAGCAATATCCGAAAAACAGTAAGCATGATTTGATCTTCCCAGAATTGCAGGAACTTGACAATTTAAATAATGCTTTCGAAGTACAACGGAAAATTGCGTTTGCTGTAAGGAGATTAGACAACAATCTACAGCAGATAGCGAAAGTCGCTGGCATAAATAAAAAGCTGACCATGCACATTGCCCGGCATACCTTTGGCAATCTTTCTGGCGACAAAATATCTGTTCAAATGTTGCAGAAGCTTTACCGCCATACCTCGATTACAACGACCATTGGTTACCAAGGTCATTTCATGCATAAAGATGCTGATGAGGCACTGGATGCCATTGTTGGTAGCTAAGTGTTTTTGTTATTTATTACTGACAAAATATGTTGTGTAGTATTATCTTAGCTAACAGCTAAAACTTGAAAAAAGAGGGTTGCATATGAATTTTGATAAAATTATGGAGCATAATCTGCCTGCTAATTATGTTCTTGACATATCGCCTACCGAGTTTGAAAAGTTAGTCAAAGATTTTTTATCAGAAGCAGGAAAAACTTTGCCCTCTTTTGAAGTTCATCACAATGTTAAAGAGAAAGCTCATGATGGCACTTATCAGATAGATGTGAAAGCTACCTTTGATATTTTTGGTGGTAGCAACATAGTTGTCCTTGTCGAATGCAAAAAATATAATGCACCTGTAAAAAGAGAGAAAGTCGAAATTCTTTTTAGCCGTTTACTGTCAATAGGTGCTCATAAGGGCATCATCTTTTCAACCTCTGGTTTTCAACAGGGAGCAATTGAGTTTGCTGCAAAGCATGGAATTGCATTAATTAGATTAAGAGAAGGTAGATTTTCCTACGAAACAAGATCTCTTGACCGTGTTGTTGTTGAAATTCCAGCATGGGCAGACCTTCCAAAATACGATGGGGTCTATATACATGATATTGAGGAGAACAAATGCTCTATATCTAACCTGTCAACCGGCCATCTCTCGTCGTTAAGTGACTTTATTTATAACTGAAGAATGTTATGCAAGTCATTTGCCTGGAAGAAGAAGCTTTTTATGCTCTGGTGGAGCAGGTCGTAGCCCGGCTAAAAGAACGGAACGGGCAGGAAAAAGATAAGTGGATTTCAGACGAAGAGGCCATGCGTCTATTGAATATCAAGTCGAAAACAACCCTTCAGAAGTTGAGAGACGAAGGGAAAATCCGTTTTTCACAACCGCAAAAGAAAATTATCCTTTACGACCGAGATTCTGTAGAAACGTATCTGGAGAGAAACGCCCGTAATCCTTTCTAAACATGGAAGACAATGACAAAGTGGAGCCGGATTATCTGAAAGGCTTCAATGAAGGTTATACGATGGCTCAGTATCAGCCGGAACTTGCCGAAAAACTGGCTCACATTGAAACCGACTTTATCCGTGCTGTGGCCTTTCGGGACGGCTATCAACAATATCACAAAGAAAAAACCAGAGAACGCCTTCCATCCTGGCTAAAAGAAGATCGCTTTTCTAAAGATACTCCATCGCCAGATAAGGATAAGACCCGTGATATTGAGCCCGAAAAGGACTAATTTTAGTCTCGTTCCTTATCCCGATCAGCATCTTTTGAAGGGGATTTGTCGGTCATTTCAGATCTGTTAAAGTGGAACGTCGCCATAAACTTTTGAGAGAGTGATGCCTGTGTTGAACCCTGTTCTTTTTCGGGTACTTGCTGCTTTTTCTCCTGGTAATCGGAAAGAATGGCATCCATCATCTCCTGCGATTGCTCTAAATCTTTTGGACTCTGACGGAATGTTTCTTTCTTGTCAGGGCTCATTTCCTTGACGGGATTCGGATAAAGATAGGAGAGGGCATGCTCTCGTACTAAACGTGCCGTTTTGGGATCAGCCTGACTGGTTTCTTTTTCGATCTGACCAAAAGCGTCTTTGCGGATTTGCTCGATTTGCCCTTTGAGCGCTGCCACCCGCTGGTCATGACTTCCAAGCGGCCTGGATCGCAAAAAACCAGGTGGGTTGAGTCCGAGAGAGGGACCCGTTTTATCTTTTGGTGTTGTTTCTATCAGGTTTTCTAGCTGGCCGATTTGCTCTTTGGCTTGACGAACCTTTTCTTCCAAATGACTGAATGCGGGAGGGTAAGGTGTCTCCCGACTCTCCTTATGGCTCATACCTCCTAATTGGTTTTTTCTTGATTTCCTGTTTGGTTATGCTAATATACTCAATATCAGGAATGCCTTCATCCTTGAGCTTGTAATGAATATTTGGCAAAACGTTATTGACCAACGATACAGTGGCGATACTGAAGAGTTTCAGAAAGATTTCGACCTGGCCGTTCTGGAAGGCCATCTCTATGCAATCAGTTGGGACGATCTGAACAAGGCTAGTAATACGCTTCCCCATTTTGCCCAGAAGGGCAGAGAATTGATTGAAAGCCGGTTAGGCTACCTACCGCATGACTGCGTTACGCTGCCATTTGAGCCGCGTCTACGGATGCACGTTCGGGCTTACGAATATGGTCTAATTAGTGAGTTCGAGTTCGAGCAACAAGCAAATACTGTCTTGAAGGAAATTCGCAATCAGGATATGCGCCTTAACACTTGTCTGACATACGATCCACATATTTACCGGAAATATTACGATACCTTCGTCCCTTATGGCTATGCGGTTCGTGAACGTTTGAGCAATTTCCTGGGGTACATACCTGATCTGAAACATTCTGTCGTTGCTGAACTGTGGTTGCGGGACTTGGTGGGGAGGGATGATATCCGTCTGCCGGATTGGCCTACACCTGCTGATTTCAAGGCTATTACTTTAATTAGATACCGAGAAATCTTATTTGAACAAGGACAAACAGGGGCTGATCTATCGCAACTACTCAGGTAGTGTAATTGCATAACACTACCTATCTTTATGAATCTATTTCAGCTACATAAAAAGAATGTCTTAAAAACAAAGTCAACGCGAAATTGACTTAAAAAACATACTAATAAGGATTATACATAAAGTTTGATTAATTCAAAGAGTAAACGCCATGACAAACCCATTTTTTGACCAACCTATATTGAACTCACCGTATGAATGTCCACTACAGCATTGGGAACTTGATGAACATGGTCAACCAACCCAGCAGATTATAGACAAACGCCGACCTGCTGATTTTATTACACCGATTCCTAAACCGCGAAAAAAGAAAGGCGGTCTTCAGCAATCGATCATTTTTGACGAAGGCAAAGGACTCTCAAATGATAAACAGCGATATGATCCCAAATCAATTATTAATCAAGTTCGTCAGGAGGTGTCCAAATGGAGGAGTCTTCCTAATCCTAATCAGTGGCAAGTCACCCCTGAAACTGCTAAGCTATTGCAACATTGGCGTAGTCATACCTTTAGTAGCATTCGGCCTTTCTTTTGTCAGGTAGAGGCTGTTGAAACAGCTATCTGGCTGACGGAAGTTGCTCCAAATAGTGGTAAAACCGGCAAAGCAATTCTCGAACATTTAGCCAACGCCAATTACGAAGCCAATCCTGATTTAATGCGACTGGCGTTAAAGTTGGCTACCGGTGCCGGTAAAACAACTGTCATGGCTATGATTATCGCCTGGCAAACCGTCAATGCGGTCCGTCGGCCGCAAAGTAGGAACTTTACGCGTGGTTTTTTGATCGTCACGCCTGGTATCACGATTAAAGATCGTTTGCGGGTACTGCAACCCAATGACCCGGATAGCTATTATGCCAGTCGTGAATTGGTGCCGACAGATATGCTTGATGATCTGCAACGTGCCAAGATTGTCATCACCAACTATCATTCTTTTAAACTTCGTGAGAGGATCGACATTTCGAAGGGTGGCCGCTCGTTGTTGCAGGGACGTGGAGAGGCCTTGGAAACGCTGGAAACCGAAGGCCAGATGATTCAGCGGGTGATGCCAGATTTGATGGGAATGAAGAACATCATGGCCATCAACGATGAAGCTCATCATTGCTACCGCGAAAAACCCGCAGCCGAAGCGGAAGAAGATGTCTCCGATCTCAAAGGAGATGAAAAGGCCGAAGTCGAAAAAAACCGGGAAGCGGCCCGGCTCTGGATTTCCGGTCTGGAAGCAGTCAATAGAAAGCTGGGGCTCATTCGCGTTATGGATTTGTCGGCAACACCATTCTTTCTGAGTGGCTCTGGCTACATTGAAGGGACTTTATTTCCCTGGACAATGAGTGACTTCTCGCTTATGGATGCTATAGAATGCGGGATTGTCAAACTCCCACGTGTACCTGTTGCCGATAATATTCCTGGTGCTGAAGTTCCTATGTTTCGCAACCTTTGGGAACATATTCGAACAAAAATGCCGAAAAAAGGTCGGGGGAATAGTGGCGGGCTTGACCCACTTAGTTTACCAACCCAACTGCAAACCGCCTTAGATGCCTTATATGGTCATTACGAAAAAACTTATCAGTTATGGCAAGATTCCGGTATAAAAGTACCCCCTTGTTTTATTGTAGTTTGTAACAATACATCTACTTCAAAACTTGTATATGATTATATTTCTGGCTTTAACCGGACTAATTCAGATGGATCGGAGAGCTTTGTAGCCGGTCGCTTACCACTCTTCCGTAATTTTGACGAAAATGGGAACGCCCTTGGACGGCCTAATACATTGTTAATTGATAGTGAACAGTTAGAATCTGGTGAAGCACTGGATGACAATTTTCGCCAAATGGCAGCAGATGAAATTGAGCGGTTCCGGCGTGAAATTATTGAACGTACGGGGAATGTACGTGATGCTGAAAATCTAACCGATCAAGATTTACTGCGTGAGGTTATGAATACAGTTGGGCGGCCTGGTCGATTAGGTGGTGATATACGCTGTGTTGTATCAGTATCCATGCTGACTGAAGGCTGGGATGCTAATACTGTGACGCATGTGTTGGGAATCCGGGCATTTGGGACTCAACTACTTTGTGAACAGGTAATTGGCCGGGCTTTACGGCGACAATCATATGAACTTAATGAACAAGGGCTATTCAACACAGAATACGCTGACGTGTTAGGCATTCCGTTCGATTTTACTGCAAAACCTGTCATTTCCAAACCACAAAAACCACGTGAAACTGTTCAAGTTCGTGCTATACGGCCCGACCGCGACCAACTGGAGATTACATTTCCCCGTGTCGTAGGGTATAAAATTGAATTGCCTGTGGAGCGATTGACGGCGGATTTTAATGATGATTCTGTTTTTGAACTTACACCTGAATGGGTAGGAGCAACAGAAACACAAAATTCTGGAATTATTGGCGAGCAGGTCAATCTGAATTTGATTCATACTGGCGACATTCGACCTTCCCAAGTATTGTACGAGTTAACTTCACATTTGCTATTTACGAAATGGCGCGATCATGATGAACAGCCAAAGCTACATTTATTTGGGCAATTAAAAAGAATTTGTAAACAATGGTTAGACACCTGTTTAGTTTGTTCTGGAGGTACGTATCCAGCGCAATTGCGTTATAAAATGCTAGCAGATATGGCCTGTGAACGGATAACTGCGGGAATCAACCGGGCTTTTGTAGGAACTCAGCCTGTAAAGATAATTTTAGACCCATATAACCCTTTAGGTTCAACCCGCTATGTAAATTTCAATACATCTAAGGTTGAGCGTTGGGAAACTAATCCACAAAAGTGCCAAATCAACTGGGCTATTTTGGACAGCGATTGGGAAGGTGAATTTTGCCGAGTTGTCGAAAATCATCCCCAAGTACGCGCATACGTAAAAAACCATAATTTGGGTTTTACAGTGCCATATCGATTTGGCTCAGAAAACCGAAAATATATTCCTGACTTCATAGTTTTGGTCGATGACGGTCGCGGCCCTGATGATCTATTACATTTAATTGTTGAGATCAAGGGTTACCGAGGAGAAGATGCCAAAGACAAAAAAAACACGATGGAAACTTATTGGATACCGGGTGTAAATAATAGCAAACAGTATGGCCGGTGGTCCTTTGCTGAATTTACTTCCATCTATGAAATCGAATCAAACTTTGCAGCTAAAGTGCAAAGTCAGTTTAGTAAACTCATTGAAAACGCTACCGCGTATACGCAGGCAGAAATTGTATAATGGCTAAGAAAACCACTGATAAAATAATTGCAGCATTCACGCATGACGAAGCAAAACGCCGGAATATTCCAACGGCAGAATATCAGTCGATGCTGAACGGTTCCGCTACCGATCCGATAAAAGTAGCATATGAACGACGCAATCGTGATCTTGATCCACAATTGGTATGGCGAGGAAAAGAAGAGCAGGATTGGAGCGACCTAATGGTTCAAGCTCCTCCGCTCTACATTCAGGAAAAAGTACAGCCTAAAGCACTGATTGATGATCTGCTGCGTCAGTCAAAAGAACAAGAATATGCGGCTGGCAAAATTGTGGCCGATTTATTTTCGGATTTCAACGGTATTCCCAAAGGTGTTGATAAAACTGAATTCTATCAACATGACCAGCATTGGAGTAACCGAATGATTCTTGGGGACTCTTTACAGGTAATGGCAAGTCTATGCGAGCGCGAAGGGTTACGCGGGAAAGTGCAATGCATTTATTTTGACCCACCCTATGGAATTAAATTTAATTCTAATTTCCAGTGGAGTACTATGAGCCGAGATGTGAAAGATGGAAAAATTGACCAGATAACCCGCGAACCAGAGCAGGTAAAAGCATTCCGTGATACATGGCGAGATGGTATTCACTCATACATGACATATCTGCGTGATCGTTTAACTGTAGCTCGTGATTTATTAGCAGATTCAGGTTCTATTTTTGTGCAAATTGGTGATGAAAATGTGCATCGTGTACGGGCAATTATGGATGAGGTGTTTGGAGATGAAAACTTTATCGCAACTATTCATTTTAACAAAACAGGGCTTCAGGCTTCCAAGTTCCTCTCATCTGCCTATGACTACATATTATGGTTTAGTAAATCAAAAGAAAACGCAAAGTTTCACCAAATATATCGGAAAAAAGTAGCAGGTGAAGCAGGAGCAACTGGGTATACATATGTTCAGGAAGAGGTAGGCTTAATAAGAGGACTGACCAAAGAAGAAAAGCAAAACATTAAAATGCTACCTGAAACGGCTAAAGTCCTTGATGGAACTCCACTTGTGTCGGCCGGGTCTTCTCAGGACCAATCGCCAATTAATTGGCAGGGGAAAGACTACCGACTGCCAGCCAATTCTCACTGGAAGACGACACGTTACGGAATTGAAAGATTGGTTAAGGCAGATAGAATCATACAGTTGGGTAATCGTATCGAATATAAAATGTTTCTCAATGATTTTGGGCAAACACCGATTGACAACTTTTGGATGAGTGGAGGAGAAAGAGGTTTTACTGGACAAAAAGTTTATGTTGTTCAAACGGCGACTGATGTCATCGAACGTTGTATACTGATGGCTACCGATCCTGGTGATCTAGTACTTGATCCAACTTGTGGCTCGGGTACGACAGCCTTTGTTGCCGAGCAATGGGGACGTAGATGGATTACGATTGATACATCACGAGTTGCCCTTGCTTTGGCTCGTGCTCGAATTATGGGGGGGCGCTATCCATATTACTTATTAGCAGATTCACAAGAAGGGCAATTGAAAGAAGCTGAAATTACACGCACAACGCCAAGTACACAGCCAACTCGAGGTAACCTCCGACTAGGTTTTGTGTATGACCGAGTGCCGCATATCACTCTCAAATCCATCGCTAATAATTCGGAGATCGATGAAATATGGAATAAGTGGCAAGCGACGCTAGAGCCTTTACGTACTGCTTTAAATACAAAACTTGGAAAAGAGTGGGCTGAGTGGGAAATTTCACCCAAAAGCGATGCAAAATGGTCGAATGACGTACTCCAACTTCACAAAAAATGGTGGGAAGCTCGGATTGCTCGACAAATAGAAATTGATGCATCCATTGCCGCCAAAGCAGAGTTTGAATACCTCTACGACAAACCATACGAAGACAAGCGCAAAGTCCGTGTAGCTGGGCCTTTCACCGTCGAGAGTCTATCTCCGCACCGGATGTTAGGCGTTGATGAAAACGACGAATTGATTGACCCGCTTGCGGTACAGGAAAACAAGATGGGGTATGGACTGGAGCGCACGTTTGAGCAGATGATTTTAGAAAACCTCAAAAGCGCAGGTGTTCAACAGGCCCACAAGGCTGACAAAATAGATTTCACTGCACTTACTGGCTGGCCTGGGGAGTTAATTTGTGCGGAAGGCACTTATTTAGAAGGCGAAAAGGAACGACGTGCCGGAATTTTTATCGGTCCTGAATTTGGTACCGTGCAGCGAGCTGATTTGGTTAAGGCAGCCCGTGAATGTGGTGATGCTGGTTTTGATGTCCTCATTGCATGTGCATTTAATTACGAGGCTCATGCCACAGAATTCAGCAAACTCGGCAGTATACCGGTCTTGAAGGCCCGGATGAACGCTGACTTGCACATGTCAGATGACCTTAAAAATACTGGGAAAGGTAACCTATTTGTCATTTTCGGCGAACCTGATATTGATGTGCTTCAAGCTGAAAGCGAAAACATCCAAGTAAAACTAAATGGTGTAGATGTATTTCATCCTAATACTGGTGAAGTTCGTAGCGATGGCGCAGAAGGTATTGCCTGCTGGTTTATTGATACAGACTATAATGAAGAAAGTTTTTTTGTACGTCATGCCTACTTTCTTGGTGCTAACAATCCTTATAAAGCTCTAAAAACCACACTTAAAGCTGAGATTAATCAAGAAGTCTGGGAGTCATTAAACAGCGATATCTCGCGCCCGTTTCCTAAACCCGCATCAGGTCGAATTGCAGTAAAAGTCATCAATCATCTGGGGGATGAAGTAATGAAAGTATTCAAGGTAAGCTAATGGAATTTCGAATAGCAGATACTTTTACCGATAGTCTAGCGAGATTAACCGGTGACGAGCAAAAAGCCGTAAAAACTACGGCTTTTGATTTACAAATAAATCCCGCTAATCCCGGCCTGAGTTTTCACAAACTCGATAAAGCAAAGGACAAAAATTTCTGGTCAGTTCGGGTTAATCGTGACATTCGTCTAATTATTCATAAGACTGAAGCCAGTTTTCTACTTTGCTATGTCGATCATCATGATAATGCCTATAACTGGGCTGAACGGCGAAAATTGGAAGTACACCCTACGACTGGTGCTGCCCAATTTGTTGAAATCCGGGAAACGGTCCAAGAGATTCAAGTTCCTGTGTATATCTCACCAGAAATAAAGTCTGTCGTTACAGGTAAAAAGCTATTTTCTCACCTTTCTGAAGAAAATCTCCTAAGCTATGGTGTACCAGTCGAGTGGCTAGCGGATGTTCAGGCTGCGGATGAAGAGTTGTTGTACATTTTGGTAGACCACTTACCAGCAGAAGCAGCGGAGGCTTTACTTGAACTTGCTACTGGCGGAACACCAAGAGTATCGCAACTACAGACAAAAGCAGAAGATCCATTTGCACACCCAGATGCCCAACGTCGTTTTCGTACGATGGCTAATGTCGAAGAGTTACAACAAGCTTTGGATTATCCTTGGGATAAATGGGCCGTCTTTTTGCATCCTGATCAGCGAAGTACTGTAACAAGAGATTTTAACGGGCCAGCCCGCGTATCAGGATCAGCCGGAACAGGTAAAACAATTGTTGCGCTTCATCGAGCTGTTCACTTAGCCCGACAAAATTCACAGGCTCGAATTTTGCTCACCACATTTTCAGAGATTTTAGCTAATGCGCTTCGCGTCAAACTACGACGTCTAATTAGCAGCGAACCACATCTGGCGGAACGGATCGATGTGGAAGCAATCAACAAAGTTGGTTTGCGGCTATATAAGACCGCAATTATTCGCGAAAATGCTGGAAATTCTAAAGCAGTTGCTACACGTGAGCAAATAGCCAATTACATTGAACAGGCGGCCCGAAACATAGCAGAACAAAAGTTTAGTTTGTCGTTTTTAGTTTCTGAATGGGAGCAGGTAGTCGATGCCTGGCAGTTGAAAACCTGGGATGAATACAAGGATGTCAAGCGATTAGGACGCAAAACTAAGCTGCCGGAGAATCAGAGAGCCAAACTATGGTCCATCTTCATCAAAGTTATTACTCATCTAAAAGAAGCAAACTTAATTACCCTTGCCGAGGCCTTTACTAATCTGGCTACAAAAATCACCGCGAAGCCACCGTATGACTTTATTGTGGTTGATGAAGCTCAGGATATAACCGTATATCATCTTCGATTGCTGGCTGCTTTAGGTGCATCTAGACCGAATGCTTTGTTTTTTACTGGTGATATTGGCCAGCGCATTTTTCAACAACCTTTTTCCTGGAAATCACTAGGTGTTTCGGTACAAGGCCGCTCCAAGACATTGTTTGTCAATTACCGCACTTCGCACCAAATTCGTCGGAAAGCAGACCAGTTACTCAATATTGAGTTGACGGATGTAGATGGAAATGTTGAAGAACGAAACAGAACGATTTCAGTTTTTAATGGTCCATTTCCCGAGTTTAAAAGTTTCGATAACCCAGAAAAAGAATCTGCTTTTGTTGGTCAGTGGATAGCAAAACTACATGAATCAGGACTATCTCCCCATGAAATCGGGGTATTTGTTCGATCAAATCATGAACTCGAACGCGCGAAATCAGCGGTTGAGTTGACCAAGTTACCTTTTCTAGTTTTGGATGAGCAAGTTGAAACCATAAGTACAAAAGTAGCTGTGAGCACAATGCACTTAGCCAAGGGATTAGAATTTAAAGCTGTTGTGATTATGGCTTGTGATGACGAAATCATTCCTTCACAGGAGCGCATTGAAGCCATCACTGACTACGCTGACCTGGAAGATGTATACAATACTGAGCGCCACCTTTTATACGTAGCTTGTACACGAGCACGCGATCAACTGCTGATCACTAGCGTCAAACCATGTTCAGAGTTTTTAGATGATATCATGATGGGTTAGACAATATTTAGGTTATTTTATTCCATATGCTGTAAAGCGAATGAAGTATAGAGAGTAAACAGCTTAAGGTTTAGCCTCTGTGATAAATATTTGATTTTTAAATATTGAATGGTCAGTCATTTGAAATGAGTTGTGGAATTCATGCCATCTTTTGATAATTAAACCTAATGGCATGGTCAAGTTAAAAGACAACCCATTTTGAATACTTTTCCTTACAAGTTGAAATGAACGTTTTGTACTACAAATTACATTCAAGATTTTGAGTTATGGGTCGATCTGTATGGTTCATTAGACAAGAAAACAAAATTAAATTTTTTGATAAGGTTGATAGTTTCCATACTGCCGATTTTTGTTCTGCATTAGACCAGTTTGAGAGGGGGAATTCAAATAATCTAATTATAGATTTTTCAAGAACGATAGCTGCTTATCCTAATGGAATGTTGCCAGTAATTGCCTCTATAGAGAACTTAAGAAATCAAGGTTATAAAATTGAAGTAGTTTTACCAACTAAGCCTGATACAAGAAAACTTTTTAAAAATGTTAATTGGGCTCATTACCTTTCGCCGGATCAGTATAATAGATCTGAATCTGTACATGATAGACATTTGGTCACTAGTATATTTACTGATAATTATGAACAAAAGAAAGTAGTAGATAGCTTTATGGATGTTATCCTTAGGAACATGGAGCTTCCAAAAGATATTATAACTGGTCTTGAATGGTCAATAAATGAAATAACTGATAATGTACTTAACCACTCAGAATCAGATATTGGTGGCTACATCCAAGTAAGTACATATTTGAAAAATGAATTGATAGCTTTTGCAATAGCAGATGCGGGAAAAGGCATACTTCGAACATTAAAAGAGGGCGTACCCAGCCTTAGAACCGATATTCAAGCGATAGGTGAAGCGGTTAAATCTGGTGTTACCAGAGGGGCAGAATATGGACAAGGTAATGGTTTAGCAGGAACTCTAAAAATCACTACGATGTCAGGCGGTTCGTTTGAAATTATAAGCGGGAGAGGCAGAATTTTGGCAAAATTAGATGAAACAAAACGTAACCAAAGAGAAGTTTCCCAGCGTTATAATGGAACTGTGGTCTGCGGGCAAATAAAAATAAATAAAATGTTTTCAATAAGTGAGGCTCTAGACTTTGGCACTGGTATCAAGTACGTTCCACAAGATATAATAGATACTCAATATGAAATGGAAGATAGTGATTGTCTATATTTAAAACTTAAAGATGAGACTACTGGTTTTGGATCAAGAAAGTCTGGCAAGCAATTAAGAACGAAGTTATTTAATCTACTAAATGCAAAACCTACTTTTCCAATCATAATAGATTGGCAAGGTATCCCTGTCGTATCAAGTAGTTTTGCGGACGAGTTTATAGGCAAAGCTTTTTTAGAGCTTGGTGCTTTATCTTTCTCTGCGCGTGTAAGAAACAAAGGTATGGAAGATTTAATTATTAATCTAATAGACAAGGCAGTAGCTCAGAGGTTAGTTCAGGCTTCTGACGAACAATAAACAAAAGTATATGCTCAAGTATTTTAAGGCAATTATTGAATATTTGAGATGTAATAGGGTGTATTCTAGGATATTAAACTTCTAAAATAACTGTTTTATAGGTTATTATTATCCTGATCAAAAATACTAATTCTCCTGTATCAGATCATCTAACTTTATTGCTAGACAGTTGATATACTGCAGCGTTCAGAACTTGCCAACAAATCCTTGCTGTATGTTTATCAGGGTTAAACTGCGAACTTATTTGCTCATAAGGATGAATGTAATTCCTGAAATCTCTAAGTGAATGGCTGAATTTTTTTACATCCTGTTTTAGAAGGCCGATTTCGTTTGAAACATCAATAAGATTACTCAATGTCCATAGGTGAAATGGCTTTACACCTCCATTCTTATCTTTAGGAGAGCTTTTTGATTGATTATATTTTTGAGGATACAATAAAGCAGTCCCCAGTAAAATCCCTTCTAATGTACTCCCAATTAGAAAAATTGTTGAAAGAGGAGCATTGTTTCTTAGGCAAATTTTTATTTCTTCGAACCTTAACTTTATTACATCCGTTATAAGTGAATCCAAAGATAGCGCATCAAGATTTATATTTTTAAATTCCTGACTCAAAAAATCTTCTTCCTTTAAATTATTATCTTCGCTCTCTACTTTTTTACTGGGAATTACTACATTACTTACTTTCTCAAATTGTATTTCTGCATTTACTCTTTTTACTTTCCACTTATCAAATGCTAGGTAATTATTAAAATCTTTAATTAAGCTATCCAAATGTGGCAGATTATTAATATAATTAATGACACCAAATACGTTCTTAAGACATTGGTCAATCTCAGGACGACCATTGATCTGACTTAGCTTTTCATCCGTAAATTTCCATCTGGAAGGAAAACCAGGCCCGTAAACATCTTTAAAGCCAAGCTGATTAAAGAACTCTACTAGTTGAGGACCTGAGCGATATACAGACTCCTCATTAATTATATTTCTAAGTTTTTCTAATGTTTTCTGTTGAAGAATCATACTTGCCTCTCGTTTATAACCAGCTACTCATCATTGATGAGCTTTCACTTGTGTTGCTCACTTGGATGGTTAAGCCCAACTAGTTATAGATACTGTAACCGGCCAGGTAGCCCGTAATTTTGCCATCCTCTTCCAGCAGGTCTTTGACCATTTAGGTTTGATTGGGGAGCAGATTACCAAAAGGGGTGCTTTCTGGCTTGTAGTATTTGCCTTTTGACAGCTTTCCAATTTTGCCGGCTTGGACCATCCGATTAAGGGCTTTTATTACAGCTTCCTTTTGACTTACTTCAGTTGAAAAGTTTGTATAGGTGAATACATAGCCTTTCGGGAGCCTATCTATTGTAACTGCAATGTAATCAGATACTTTCATGATTCAATATTTCATTGAATGGATCTAATTTGTCCAGTTTATTACTAATAAACTGGACTTCTTGACATTTGTAGCTCTCTTGGCTAGCTTCTGAGAAGCCAGAAGCTAGCCAAACGGAACAAGAACCGCCACGAATACATCACGTTAGGGGCACTTTGCGGGGGACTATCAGCAAAGTAGTTGTGTAAAAATATAAGGTTTTCGTGTAGATAAGACGAAAATGACTTTTTGCCATGTCACTTGGACGCGTTATCCCAACTTTTTAGAATAGTTTTTAACTTCTTTCAGCTATTTTCTCCTTGCAATTATAATATGCTGTGTTATAATTGCAAGGATGATAACCCGTGAAGCTCAAATTGAAATCGCTCAACTCTTGGAAGAATTTCCAGCGGTTGCCGTTCTTGGTCCACGCCAGGTTGGTAAAACAACCCTGGCTGAGACAATTGCCACATCGATAAGCCCCAACCCGGTTTATCTGGATTTAGAAAGTCCAATAGACCAGGCGAAATTAAGTGAACCGGAAGCTTACTTTGAGTTGTATAAGGGGCAGCTTATTATCCTGGATGAAATTCAGCGAGTGCCTGAGCTGTTTGCCATCCTGCGCGGTGTCATCGACCGACGACGCAGGCAAGGCCACAAAACAGGCCAGTTTCTCATTTTAGGGTCGGCCTCGCTTGATCTGTTAAAACAAGCCTCTGAATCCCTAGCAGGTCGCATCGCTTACAAAGAGTTGCCGGGTTTGATGGCGACCGAAATCACCGCGTCAGAGACTGGCAACCAAAACACTCTGTGGCTCAGGGGCGGTTTTCCAGACAGCTTTCTAGCCAAAACCGATCCGGCTAGTCTGCGCTGGCGGCTTAACTTTATTAATACTTACCTGGAACGGGATGTGCCGCAATTTGGCCCACGTATTCCAGCAACGACCTTGCGGCTTTTATGGACCATGCTGGCCCATAATCAAGGCGCTCAGCTAAATATGGCTCAATTAGGGGCAAATCTTGGTGTAAGCATTCCGACGGCCAAACGGTATATTGAACTGTTGGAAGATTTGTTGCTCATCCGTCATTTGCGCCCCTGGTCAGGGAATATTGGCAAACGCCTGGTCAAAGCCCCGAAAGTCTATATCCGCGATAGCGGCATTACCCATGCGCTCCTTAACCTGACAACGATGGATGATTTGTTGGGACATCCTGTAGTTGGTGCCAGTTGGGAAGGGTTTGTCATCGAAAATCTGCTGTCCTGCTTGCCGGTCGGGGTGACACCGTGGTTTTACCGGACATCAGCGGGCGCGGAAATCGATCTTGTCATTGAGCGAAACAAGCAACAGAAGTACGCCATCGAGATCAAACGGTCACTGGCTCCCACACTTTCGAAAGGGTTTTATCTGGGGTGCGAAGACATTGGTGCAACCAGCCGGTTTTTGGTATATCCAGGCACCGAGCGTTACCCCATTGCCAGCGATGTCACGGCTATACCTTTGACGGAGATGATGCAGGAACTGCGCACTATCGGCCAATAGATGTTTGTGAAATTTTTCTTGAAAATCGATTCATCGTTGGATAGGGTTTTCTTAGGGGCCAGTTCCAAGTTCTTTTACTGGGGGACTAAATGGGGGCCTAAGATGACTATTCATTATTTAGAAATCATGCAATTTGAAGCGATTGCGAGAAGAAAATGAGTTCTGCTCGAGGAGCCAATACTCTCTTTATCCCACATTGTTTGTTCTTAACTGGCTTGAAAAAACGCCTGTTTTTCAAGGCTTTCAACGTATTCTCTTTTTATCCGAAGTCATTTGTCATTTTCCGGCATTACCGGAATTTGGGGGACTATTGGGGGACTAATTTCAAGATTACATATTTTAGGTCCCCCACCTGGTCCGTTCGTTTGTCTTTGAACTCTTGCCAAGGAGGAGAACCGTGCCATTAACAGATATGCAGTGCCGTACCGCAAAGCCGAAAGATAAACCTTTCAAGCTGTCGGATGGAGAAGGACTCTATCTGGAGGTCATGCCGTCTGGCCGTCGCAACTGGCGGCTTAAATATCGCCTACACGGCAAAGAAAAGCGCATTGCTCTTGGGGGCTATCCCCAGGTGGGCTTACAGGATGCCCGGAAGGAGAAAAACCGGATTAAAGGCGAAATCCGATCTGGGTTGGACCCGGTCCTTGTCAAACAGGAAACGAAGCTCAAGGCAGCTTTCGAACATGGTCAGACCTTCGAACGGATTGCCCGCGAGTGGCACAGCAAAGGAGTAGACACATGGGACCCACGTTACGCCAAAACGGTTCTGCATCGTCTTGAAAAGTATGTGTTCGATGATTTAGGAAACTATCCTATTCACCTGCTCAAGCCGCTTACTGTCCTTAGTTGTCTGCAAAAAGTTGAGCAGACCGCTCCCGAAATGGCTCGGCGCATTAAGCAGTTGATCAGTCATATTTGCCGGTACGCTATTGTTACAGGTCGCACGGAAACTGATCCTACAATCGGCCTAGAGATAGCCTTAAAACGCTATAAGAAAGGCCATTTTGCCTCACTTGATATTGATGAACTGCCAGCTTTTATTCTCACACTTCACAACCATAAAGCCCGGCTTTACCAGCAAACTTACTTCGCTATACGCTTAATGTTCCTGACGTTCGTGCGGACTAGCGAACTGGTTGAAGCCAGATGGTCGGAAATCGACTTTGATCAAGCAATATGGACGATCCCGGCTGAACGTATGAAAATGCGGAGCCCTCATCTGGTACCACTTTCCCGGCAGGCATTAGACATTCTCACCGAGTTGAAAAAGATGAATGGAAAGCGCGAGTTTGTATTCCCTAGTCTGCCACGCCCGCGCCAACCCATGAGCAAGGGCACCATTTTGGTTGCACTGAAACGGATGGGTTATAACCGTAAAATGACTGGGCATGGCTTTCGGGCGCTGGCACTTGGCATCTTAAAAGAGAAGCTAGGCTATGCGCACGAGATTGCGGACCGGCAACTCGCCCATGCCCCTAAAAGCAGTACGGACCGTGCTTACGACCGGGCGAAGTTTTTACCTCAACGTATTGAGATGATGCAAGCGTACGCTGATTACCTGGATAAGGTCTATTTAGAAGAGTTGAAAAAACGGCACCTGAGTACATCATCAGCTACCGTTATTTAGCGAACTCGTCCTTTTTTTATTACCTAGTGTTAATAGGATAAGAATCCTGTTGCCTTACTTTATTGGCGGGTATATCATGAATATATTCCTAAAATGAGTTGATTACAGAAACTGATTCTCAAAGAGGGAGGGATGTAATGTTCAATAAAAATGACGCTCTACTCGACCGGAAAAGTGCCGCGAAATACCTCAATTTATCTCCAGGAACTCTAGCTGTTTGGGACTGTACCAAACGGTACAATCTTAACCCAATTAAGATAGGCCGTGCTGTCCGTTACCGGAAGTCGGACCTCGATAAATTCATTGAGCAGCGCCTTTGGTCATCCAACAATACGAGTACTGATCGAAGTCAGTAAGCCTTAATCACTCTTTAGACCGTTTTTCAGGAGGTCGCCATGAACATTGATCAGGCGAATGAAATTCCTATTGCCGAAATTTTAAATCGTCTGGGCTATCAGCCTCACAAAGCCAGTAACGGTAAGATGCTTTATCTTTCACCCGTTCGACAGGAAAAAACGCCTAGCTTCTATGTATATCTCAAGACCAACCGCTGGCATGATTTCGGCGACGGACGCGGAGGAGACCTGATCGATTTTGCGCAAGCTTACCTCAAGTTCACCCGCGAGACCGATACCGTCGTTGATGCATTGCGCTGGATTAAAAACATAGGGCTTGGGCCATTTGAATTCGCCCCTGTTCTAGCAGAATACATTGAAGAAGAGGGTGCTGGTCTGGTTCTCAAAGCCAAAAAGCCGATCCAGCATCTGGGTCTGATCCATTACCTGGAAAAACGCGGTATTCCGTTGCAATTAGCGCATCATCACCTGAAAGAAATCCACGTCCGAAACCCGCGCACTGGCAAAAGTTTCTTTGCCTTGGGCATTCAAAATGAAGAGGGTGGGCACGAGTTGCGCAATCCCTTTTTCAAAGGCTCACTTGGCCCAAAAGCTATCTCGTTTATCCGTGGGCGAGAGCCCAAACCGAAGACCATCCATATTTTCGAGGGGGTCTTTGATTACCTGTCCGCCGTTGCTCAAGCGAAAGGCAGCGGTCTTAAAGGCGATACCATTGTCCTCAATTCACTATCCTGCCTCAAACAGATCGCCCCTTACATCCAGAATTACGGTTACCGCGTGGCGTATAGCTGGCTGGACAATGACAAAGCCGGGGAAGGTGCTACCGCGTCGCTGTCTGAATTCTGTCAGACGCAGGATGATCTAACCCACCGAACCATGAACCGGATGTATGCCCCGCACAAGGATGTGAATGCCTGGCATATGCACCAGCTTGGTCTAACGTTGTGAGAGGAGAACTAACCTTCGATCAACTGCGCTTGCAATCGCTGTTTCGGGTTAATGAGGTAGAGATTGTTTACCGCAATCCCATTCTTTATCAGGACCGCATTCAAATTCGCTCTTCGGCGACCGCCTATGAAATTCTGTTAGCGACCTGGGCACAAAACCGTTTGGAACTGGTCGAGCAGTTCAAGATCTTGCTGCTTGATCAACAAAACAACTGCTTAGGCGTTTCCGACATTGCATCCGGGAGCATGTCGTCTTGTTTAGCTGATCCCAAAGTCATCTTTGCCACCGCCCTTAAAACTCGAGCAACCGGTTTGATCCTGGTCCACAATCACCCCAGTGGCAATTTGGCCCCCAGCGAGTCCGACAAGGCGCTCACGCGTAAGCTGAAAGACGGTGGCAAGTTGCTTGATATTGCCGTTCTCGATCACCTGATTGTCACCCCTCACAACTATCGGTCGTTTGCCGATGAAGGTCTGATGCCGGGCTAATGCTCTGGCGTTTGGCGTCATTGGGAAAATCCGGCATATCGGATCATGCTCAGTCTGCCATGACATGCCGGTTCAGTTGGGAAGGTACCCGGCTCGCTCATTCCGCCAACAGCAATTTTCGCCCCGCGTTTCACGCATTCCCCGCCCACCAAAATTCATGCTGGCTCATTCGGCTTAGCGCCGGGTTGTGCCATTCCCATCACCCTCAGCCCTGGAGACTAGACCATGACAACCACGCAACATCCGGTTAACCGTAGCCGACCGACACAGGAAGCTCAAAGCAATCCATCCCCTCAGAACGACATCTACGCCCGAGTAACGGCCAAGATCCTGATGGATCTGGAGCAAGGCAACCTTACCTGGCGAAAGCCCTGGCATTCAGAGCAGTTAAACGGTCAGGTCATGCGCCCCTTACGCTGGAACAATATTCCCTATACCGGCATCAACACCTTGATGTTGTGGGGCACAGCCGCCGAGCAGGGATTCAAATCACCGTACTGGATGACCTTTAAGCAGGCGCAGGAACTCAAAGCGACGGTTCGCAAAGGCGAGAAGGGAACGCAGGTCGTCTATGCCGATAAGCTGACCCAGGAGGAAGAAGATCCAAATGGCGAAACCCGTACCCGGCAGATTCCGTTTCTCAAATCCTACACGGTTTTCAATGCCAACCAGATTGAGGGGCTTTCGGAGACGTTCTACAAACAGCCTGAACGGGTTGAAGCTAATCCGCAGTCGCGGAATGCCGAACTGGAACTGTTCTTTGCCCAGACCAAGGCCGAAATCTACACCGGCGTGCAAGCCAATTACTCGATGACAACGGATCGTGTCCAGATGCCCCCGTTCGAAAGCTTTGAGAGTGCTGAAAGCTTTTATGCCGTACTCGCGCATGAGATCACCCACTGGACCCGCCACCCCAGCCGTCTCAATCGTGACCTGGGCCGCAAAACCTACGGCGATGCCGGGTATGCGAAAGAAGAGCTCGTTGCTGAACTAGGTGCGTGTTTCCTGGCTGCTGATCTGGGCTTTGAGCCGATGCCGGAGACCAAACATGCGGCTTACATTCAATCCTGGCTGGAGGCTTTGCAGAACGACAAACGCTTTATCTTCCAGGCAGCCTCTTATGCCCAGAAGGCGGTTGAATACATCCACGCTCTACAGCCGTCGTAACAGTATCGTCAAAGGGATTCAGTTTAGCGTGGTCATCGTTTCCTTTGTCCTGTGCGGTTGATCAAAGCAGGCAAAATATCGGCAAGACGGGTGATTGCGCCAATCCCTCCTTTTAGACCTCGTCCAAAAGGCTCTAACGACTCCGGCTAAAAATAGACACTGCGCATCGATTTTTAGCCTTCGGGGAGCGGTCACCGTCTATAGCCGTCTGGCCGCTTCCATGATCAACACACAGGAGAGGAGACTTGATCATGACTACCCAAAACGAAAAATCCACTCCAAACAACCGACGCATACGGCGTATATCGTCAAAGTCAAAAAGGGTATCGACAAAGCCGACTGGATCAAAGCCTGGGAATATGATGATCAAAGCTTTTGATATAATAGCACGGCTGTGACAACGATAATCACCTTTATTAAATTTAGTAGAGAGCTAGTTTGAATTTAACAAAGTATTTTCCAATCAATTACAAGGGAGTCCACGCCGTTTCGTTGCAATATTCCATGACTTTAGAAGTAGCATTATAACGAAGCCTTCCTCCATTTGATGCATCACATGTCTCCGTACTTGTGCCTACTTTTAGACTTCCATCAATAGCTAGACTAGCTGAGTTATCAGACGTACCTGTGTTTGCACCATTAGTTGTCATGTTACCGTAAATAACATCGCCGATGTTCAAATAAGTGCTTTGCGTAGCTGATGGACCGTCAATACCTGAGCCAATTAAAATGTTTGTTGAGCCTGTTGTGTTGGTTGTACCCGTATCGCTCCCTAAGAATAAATTATTTGCGCCGGTTGTATTAACCAAACCAGTACTAGAACCTATAAATACATTTTTAGCTCCCGTTGAGCCAGAAGTTGTACTGTATCCTGATTGGTAGCCAATCATCACCGAATTACTACCAAGAGCATAGAGAGTGGACTTACCTTCTGCAGCTTGATGTCCTATTGCGACAGAATTATTTCCTGTTGTATTGTAATTTCCAGCCGAATTACCGACAAAGACATTATATGCACCAGTTGTATTTCTATTGCCTGATAATGCACCAACGAAAGTATTAAAAGAACCACTGGAATTAAAAGCACCGGTAAATAAGCCAACAAAAGTATTTGATGAGCCAATAGTATTAGCATCACCTGTCCCTGAGCCAAAAAAGCTGTTCCCCGCTCCACTAGTAGTGGTCCGGCCGCTAGATGTTCCAAAGAATGTGTTATTATCTCCATTGGCATTATTGACAGCTCGTCCTGCATAATGCCCAACAAAAGTGTTATTGATAGCACCACTGACAATTGATTTTCCAGCGGCGTTACCTAGAAAAGTATTTGAATCTGTTTTATTAAAACCTAGAAATGTACTTGCAGTAAAATCTACGATTGTAAAAACCTGTTTAGTTGGCGAGCCTGACGCGTTATCAACTAAAGACGGCATCGCAAAACTCGTGTCGCCCATGCCTGAAGCAGTCCATGCAGTACCATTGCAATAGTCCCAGCTAGTACCACCAGTATAACGTATCCGTCCTGAACGGCTTGAATTGCAGGTGCTGGTGTCATTGCCGAAATCTATTGTTTTTGTCCCTGTTTGTGTCCAGAGTTCTACAGGAACGAAAGACGCGCCATTACAAACCTGCCTTTCAAAGACACCCGACGTTTCCGTTTCATAACTATTACCTGCATCTGTGGCAGTTGCACAAGGAGGAGTTTGCGCATATGCTTGAATACAGAAAAGGAAAAAAGCAGGAATAAATACCAAATGGCGCATGTTTTATTCTTCTCTAAAAGTTATTTTATACGAGTTTATACATACTTTATAAAAAATTAAATATCCTGAGTATTTGCCATAAATTTAATAATAAAAAAGCTAGCTGATATTATCAAAAATAAGAAAGTGACGAATGAAATTGATATACTTGCCTATCAAATTAATGCAGAATCTTCTCCTATCAAGGATCATGAAGCATCAAATAAGTTCAAATCAATCTTGTTTGATGGTAGTGAGTACATAACTCGTGCTGCGTCCACCGGACAAGTCTTTGACCAGCACTCCTTGCTCAATAAGGTTCTTAATATCCCGTAACGCCGTATCTTAGGAACATTTGGCAATCTTCGCCCATTTGGGTGAGGTTAACTGGCTATCAATATCATCCCACAACGTGTTAAGCATCAAGGGTTGCCGATCGCTGATAGGCTCCATTCTCAGCCATTCACCGCACTGTCCATGCTAATCCCCGCATATCATGCGGGGATTAAAAGGCTTATTCACCGTACGCTCTATGTAAGCTATTGAAAATAGATGTATTTAATAAAAATTGGAATTTCTTGCACAGCTTATTCAGCTTTTTCAATAAAAATATCAGTCACAATTTCTTTTTCCGGGTCCGCATCCATGACGTACCGTGCATCTATAACGGAAATAAAACGAGGACTATGATCCAGCAAAGCGGTAAACAATGTCGCTAATCCATATCCCTGTAAGGTGATTTTATAGGCCGAAAAATGAAGCTGGATAGAGTTTTTTTCGTTGCCGGGATCAAATTCACCTTCAATCAGGTAGGCATAGTTGAAAAACGCCCGCCTTCCATCCGGCCAAACTAGGCACAGATTGCGATGACTCCCCGGAGAATGATTAGCTTCGCCATCCGGCTCCTGTTCTCGGGTTGGGTTGCTTTCCCGCATCTGATCAAAACGCAGCTTAAATCCGTGGTTCATAATCGCGGTCTTTTACACGAGGTGCTTTGGTAACGTTTTTTCCTTTTTCTGCTTTGAGAGGGTGTCGGTTTAACTCATCACGAATGTGATGGAGAACGTACTCGCGGGTCTGATCTTTCTTCGCGACCAGTTCAAGGGCAGACTGCCGGTCGCCCAATCGCTGGGCGTAGCTCATCAACTCCTCTTTGTTATCGGTATAGATGCGAGCCCGGTCGCGTCCACGGGAGACCGATACATAGAACTGCTTAGCATCTGTGCCGGGGAACGTGGCCGCGGGTTGCCAGAGTAACACCTCATCCACCGTCTTACCCTGCGACGCATGGGACGTTACGCAGTAGCTATGGGCAATATGCCCAAACTGTTGGTCCAATGTGTAGTGGACCTTGCTCGTTTCATTGCGGAGGAGAATAGGGCCATTCTTGCTGACTTTTACGACATCCAGCATCTGACCATTGTTTAGCCGGTTTTTATTGGCGTCAAAGCCGTTGCGGGTGATCCGGACTTTGTCGCCTTTGGCAAGCGCGATCTCGCTTCGACGAAGCACGTCAAAATGAGCGGCCTTTTCCAAAGGTAGGCGCATGGTTTGTTGTTGCTCGTTTTCGACCTCAACACCGTCTTTCGTGCTGCTTTTCACCTGCCACAGGCTACCGCGTTGAAAGCCGGGCACGTTCTGGTTGAACTGAACCCGGTGGCCGGGCTGGATATTCCGCCAGTCCGCTCGTTCGGCGGTCGTTAGATTGAGGTTGGTGTAGCGGGTGGCCTGAATCTCTTTGTGACCGATTAAGCCTTGTTCTTTTAATTTCGCACGGATGCTATTGGTAATGGCATCGCTTTGCTCGTGGGTTGGGGAGACCACCAGTGCCGACTTGCCCCGCTTCAATGCATCGGCGTAGTCCCGCACTAAGTTCTGATGCGGATTGAGCGGATCGACACTTTCAATAAAGCCGATGCTATCCAGTCGGGCGAAACCGGAGGCTACGTTGCCTTTTGCCAAATCTTCAACAGCCGCCCGGTAGTCCGTGTCACGTTGACGGTAAATCTTGTTAACCTCCGCCGTTTTAATCCCCGCAACCGTGTTTAAAATACGCAATGCGTCACCGCGCACGACCGCACTATGCTGCCGGGTATCACCGCCCAAAATCAGCCGGGCGTTTTGCTTGTTTGCCAAATCCAAAAGAGCCGTCATATCGGCATTGCCGAGGAGTCCGGCTTCATCTACCCATAAGACTTGCCCTTTTAAGGCGTCCTGTTTTTTGGAATCGGCTAGCAGGAGGGAAACGGTTTCGGCGTTCGCAAACCCTTCATCGCGTAGAACACCCCGCGACGCTTGCGCCGTGGGAGCCACCACGGTGACCGTCTTTCCGGCTTTCTCCAGGTGAGTAACCGCTTCTTTCATCAAGGTGGTTTTACCGCTCCCCGCAGCACCCCGTATGATCGACACGCGGTTGGTGGTGGTCAGTACATGCCGGACGGCTTCGGCCTGTTGTCCCTCTAAAGCCAGGTCGGGCGCTTGCGTGTATAACGGTTTCAGCTTACCCAATCCCTGCCGCGCCAGATTGACCATGTGTTGTTCTTCCCGCAGCACCGCTTGGGTGGTCGTCATCGTGCGGCCCGCGTCGGTGACATGGATCAGCCGCTGGTCCGCTTCAAAAGCTTGGGTGATGGCTTCCAGCGAGGTTTTGCGATGACCGACCGCATGCCGGTAACTTTCGGCCAGCAAACGCCGGTCCTGGACCACCGAAGCCCGCTCAAAACCGTGCGCCAGGGCATGATCAACGCAGCGCTCCGCCGAAGGCGTTTCTTTGTCTAGTGGCTGAGACGCATACCGAATAATTTGTTTGCCATCATCAGCATCTTTATCCAGCGCCTGAATTTGCCGTTTCCAATCCGCTTTGAGCTCCGCCATCGTCAAACCTTTTTGCTTTTTCGCACGAGTGCGGGCACCCAAGGCTCCTAACTCGTCCGCATTCGTGATGCCTTTCTCCTGCGCAATGCGGCCAATCTCATCCGTGCGCTTGGAGAACAATTCGATCACCGGTTGGGGCACGCCCTCGATCTCGAAGGACTTGTCCGTACGCCGGATCTGATAGCCTAGATCGATCAGATTGTCGGCCAGGCGCTTGTGAAAGCGGGCCTGGTAGAAGGGCATATCGCGTTTGATGTCACGGAACTGTCCGGCCTTGATCTGCTGCTCGGCCTCGTCCCACGTACAATTAAAGACAAAGCAGTGCATGTGCAGGTGAGGGTCGGGCAAATGACCTTCAACGGGTCGGGCCGTCTGGTGGGTAAAGTCCGCCCACAAAAGTTCGCTGGTGGTCCGTTCGTCCACCGCTCCCTGTTTACGCACCCGCGTTTTCGCGTCTGCTTCCATATCCTGCATGGTTTCCTGGACCGCACGTTGAAAAGCGGTTTGGATATGGTCGTCACCCGAAAGCGCATGGACGATACTGACGCTTTTGGGACAGTGGAAATTGATGTCGTAGCCGACCGTTCGATCCTGTTTGGTGAGGGGCGTCAGGGCCTTGCCGGTCACGGGATGGATGTTTTCACACAGGTCGAAAAACACTCCTTTTTTAACGGGACCGACAAGTCCTAAACGCTCAGCGAGTTTTCCCTGCAACCGTCCGCTGATCTCCTGGTCCTGACCGGAGAGGTAATAATCGGACTTCGCCAGGCTTTCGGTAAAGTAGGCTTTGGCGTGCCCGCTCGACTGGGATTGGACCATGCGGATCATAGCAGGAAGTGTACAGGTGATCGCTCCGATCGATGGGTGAATTGTGCAATCCTTATTGCCTGTAAAGAAGAGATAAACCCGGCTGGGCTGTGCAGCGGAGAGTACCTTGTCCGGATAGCGTTTTTTACATCAGACGTCTTCTCGCTGCACAGCCGCGAACACTACATAGCCTCAGCGGTTTCCTGTTTTTCAAAGAACATATCGACCAACTCCCGCCGGGCTTCGGGATCGGCCGGACGACGGCCCAGAACCCGAAAGCCACTGGTTTCCTCCGCATCCACACAGTCAATAAACGAGCGGCCCATTTCCCGGTTGGCGATCAGTTCGTCCATTTTATCCATGATGTAATGATCTGCCCGCTCATAAGCAGCCAAATAACTGAGTGAATAAACGATGCTACATAGGACGATCAACAGCCCCACCGATTGACCCGCCATCCAGAGAACCGTGCCGACCCCTAGGCAAAAGCCAGGCTCAAGCAGCGTTTCAATGGTACGGGTATCCACGGGTTGACCATTAAGTTGGAGGGTGCGGAAACGGGGATGAATGATGCCGCTGGAGAGGCTGAAGCGCGCTAGCTCAAAGATGCCCGGCAATTGTTTGATCTCTTGATTGCGCTGGAGCGCCATGATCAGAAATCCGGCCAGAAAAGCATACCAACTGAGATACTGGCCGAAAAATGAAGTGATGCTTGGCTCTTGCTGGTAGTAAGAATAGCGGGCGAAGAACATCAAACCCGTCATCTTCAAAATCGGATAAAGCCCAAGAATGAGCGCGAGCATAATAGACCCGGATAAGGTAAAATAACGTTCGCCCATATTCCGGCGCAGGAAAACCTCCAGCAGCAGTCGGGGCCAGGAACTGAAGGCATAGAAGAACGTTAGCAGGGCTTCACGCAGGGCATTGCGACGCTGATACATGAAACGGTAATAGCCATTAATCGTTGCCATAGCAGTAAAAAATTAGAGTGAAACATGATTTTCTTTGGGTCGGTAAAGCTGATTGAAATTGGTCTTGAGGTAATTCACGCCATTGAAGAGGGCATCGCCCTGTCGGTGCAGGTAGGCCTCTACCCGGTAGTTGTTCTTAGGGCCACCCGTCTTGAGACTTTGGAACTGTTCGGGCCGCACCACGCGCTCCAGTTTCAGCGATTGCCCCTGGGTCTGGCTAATGGTTTGGGACAAGGTCACGCTGCGTGACTGATCGATGAAATAACCGTCGCCGATGAGCTTGCTGGCGTACTCATTGGTCTCGTTGTCCGCGTTGGCCGTAAAGATTTTGCAGGCCATCGTGCCTAAGAACCCTTTCACCCGATGCTCGCTTTTCTCACCAATGGCTGCATAGTAATTCGGCAGGTTCTGAGTGATGTAGAGCGTAGCCACCCGGCTGCTGCGGGCGGTGGCTTGAAACAAAGCGTCCAGTTCGTGGATAAAGTTCTGGCTCTCGTCAGCATAGAGAAACACGGGCCTGGTGTTCTGGCGGAGGTCCCGTTTTTCCATTGCGCGTTGCCAGATATATTTAAACAGAATCTGGCAGTCGCGTCCCACTTTCTGATACCGTTTCACCGACAGGTTGAGCAGAATAATTTTGCCTTGCAGACTATCCTCGGGTCGGAACGTGCAATCATAGCGGCAGAATAGCGAGTAGACCGGTTCCCGAAGCAACCGCAAAAGGAAATTGCTGAAGGAAAACTCGATAATGGAGCGGGTCTTGTCCGACAGATTGCGAAAACTCTGCATGAAGAACTGATCCAGAAAGCGTAGGAGCCGGGCATCGGGCAGGTTTTCGACCAACTCTTCTTCAAACAGGTCACCATCTTCCTGAAAACGACGTTGCTTATTTTCGGAAAGGGAGGCAATCCAGGCATCCATCTGAGCGGTGACATTACGTTGGGCTGCCCTGAAAGCCTTTTCAAAGGCCGTCTGCTTGCCCTCTTCAGACACGGGTTCATGTTTTTGGGGGAGGGTCTGGGCGATGTCGTACATCAACTGAATGGAGAGACGGCCATACGCCAACTTGCACAAATCAATGATGTTGAAAATGAGCATATTGAGCGAATGCTCCCAGAACGGGTCGTTAATGCTACCGGTATCTTTTTCCTCGCTGGCCTTGATCACCGTCTTCAGCAGATCGACTAGGTTTTCCGTGGGGGCCATACCATCGGGTCCGGACTCGGCCTCATATTGCAGAAAGTTGAAGGTATGCTTGCCATTCGGCTCCAGGATAATCAGGTCTTTGGAGCGACCAGTCATTTCGGCATACTCTTTCCATACGCTGGCCTCATCCTCTTTGGCCGTCAATACAAGCCCGCCGTAGCCATGCTGCATGAACTTATGAGCAAATAACTTGCCCGGACCGCTGGATTTTCCCCCACCGATGCCGCCGAAGATTTGAATGCCTTCGAAACTGTGGCGATAGGTAAAGACACCCCTGGATGAATCAGAAATGAATTCGACCAAGGGGTGATCGAGATCGAATGAACTCATCTAATTGTAGGAATAAGAAATGAATGTTGATAAAGAGGGGCCGTGGACCAAATCTTGTCCACGGCCACCCGAACGCATGACATCAGCCGGAGAGGTCTGATGTTAGCAAGACCACTTAAATGGTCTTACCTTGAACATAGCGCTCCCATTCGTTGGAGTCCGCTTTGCGATACCAGTTGCCATCCGTGTAGACTTTTTCTACACCGTTCGCGGTAACCTGGTAGTAGGTGTCCTTGGGATCACCGGCGTCCTGGCGGTAGCCACTTTGCTTTAGGGCGTGGTCCAGGGATGGATCTGTTTCCTGTGACATCGTTGTTGAAGTTTAATTGTTAAAAATCAGCCAGAATCAAATCATGATTACGGCGCAAAGCCGCCCCCGTTTCTTTAGCTAAAGCTTGACAAATCATCGAGTTATGGTATATATTAGGCTGCTTTGAAGGAGGTTCGAATGCCTAAATTTCCGGTTGTCGATAACGACGGATGCTTTGATCATGAAACCGTAGTTCTGACCAAGCCTCTATTGGGTTTTTACGTTCAGGAACGTCCGCTGGATCAGGTGCAAGCCTACACGGAAGGTCTTTGGGATGTCTGTTCGTTATTGGAACAGATATTAGCCAACCAAAAAAACAAAGACCTGACTGTGAATCAATACCGTGAGCAGATTCAGCAAATCATCAATGAACGTTATGATCTGATGACCACTATGCATGATTACATCAATCAATCGAAAGCGGAAAAGAAGGCACCGGTGAATACTCCTCGCTAAGCGTATTTCAAAGAACAGCGGCATTGTTTAAATGACCACTGCAAAGATTGCTGGTGCTGTAATGCTTTGAAAGAGAGGTATATACCTATTAATTTGACTATTTTTTTACCGTAAATATTTCTGAAAAATGGTCTTAAAGAAGACGCTGCATTGTCGGTTGTATACGAAACTTTATAAAGAATTTAAAAAGGTATTTATTCGGAAGGAATGGACGTCCATTGGCGCAAGACCGGGTGAGAAGTATGGCGTCTGGGGAAAGCTCAATGCGAAGCGGCAACTTGTTGTAGATGAGAAGTTTAAGGTAAGTCAGAAGTTTTTTTACGAGCGAAACCAATGGGCCGAAGATGGAGAAGACATCACGTTAAAGGCTCAAGTACTAAACGATGTTCTTGTCTATATCGATTGTTCAGGAGAAAATACCCAAGCTTTATTGGATGACTTTTACAAAAAATACAAGGTTGAAGACTCGATTATTCTCGCCCAGAAGAAGTTAGACGAAACATTTGAAGAAGAAGAGCAGGAAAAAAATTACGCAATCAAAACCGAAAACCTGCACATTACCGGGGAGAATATCAACCAACGAACCATCAACTACAATTATTTCGGCACCACAAACACCCAGCAACCCATAGATGACATTACTGCGGTTGTCTATCGATTTTATGAGCATATCGCTATTCGGAGTGAAGAGGGATACCGAACCGCCTGGTCACTATTATCGGAGGATTTTCACAACCGGATCTGGATCGCATTAAGTGGGGAAGGCAGCCAGGCTGAGCGTGAGAAAGCCGGTTTTGAGTTGTTTAAAAAGGGGTATTTCTTTTTCAGGGCGTTAAGCGATCTGCATGTCTTCAACCTCAAGGTCAGTGGTCCGACTGCCCATTGCATGGTCTATTACAAAGATGAGTTGGAGCTACCTCACATTAGCGAACTGAATGATTTAGGAAAAACAGCGATCAAAGATGTCGGCAGCGTCGTGGAAAAGATCAGAACGTTGGCTACCACCGTTGAACGCTTAGGCGGAAAAGGATTTGGGGATAAGGCGATCATCCGCTTGTTCTATCCAACCGCTGTAGAAACAGTTTGGTTTGAGCACGGCGTAGACCCAGTCGGGTTGAAAGCTGCTTTTCCGCTGTCAAGTACCGCTCCAATTGACCGTCTCTTTAAATGCCGGTGTGTAAGACAAGGAGATCAATGGCGTATTGATGGCCTACTACCTTTGCATTGTAGGCAACTACATTGAAGGGCAGGAGAAGAGTTGTTGTACCTATGTTGTACCAGCTAAAATTTCAGTTCTCTAAAATACTGATTATGAGTCAATTGATCTCTATTTTTGCGGTTTTTTGACAAGGTTCAAAGCCTTGCGATAATTAGTTTGATAAATAAAAGACTAGTAGACAAAAAGAGAAAAGAAGTAAGATGAACCGGCTGATTTACGGTAAAAAGCTGGAATCAATTCTCTTTTTCTTTTTATGGTTACCGGAAACTGTTGTAAAGATACAGTTTAACAGGTATTCCGGAAAATTGATTCAGTTGTGGGGTCGGATTATGAGGTTCCGTTGATTCTATGCGGTTGACCCGCAATGGGTTCGCTGACCGCAACGAAAATCCGGCTATTTACCATCGGGACCAAGCTTTGCACTCACCCGTAAACTTGGTAATTTGCGTGACAATACGGCTATTTAACTCAACTAAACCCTTCATGAAAAGACGCACGTTTGTCAAGACTTCCTTAGCGAGTACCACGGCCGCCGGTTTTTTGGCTTCTTCCAGTTCGGCTGATGCCGGAATTGCGCAACAAAATCCCGGTCCTGAATTTTATGAATTGCGCTTCTACACCTTGAAAAACGGGCGGCAGCAAAAACTGGTCGAGTCGTATTTTCAGCAGGCGGCCATTCCGGCACTGAACCGGCTGGGGAGTAAAACCGTCGGCGTCTTTACCGAGTACCTTCCGCAGGGCTTTACCACATTGGTGGCTGTCATTCCGTACCCGTCCCTGGATGCGTATCTGAAAGCACCGGATCAACTGGCCAGTGACACCGCGTACCAGCAGGCCGGTGCCGATTACCTGAACGCCACAGCTACCGAACCGGCGTACGAACGCATTGAAAGCTCGCTGTTGAAAGCATTTGCGTACATGCCGAAGCTGGAAGTACCGGAAAAAAAGCCCCGGATTTTTGAGCTTCGCCGGTATGAAAGCCATAGCGAGGTGGCCGGGAAGAAAAAGATTGAAATGTTCAACGAAGGCGGGGAGATCGCCATTTTCAAGCGAGTGGGGCTCACCCCGGTTTTCTTCGGTGAAACGCTTATTGGGCCGCACCGGCCCAATCTGACCTATATGCTGACCTTTGACGACATGCCAGAGCATGACCGGAATTGGAAAACCTTCGGCAGTGATCCGGAGTGGAAAAAAATTAGTGCCATTCCGGAATATGCCAACGCCCGCATCGTGTCGAATATCACCCGGACGTTTCTGGTTCCGACGGCTTTTTCTCAGATTTAACCCTGTCGTTCTTTCCGGCCCAGGGTGATTAGGACAACGCCCAGCAAAATGATCAGGGCGGCCAGAACCGAGGTAATTGTCAGGGTCTCGCCCGCAAAGGCCCAGCCCAGCAGCATAGCCACGACGGGATTGACGTAAGCGTAGGTGGATACCAGTTGGGGCGGGGTGGAGCGTTTCGGACTATAGAAGTTGGGCCGTCACCTCCTGCGTTGCCGTGTCGAGCATCAGCAAGCCCACACTGGTGTCGTCGAGTTGCCCGAGCAACTTGCCCTGTTCGTTCCAAATGGCGGATTGCCCGGCCGCCCGAAAACCGTCCTGTTCGCCCACGCTGTTGACCATCAAAACGGTCAGACCGTGGGTGCGGGCAATGTCGGCCAGGCGTTCGGCGGCTTTCGCAACGCCCTCAGCGGTTTTGGCGACACTGGCCAGGTAAAGGTTGGCACCGTTCCGAACCGACTGTTCCGCATGCTCGGGCACCGACAGTTCGTAGCAAATAGCCAGGGCAACCTTCGTTGGATTTTCCGACAAAAAAAACGCCTGCTCGCCGTGGACAAAATACGGTTTTTCATCGTCGTGCAGGTATTGTTTAAAATACACCTGACGGGTTTGCCGGGGTTGAAAAAGTAGCAGGCTGATATGGACACCGGCATCACTTTGGGTTGGCATTCCGATGCCGACAGTGATTTGGTGACGGTCACTAAGCGTCTGAAAATCATCGAACTGACGGTCGTCCGGCGCGGTGGCCAGATCAGCCGCCAGCGACGGTTCGTAGCCGGTCAGCGAGAGTTCCGGAAAAACAATCAGATCCGCACCTCGCCCAACCGCCCGGTCGATGAGCTGCTGGTGTTGCTGGCGGTTTTGCGCAATGGCTCCTTTGACCGGACGGGTTTGGGCAAGGCAAATGATCATGCGAAATGTGTTTTTTAATCAGGTCAACTGAGGCAGCACTTCCGGCTGTTCGGCAAGCTGGCGGGCAACGCCATCCCAGAGCCGGATGCGTTTTCGGAGCGCATCGATGGTAGCGCGTTCGGCTTCCTGCCATAAATCGTTGTTATCACCACAAAGATTGGCAGTCATTTGTAGTGCCAGGTGGCTGTGGTGGTCGCCGTCTACTTCAATGTGCCGTTCCAGGTAATACTTAAAAATAGACACCGTCTCCGGGAAACGGTGGTGGATGTCGTTGATGATCGCGAAAAACATGCCCGGAATCAGGTCTTCACGCCCGAACGTAAACACGGCGGATTGCACATGCGGTTTGTCGGTAGCAATGACCCGAAAGGTAAAGTCTACGAAATCCCGGGCTTCAATGGGGGTTTGGGCAGCCTGAAAAGCTGCGTCCAGCTTGCCGGTTTGTTGCAGGGTAGCGGTGAAGGTTTCAAGGGAAGCGGTGTCGGCTCCACATTGCCGCATGGCTTCCTGATACAGCTCAAAATGACTTTTCCGATTTCCATTCGGATCGACATCCGACTCTTCTCCGGTTACGATTTCGTTGATTAAAAACCGTGTGTCGGCCGAACCCGTCGGGAACCAGGGTACGTTTGTACAAGTCAACTTGTTTTGCAGGGTTTTAAGGAGGGACATGAAATCCCAGACGGCATAACTGTGAAAATGCATGAAAACTTTTAGGTCGTCCAGATCATGCATCTGGGTGTAGACCGGATGGTGAATAATTTCCTGCCGGAGCGGCTCGATCGTTGATTTGAGTAGTTCAATCCGTTCGTTCATGGGTCAGTTGTATTTTTTTGATCGGTCAACGCTAAAAATTTCGATTAGAAGCGTTGTTCGCCATACGTACTGATTTTGGGCGCGGATAGTTTCCCTTTGGTGGCGGTTTTCTAATTTATTTGATCATCAAGCAGCTCATGCGAGCGACCGTAACGGGACGTTGTGAACCCTTCAGCCGGGTTGATAGATGAAAACGTCAGGAGTTTTCGGGTTACTCCGGAAAAAAATGCATCCCGCTTAAAGATCTATCTTGTTATCCAGGTACTCACTGGTTAAAATAGAAACGATGGACGTAAAGGAAACCGGATCTTTTTGATAACCAAAGGCTTCGGCCAGCGTCTGGATGCGGTTATTGTCACCCATCGACAGAACCACATCCTTCATCGTAAACTGGCAGGGGTGTTCATACCCCGACGCGTGCGAGATCTCCATAATTTCTTTGGTCATCGTTTTAATGTAGTTGTAAAACCGCTCACTTTTCAGCGCCGGATCGATCCCTGATTGCAGCCATTTATTTTGAGTTGCTACGCCCGACGGACAGCGGTTGGTGTGACAAATCTGGGCCTGAATGCAACCGATGGACAGCATGGCCTCCCGACCGACGTTGATCAGATCGGCACCCATTGCAAAGGCCATGATGGCTGATTCGGGCAGTCCAAGTTTTCCCGACCCAATGAAGGTAATCCTATTTGTAAGGCCCCTTTTCTGAAAAATCTGGTAAATTTTGGAAAAACCGTACACAAACGGCAGTGAAACGTGGTCGGCAAAGGAGGGAGGAGCAGCACCGGTACCACCTTCTCCACCGTCGATGGTGATAAAATCGGGGCCCTGGCCGGTTTCCAGCATGTAATCAGCCAGTTCTTCCCATAGTTCGAGTTTGCCCACCGCCGACTTGATGCCCACGGGCAACCCGGTATTTTCGGCCATTGCTTCAATGAATCCGACCATGCCCGGAATGTCGGAGAACATGCTGTGAGCAGCGGGTGAAATCACATCTTTACCCATCGGAACATGCCGGATTTCGGAAATCTCGGGCGTAATTTTGGCCGCCGGTAACACCCCGCCTTTACCCGGTTTGGCCCCCTGCGACAATTTCAGTTCGAGCATCCGCACAAATGGGTTGGAATTGACCAGTTTCACCAGTTTTTCCATGACAAAGTTACCGTCGTCATCCCGAATGCCGAAATACGCCGTCCCGATATTGACAACCACATCGGCTCCGAATTTATGGTAGGGTGACAACCCGCCCTCGCCGGTATTGTGATAACACCCAAACTTTTTGGCTCCCTTGTTCAACGATTCAATGGCTGTGGCCGACAGCGAGCCGTAGCTCATCCCGCTAATGTTGACGATCGAACGCGGCAGGTATGGCCGTCGGCGTTTGTGAAACAGGCCAATCACTTTTGCCGCCGGAGCGCTGTAGGGCGCGTGGCAATTCGGATCGTCGGGCGGAAGCTGTAAGGGCAACAGCGCCGGTTTGATGAAAATATAGCCGGGACTATGAATGTCCTGATCGGTGCCGAAGCCCTGGAAATTATTTTCCTGTTTGGACGACGCATAAATCCAGGCCCGCTGCTGCCGGTTGAACGGCAATTCTTCCCGGTTATTGGCCACAATGTATTGCCGAAGTTCCGGACCAAAGCTTTCCAGAAAATACCGGATATTGCCGACAACGGGAAAGTTGTGCCGGATCGTGTGCTTCCTTTGGGAAATGTCGTAGAGCCCTACGACTGCAAGGCTAAGCAGGAGCCATCCCCACCAGGGAAGGTTACCCAGAAAAATCAGGAGTTCCAACAGCATCAAGGTTCAGTGAGTGCCGTAAAAATACCAAAAACCGGCAATCCTACACTGTCCCAATCCCGTTTCCTTGCCCAAGCCCGCAGGGCTTGGGCTCTGTGGTCGCTGAGAAGTATGGGGATTAATCCACTATCCGAACCCCGGCCACCTTGGCCACATCCTCCCAGAACGAAGGATACGACTTGGCAACCACACCCGGTTCTTCAATGATCACTTCCTGGCGCATGACCACGGGGGCAAACGCCATCGCCATCCGGTGATCTTCATAAGTCGCAATGCTGGGGGCAGTGGGCAGAGGGGATTGTGCATAGGGCCTAGGGCTCTGGGCAGAGGGTACGGTGCGAACCACATATTTTCGTCCCTCAGCCCCCAGCCCTTTGCCCAAATCCCTCTGCCCCATGCCCTCTGCCCCTTGCCCCGAGCCCTCTACCACTTCCACCAACTCGGCACCGATTTTTTTCAATTCGGTCTGGAGGGCAAAAACGCGGTCGGTTTCCTTAATTTTCAGACTTTCGATACCGGTCAGCGTCAGCGGAATATTCTTTACTGCGCAGCAAACCGCCACCGTCTGGGCCAGGTCGGGACAGTCGGTAAAGTCCCAGGCCAGGGAGGATTCGGCCGGTATTTTCGTCAGGATGACACCCTGCTCCGTAAACTGGCTGGTAACGCCGAGCGGGCGCATGATGTCGACAATGGCACTGTCGCCCTGCAAGGAATTTTCCTTTAAACCAAGGAGTTCAATTTCAGCCGAATCGTCCTGCGCCAGCGCCAGCATGCTATACCAGTAACTGGCTCCCGACCAGTCGGATTCGATGCTGTAGTCGGTGGGTATATAAGGTGTGGCCGGAACCGTAATGGTTTTGTTCGTCCAATCGGCCACGGATTTTACCCCGAAATGTTCCATCTGCCGAAGTGTCATTTCAATGTACGGACGCGAACCGATTTCGCCGGTGAGTTCGAGGGTCAAGCCGTTGGCCAGGGTAGGGGCAATCATCAGCAAGGCCGAGATGTACTGGCTGCTCACATCGCCCCGGATGGCTAACCGGCTGGTGCCGTTGCTGGTAAAACCGTTGGTTTGCAGGGGTGGAAAACCGTCGTTTTTCAGGTAGGCAATGTCGGCCCCGAGCTCACGCAGCGCATCCACCAAAATACCAATCGGTCGTTCGCACATACGGGGCGTTCCGGTCATTGTTTTTTGTTGTCCGGTCACCGCAAAGTACGCTGTCAGAAACCGCATGGTTGTTCCGGCATCCAGCACATCGGCTACAGCATCCTCCGACTGCAACAGCCGGATCATGGTCTGGGAGTCACGGGCGGCCGACACGTTGTGCAGCCTGCCCCGAAAACCGGTCAGTGCGTTAATAATCAGGGCGCGGTTGCTCTCACTTTTGGACGAAGCCAGGGGAATGGTGGCCCGGACGGGCGCAGTCGGCGGGGTTAGACGTACAGCGTTCAAATCGGAAACGAATTGGTGAATTTTTCCGCAAAACTACAGAGAGGAAAGAACAATGAATAATGAATGAAGAAGAATGAAAAGGCAATATCGAATATTGAATATCGAACACCGAATATCGAAATTAAGTACGGTTTGACTTTCGATATTCGTTATTCATTATTCAATATTCGTTATTATTTTAATATTCAATACGTTTCGAGTACTTTGAGCCGGTTGTTTTTGTTAATTCGGTAGCGCGGAAAACTCAGCTTGTAGCAAATCGCACCGAGGGCAATCAGGACCGCTGGCACTCTCAGGGCGCGGGTGTCGGCCGCGAGCCGTTTTTCCTGGCGAGACACGTTGACCACATCCGCCACGAAGAACAGCGTTCCGGCGATGGGAAAGAGGTAAGTGCCCTGTGTGATGAATGGAATCTGCCGATTGACGTAGATCTTCTCAATCTTGTCGAGTCGGAAATGAACGGTTTCGGGTAGAAATGTATTCGGATCTTCCAGGATCAGCATGAGCGTCGTGTCGGTGACGCCGTAGATGGGTTCTCGGTATTTTTTGCCGTCGTATTTAAACTTGATTTCCTCGTTCGGGAAAAACCGGTGACGCTGAAAACCACCGATCCGCCCCGTCACATCCAGCGCGAGGTACTTCTGACCCGGTTTAAGCAGGGCGACATAAGGCGATTTCTGCTTGATCATCAACGAGTCGACCGAAAGCGTATCGCTCTGAGCGCAGAGGGTCTGAACCAAAAGCAGGAGAAAAACCGTCGTGAGCAGGGATCGAATCATACCCCAATAAACGACAAACCGAGCAAAAAGTACCGTTTGGAACTCGGATTTAATAGATTTAGCGGATTGGTAAGGATATAAAATCCGTTAAATCTGTCCAATCAGCGTTCCTAGCTTTCTTACTGTGCATTCACCAACTGCTTCCCTTTCGGATATTTGATCGTGTACCGGAAAACGAGGTCACGGCTTTCACCCGGTTTCAGGGCCAGATTCCAGGTCAGGCGACCGGTTTCGGCGTTGTGTTCCGCTCCGGCCCGGTCGTCCAGTTCCACCTCGATCCGGCTATCGGTCGAAACCGGAATTTGGTCGAAAACCGTCAGACTAACGGGTTCGGCTTTTGTGTTCCGCACCGAGATCTTGTACGAATAACTATCGCGAACCGACGAACTTAGACCTTTTCGGCTGCTGAAATCCTGCGTTTTTTCGCGTTTTACCACAATCTTTTTGTCACGGCCCAGCCCGAGCGCCAGCGTGTCGCCAGCTTGTTGCAGATTCACCTGCGACTCGCCGACGTAGGTGCCTTCGAAATACGTCCGGGCGATGCCATTCAGGAGATTTAGCTTCTCCCAGCCACTCAGCGTTGCCACCAGAAACGCATCCGAATCAACTTTGGGCGTGGCCGTATACCGGTAGGTAGCCGGTAATTCGCCAGACTGAATATCAACGACTTGTGGTCGGTTGTTCGACAAAACCGTATACGGAACCGAAATGTCGAACCGAACACTCGTCGGCTGCTCGCTGACCTGCGTAAAATTGGCCGTCGTAGCCAGATCAGCGGCCGGGGCGGCTGCTTCGGCTACGGCCGACTCCGACTGTCTGAACTGTGCTTTGGCCCGAATGGAAGCGTTCTGCAGAACGGGGCGAGGTTCGTAAAAACCGACAAACTGCGTCTCCAGTTGCGGTTGGGTACCGGGCAGGGCGGGGTTGGCGGTCGAAAGGGTCAGCCGGACGTTCTGCCAGTCGAAACCGGTGTTCTGGTAGACATTGGCTTTGTAGACCAGGGTCGCCGGGCTTTTGGTGTCACGCACCCGGATGTCATAAAACGGCACCCACCCGGCATCGTTGACGACATAGCTCAAGGCCAGATCGACGGTTGTGCGGTTTTTGGCCGAAATCGTCACTTCAATTTCACCAACCGGCCGTTCGCGTTTGGCGTTCTGCTCCCGGACCTGGCCTTCGAGCCGATCCACTTTTTTCTTTTGCTCCTGCACGATTTTTTCGAGCGCGAGCAGTTTTTTCCCCACTTCGGTCAGGCGTTTCCGGAAAAAGTCGGCCATGTCTTCCACATCGTCCACAATGGTGCCTTTTTCGGTTCCCACTTTCTGGTTCGCCAGCACCATTTTTTTTTCGTTTTCCAATACCTCTTTCTGAAGCAGGTGTTCGTCGTAGGTTTCGCGGGCGGCACGCAGCGAATCTTCCAGCCGTTGCAGCGAAACCGGTTTAGGGACTTTCGTCAGAAAGTTGGTCCGAAACTGAACGCCCTGGATAACGGCGTCGCCCCGGTCTGGATTGACCCGGTCTGGACTGACCCGGTCTGGACTGACTTTTCCGCTGACCTGAATGCTCTGCGGATCGGTCTGGGCGGAAGCATTGTCGATGATTAGCCGGGTCGTGCCGGGAGCCAGCGTGGTCCGGGCCTGGGCGTCGATCTGGGCGCGGTTCAGAAAAACCGTAACGTGCTGAATGGTAGCGCTCAGGCGCTGTTCGTCGTCCTGAGCACAAACTGAGCTGAACGTCAGGAGGATAGCTATAGCAACGAGATATGTTTTCATCAATTCAGGGAGGGAAAAAGATCATTTGGGAATATAGATACGTTTGATGGCGGTTTCGTTTAGTCAATCGGCTACTTTTGCAAAAAAAAGAACCACATACCGGTTTTTATTGTCCACTTTTTTTTCAAACACCCTAACCGATTTCTGGTTAGTCGGGTGGTCAACCTATGATTCCAGTCGATCAACTCAAAGCGTTTACCAAACAAGTTTTCCTGAAAATAGGCTTTTCCGAGGCCGATGCCGACCTGGCGACGACGGTTTTAGTCCAGGCTGATCTCCGGGGCGTCGATTCGCACGGCGTGGCTCGCTTAGCTGGCTACGTTCGGTTGTACGATCACGGCCGACTGAACCCGACGCCTGATATCCGGGTCGTACACGAAACGCCGTCCACGGCCGTAGTCGATGGCGACCGGGGTGTTGGGCTGGTGGTCGGGCCGAAAGCCATGCAGGTCGCCATCGAAAAAGCGCGCGTGGCCGGAACCGGCTGGGTGGCCGTCCGGAATTCCAATCATTTTGGCATTGCAGGCTACCACGCCATGCTGGCGCTCGAACACGATATGATCGGGCTGACCATGACCAACGCAGCTCCACTGGTCGCACCTACGTTTTCGCTGGATAAGTTGCTGGGAACCAATCCGATTGCGGTGGCGGTTCCGGCCCTGACTCAGCCGCCGTTCGTGGCCGACTTTGCTTCGACCGCCGTGGCTTACGGGAAGATGGAGATTTTGCAGCGAAAAGGGCAGTCGGCTCCGCTGGGCTGGGCGCAGGATGCGGCCGGGCAACCTTCAACGGATGCTAACCCGATCAAAAATGGCGGGGCCTTGTTACCGCTGGGTTCCGACCGCGAACATGGAAGTCATAAAGGGTACGGTTTAGGCGCGATTGTGGATATTTTCTCCGGTGTCTTGTCAGGGGCCAACTACGGACCGTGGGTGCCGCCCTTTGCCACCGCCGGTTTTATGGCAGCTCAAGAGGGCGTGGGAGTCGGAACCGGTCATTTTTTCGGGGCAATGCGCGTCGATGCGTTCCGACCAGCGGAGGAGTTCAAGCAGCACATGGATACCTGGATTGGGGCGTTCCGAAATGCCCGGGCGGTGGAGGGCAAGCAGGTCCTGATTCCGGGCGATCCGGAGCGCGACATGGAAACCGAGCGCGAACAGAACGGTCTGCCGCTGATCGAGCCGGTGATTCAAAATCTGCGCGAACTGGCGGAACGGTTTGGCCTGAAATGGAATTAGTTTAAGAAACAACATTACCCCCAACCCCCTGAAGGACGGTCGGCCGCTGCCGGGCTGAAAATTCGTGTGTATAAAGACCGGCAGCGGCCGACCGTCCTTCAGGGGGTTGGGGGAAAAACAATCGAATGACTCCAACAAAACCCCGGCCTTTGCTGGTCATCCTGGCCTTTGCGGCCGTTTACATCATCTGGGGCTCAACCTACCTGGCCGCGCTGCTCGGGCTGAAGAGTATGCCGCCGTTTCTGATGGCTTCCCTCCGGTTTCTGATCGCCGGGATGTTGCTCCTCGCTTGGTGTATCTGGAAAAAGCAGGCGACGCTTTCGGGAAAGATTGTTGCGCGGAACACCCTGAGCGGTGTGCTGATGCTTTTTGGCGGTACCGTTTCGGTGATATGGGCTGAACAGTATATTCCTTCCGGTTTGGCGGCCATCCTGGTGACAACCCTGCCGTTCTGGTTTGTGATTCTGGATCGGCGGCAGTGGAAGAATTATTTTTCAAACGGGATGATTCCGGGTGGTTTGGTAATTGGTTTTATCGGGGTAATTCTGTTGCTCGCGCAGCCGGGCCGAATGGGGACACTCCAGCGGGTCGGCGACTATTACTGGCTCAGCATCGCCGTTTTGATGTCAGGGGGTATTTTCTGGACGGTAGGATCGTTGTTTGCCAAATACAGACCATCGCCTTCCTCGAACCTGCTCAACGGGAGTCTGCAACTGCTCGCTGCGGGATTGTTCAGTGGGCTGGTAAGTGTTTTCTCGGGCGAACTGGCTGACTTTCAGATCGAGCAAGTTACGGTTGAATCCTGGCTGGCTTTGGGGTATATGATCGTGATGGGGTCCGTCATTACGTACGTAGCGTACCTGTGGCTGTTGCAGGTCCGGCCCCCGGCCGTCGTCAGTACGTATGCTTATGTTAATCCCGTGATTGCTGTTTTGCTGGGAACCCTGTTTGCCAATGAGGTTATTTCGCTGCGGCAGGTACTGGCGCTGGGTGTCATTCTGGTGGGTGTGTTGCTGGTCAATCTCCCCAATTATCAGAGTGTGCGCAAGGTTGGTAATTCAAAAAAATGATTTGTTTCCGGGTGAATTTCTTCCTTGCTACCTTTGCAGCGTTTAGTGTATACTTTATAGTTTATAGTTGAGAGGAGTGGTGCCCATTTTATCGGGTAGCGAACTGTAAACCAAAAACTGTAAACGAACTAACTTTCTATATGTCTCGCAAGTTTGTTGCTGCTGTTTTGATTATCGCTTCTGTTCTGCTGGCTACGTTGTCGTTTTATGCGTGGCAAATTGTTAAGACCCCGAACCTACAGGTTGGCGAGAACGACAAAGATTTTGAACTTCTTATTCCGCGTGGTGCCAGCTTTGAAACCGTTATGGATACGCTCGAAAAGCACAATGTGGTCAACGATAAGATGTCGTTCCGGTTTCTGGCTCGTTTTATGAAGTATACCGATCACGTCAAGTTCGGCCGGTATGTCATCAAAAAGGAAATGAGCAACCACGACGCCATCCGGAAGCTGCGGTCGGGCGCGCAGGACCCGATGAACGTCACGTTCAACAACATCCGGCTGAAAGACGATCTGATTGCCCGGCTGGGGCGCAAATTCGAATTTGGTCCGGATAAACTGGACTCGCTGCTGAACGACCCGGTGGTTTGCCAACGCTACGGGTTCGATACCACCACCATCATGTGCATGTTTTTGCCGAACACCTACGAGTTTTTTTGGACCACCAGTGCGACCAATTTTCTGGACCGGATGGCCGATGAATATAAGAAATTCTGGACGCCCGAGCGGCAGCAGAAAGCCAAAGACCTCGGTCTAACGCAAACCCAGGTCCAGACGCTGGCGTCGATCGTGGAGTCGGAGAGCAAGAAAAACGACGAAAAACCGCGTGTGGCCGGGGTGTATCTGAACCGGTTGAAGAAGGGGATGTTGCTGGAAGCCGACCCGACGTTGGTGTTTGCCCACCGCGATTTTACGATCCGCCGGGTACTCAACGTGCACAAACAGATTGATTCGCCCTACAACACGTACCGGTTCAAGGGATTACCGCCCGGCCCGATCAACCTGCCGATGCTGAGTTCGATTGATGCGGTTTTGAACGCCGAAAACCACGATTATCTCTATTTTGTCGCCCGCGCCGATTTTTCCGGCTATCATACCTTCGCCAGTACGTACGAAGAACACATGAACAACGCCCGGATCTACCACGCGGAATTGAACAAGCGGGGAATCATGAAATAAACTAATGATGAATTATGGATGATGAATTATGAAGTTCCTTTGTCTTGGGAACAACCTTTTCATTCATAATTCTTCATTCAATACATGTTCACTTTCGAAGTGCCTCCCATCCGGGTTCGCTACGCCGATACCGACCAGATGGGTTATGTTTATTACGGAAATTACGCCCGGTATTATGAGATTGGGCGGGTGGAAGCCCTCCGGAGCCTGGGTTTTCATTACAAAGCGATGGAAGATTCGGGCGTGATGATGCCCGTCTACGAAAACCGTTCTCGCTATTTGCGCCCGGCCCGGTACGACGATCTGCTGACGATTCGGGTCACCATCCGGGAGTTGCCCAATGTCCGGATTGTCTTTCTGTACGACATTTACAACCAGAACGGAGAGCACCTGAATACGGGCGAGACAACGCTGGTGTTCATGCTGGCCGATTCGGGGCGACTAACCAAAGCGCCCGCTGAATTGATTGAAAAGCTGAAACCTTTTCTGATACAGACGGTTTAATTTTTGTTCAGTAACGCTACTTCATCATGTTGGAAAAATTGATGCAGTACAACGCCGTTCAGCGCGTTATTCTCTTCCTGCAAAAACACCAGGCTTTCGATTCGAAGCAAAACTGGTTTGATTTTCTCCGGAAATTCCTGCCTAAAGTTACCGACAATGACACCAGCGAACGCGCGGCTTCGGTGGCCTACAGCCTGATTCTGGCGGTTTTTCCGGCGGTGATCTTTGTTTTTACCCTGATACCGCTGATTCCGATTCCGGACCTGGAAGGGCAGGTGATGGATTTCTTTGCGCGCGTCCTGCCCGCATCGACCTACGAAACCGTCAAAACGACCATTTACGACATCATAAGCCGGCCGCGGGGTGGGGTGCTGTCGTTCGGGTTTTTGCTGGCTTTGTATGCCGCTACAAACGGAATCCTGTCATTGATGATGGCCTTTAACTCGTCGCACAAAACCGGCGAACGGCGCGGTTTTCTGAAAACCCGGCTGATAGCCTTTGGACTGACGATCATGCTGGCGTTTGCGCTGTTTCTGGCGATTGCCGTACTGGTTGTCGGGGGTGTCATCACGGATTACCTTCAGCGAATTCAGATACTTGATAATATTGTAGTTACCAACTTGTTGAACATTGCCCGTTACCTGGTGGTATTTGCGGTATTTATAGCCGCCATTTCGGTGATTTATAAATTTGGCCCTGACATCGATATGAAATGGAAGTTTGTCAACCCGGGCGGAATTATAGCCTCCGTGCTGGTAGTCCTGACAACCTACGGTTTTTCGTTTTATGTTTCCAATTTCGGTTCTTATAACAAGCTGTACGGCTCCATCGGAACACTGATTGTGTTGATGATCTGGATTAATTTAGTCTGTTTATTGCTGATTATCGGTTTCGATTTAAACGTAGCGCTCTATCAATTGGAAGGTAATAAGAATCCGCAGGGGGAAGAAAAAACAATAAATGCTCCCCAAACCGCTTAGAGAGCATTTACAATAACCCTAACCCAAAAAATCACAAACCCGGCTTTTCAGCGCAAGTTTTGACTGTTTCTCTTTCTAAATCAGTATAAAAACCGTGCCAAACAGGTTTTATTTTTAGTCAACGGGCAGGCACATTTCCTGGCCGGATCAATGCCGTTCCCTAAAAAAGATTGCTTCTATTGCATCAATTATTTCTACTATTGCGTACGGGAGAGTAGCGGTCTCTTTGTTTGATAAATACGCTTCATCACCACTATGGCTGAAACTCTTAAGGGTGCTTCGCACGGATTACTGGCAGATTATCTGTCGTCGATCCGGCCGCTGGTATCCGTGATTTGTATAAGTTACAACCATGAATCCTTTATTTCCGCTGCGCTGCAATCGGTTTTAGAACAAACGTATCCGGCCATCGAATTGATCGTAATCGATAATCACAGCACGGATCGATCGGTTCAACGGGTTGAGGAACTGCAAAAAGAACATCCGACTATTCAGCTCATTCAAAATACCGAAAACCTGGGGATCTGTCGGGCCTTCAACCAGGGTCTGCAACGGGCCAAAGGAAAGTATGTTATTGATTTTTCGGCAGACGATGTGATGCACCGCGACCGCATTGCCCGGCAGGTGGCCGGTTTTGAGCGGTTGCCGGGTGATTACGCCGTGATTTTCAGTAATGCCGCTTTCATTGATGAAAAAGACCGTTTGACGGGTTATCATTTCCCGGTGGATCAAAATGGAAAGGCCACGGGTCAGGTGCCGTCGGGCTGGATTTTTAGGGATATTCTGGCTGCTTACGTTGTGCCGACTCCCACGATGATGATGCGGAAAGATGTACTGGAAAGCCTGGGGGGGTACGACGAATCGCTCAGTTACGAAGATTTTGATTTTTGGGTTCGGTCGGCCCGACATTACCGCTACCATTATCAGGATGAAGTGCTGACCAGCAAGCGGGTGCTGGCTCGGTCGCTTTCCACGCAGTTCCGCGACCGGCACAATGCTTTGCTTATGTCCACCCTGAAAGTCTGTTACAAGGCTTTCGACCAGTGTCAGTCGGCCGAAGAGTACGGGGCGCTGGCGGGCCGTATCCGCTGGTTTATCCGGCAATGTTTTTACACGGAGCAGTTTGAACTGGCCTTCCGGTTTCGGGAGTTACTCGAATACATGGAAAAACCGGACTGGCGGACGGCGCTCATTCTGCGGCTGTGTCAGTGGCACATTCCGATCCACAGATTTTACCAGCGTTACGCACAATGGCAGCAACATCGGCAGGTGAGCCGGGGAACTATCCGGCCGGTTGTTTGAAAAAATTGGATGGCAAATAGCGGATAAAATCGTTATTTGCAACCAAATTGCCGCCTGCTAGTTTAGCCAAAAAGCCCCGAACCTCATGGCTGCCGAATACCTCACCATTCATCCCCAAACACCGGAAGAACGAAAAATTCGTCATGTTGTCGAGGTGCTGCGCGATGGTGGCGTAATCATTTATCCGACCGACACCATCTATGGGCTGGGCTGCGATATACACAATACGCGGGCCATTGAACGGGTCGCCCGGATCAAGGGCATCAAGCCACAAAAGAATGATTTCTCCTTCATCTGCCACGATCTGAGCCACATTGCCGACTACGCCCGGGTAAGCAACCAGGCTTTTAAACTCATGAAGCGGCTGCTGCCGGGGCCCTACACGTTCATTCTGGATGTGAGCAGCCGGGTCCCGAAAATCCTGCATACCAATAAGCGAACTGTGGGCATCCGGATTCCCGACCATTCGATTCCCCGCGCCATCGTGAAGGAACTCGGCAACCCGATCATCACGACGACCATCAAGGATATCGAAGACGACATCGTTCCGTACATCACCGACCCGGAGATTATTTTCGAACGGTTTCAGCATCAGGTCGATATCGTCATCGATGGCGGCATGGGTGGCAACATTCCCTCGACGATCATAGATGCTACCACCGATGCCTTTGAAATTGTTCGATGGGGCCTGGGTGAAATTGAAGAATAGCGGTTTTGAACGGGTCCGGACCGATTCAGAAACCGTGTGCTATTATTTTTCAGTTTCCGCTTCTGATTCCCCGCAGAGTTTCTATTTTTGGCAAACGTACCCTGCCGTACCCACGGACTTTAGTCCGTGTGAGTTAATATGACCAATTAGGTAGAACAAACTCCCAAAACACGGACTAATGTCCGTGGGTACGGCAGGATACGATATCGTCTCATTCTTAATCAAAACACAGTGGTAAACGGAGGGTATAGGCCGTGCCGGATGGCATGGAAATTAGTAGCAGTAGCTTCAGTGCTTTTTCAATTCAGTGTACTCACCGGTTGTTCGTCCAGCAACGGGAAGAACGAAGAAACCGCCAAAACCGATAGTGTAGCCGCTTCTGGTGCTGCTCCGGCGAAGGATTCGGCACAATCACCAGCGCCGGTAACGACGGCTGCGGCCGATACCACCACCAACACGGACCCGCTGAAAGCGGATAGCCTCCGGTTTGCCGGAACCTTGCCGGACACAATTTTGCCCCACCGCCGGATTCTGGCCTACTATGGCAACCCCCATTCGACCCGGATGGGTATTTTGGGGGAATATCCCCGGAAAGAAATGCTGCGCCGGCTGGATCAGGAAGCCGAACGCTGGCAGAAAGCCGATCCCTCCAAGCCCGTTCAGAAAGCCCTCCATCTGGTAGCCATTTCGGCCCAGGGCTCTCCGCAGAAAGACGGTAAATACCGGCTTCGAATGAGCGACAAAACCATTCGGAAAGTGATTAGCTGGGGAGCGCAGCACGGCGCCATTGTGTTCCTGGACATTCAGGTGGGCCTGGCCGATTTGAAAGGCGAGATGGCGTACCTGGAAAAATACCTGAAGCTTCCGTACGTTCATTTGGGGATCGACCCTGAATTTTCGATGAAAACCGGAGCAAAACCGGGTACCAAAATCGGTACCTATGATGCCGCCGACGTCAACGATGCCGTGCAGTTTTTGAGTCGGGTCGTGAAGGAAAATAACCTGCCGCCCAAAATCCTGGTGGTTCACCGGTTTACGCAGCGCATGGTGACCAATTACCAGAACATTAAAAAAGACCCACGCGTCGCTATTGTGATCGACATGGACGGCTGGGGGCCGCCTTCGCTTAAAATCGACTCCTACCGCGACTACATCGTCAAGGAACCCGTGCAGTATACCGGTTTTAAGTTGTTCTACAAAAACGATCTGAAAAAGGTCGATCACCGCTCCAAACACAAAGTGCCGCACCTCATGGAGCCTGAAGAAGTGCTGGCCCTCGACCCAAAACCGTTGTACATTCAGTACCAGTGAGGAGTTAAGAGTGATGAATTAAGACGGGGCCGCCCGTGCGGTGATGAGTTGCTCTGCCTGAGCCAATAAACCGGCGGAGCAACTCATCACCGCACGGGCGGCCCCGTCTTAACTCATAACTCTTAACTAAAATTTGACCTGTGTTTTGGCATACTTGTCCCGTTGGTGTTTCCAGCGTTTATGGGACCAGAGCCAGTCGGCGGGGTGGTGCCGGATCGTCTGCTCCAGATAATCCCGATAGCGGTTGATGATTTCACCGTCGGGGAGGTGCTGATACGGCGGTTCGGCGATGAGGTAGAATGTCATGGTGTAATGACCCCGACGCGTTCGGATCATTTCTGTATAAAAAACCGGTAGATTGAAACTCCTCGCCAGCCGTTCAGTACCGGGATAAAAGGGCGTCTCCTGATGCAGAAAGGTAGTCCAGTAGCCAAATTCCGGCTGGTCGGGGATCTGGTCGGCAACCAGCGGAATCAACCGGGGTTCGTTCCGGCGGGTGGCCATTTCCCGCAGCAGACCCTTCATAGGAATAGGTTTTGCTCCAAAATTTGAGCGGATGTAATGAACAAGCCGTTCTGAAAGCGGATTCGCCAACTTTTTGTACACCGCATCGGCGGGCATGCCGTGAACGACCGAGGCCGAGGGGGCCCACTCCCAGTTGCACTGGTGGGAGGCCATGATCAACACCGGCTGACCTTTGGCTAACTTTTCTTTTACCAGTTCCGAATTCGTAAATAAAACGCGTCTTTTTAGTTCCTCCGGTGACATTCCCGGTAACTTCAACGTCTCAACTAAAACATCGGCTAGATTGCGGTAAAAATTTTGGGCAATTTGCCGAAGCTCTTTATCTGATTTTTCGGGAAACGAGCGTTTTAAATTGGTCAGGATAACCTGTTTTCGATACTGAATGACATAGGCCAACAGGAAGTATAAAACGTTGGCAAGGGCGTAGAAAACAGAAAATGGAAGTCGGGTGAACCATCGAAACAGCGTTAGTGTCATTCGAAAAAAGGGCGACTGAACAGCAATTCAATACCGGCAAATTAAAATTTTGCCAAACCGTTTGCTTGTTCCATGCGAAATACATTTATTTGGTCCTATCAACAGGTCGAGTATATTGGAAAAGTACCAAGTTGGTTGTGCTTGTCAGGGCATCCGGATTGAGTTACATTATCTGCCCAGCCTGACTTATTTCACCGCACTTTTACCCTTCGATACCGTTCGGCTGGAAGCAGCCGAGCATTATGGAAAGCAAAGTTACAGAAATCGGTGTTATGTCCTGACAGCAAACGGCATTGACCGGCTGACGGTTCCGGTACTAAATGGAACGCACAAGCAGTCGATTCGGGAGGTTCGGATCGATAACCGGCAAGCCTGGCCCGACCGTCACTGGCGGTGTTTGGTTACGGCTTACAGCAAAGCTCCTTTTTTTGAGTATTACGCTGATGATTTCGAAAGGGTACTTCGCCGGAAATGGGTCAACCTGTTTGACCTGAATCTGGAATTGCTGACATTATGTCTGCAATGGCTGGGCTGGTCGAAAAAGCTTCAGTTGACTGAAACGTTTGATAAACAATCGGTTGAGGGGTTTTTCAACGCTCATGATCAGATTCAAGTTCGGGAAAGTATACAAAATGGCAGGTTTTACAAGCCGGTTGCGTACCAACAGAACTTTGGCAACGTATTTGTACCGGACCTAAGCATTCTGGATTTGATTTTCTGCCAGGGACCCTCCGCTACCGACGTTCTGAAGCAGTCACGGATACAGTGAACAATACCGAAAAAATTTTCGTTAGTACGAAAAGACGCATTCTAATACAACCCTAAGCGAATGGAAGCTAAATTTTCGAACCGAGTTAAAGAAGTTATCTCGCTCAGCAGAGAGGAAGCCCTGCGTCTGGGTCATGATTACATAGGTACAGAGCACCTGCTGCTGGGTATGATTCGGGAAGGCGAAGGGGTAGCCGTTGGGTTATTGAAAAAATTGGGCATTTCTTTGGACGAACTCCGCGTGACGATCGAGCAGGCGACCAAAGGAACCGCAACCAACAACGTCAAAAATCTGGCTAATATTCCACTCACCCGCCAGTCTGAAAAAGTCCTAAAAATCACCTATCTGGAAGCCAAGATTTTCAAAAGCCCGCTGATCGGCACCGAGCACCTGCTGCTGTCCATTCTGCGCGACGAAGACAACGTGGCCACCCAGATCCTGAACAAGTTTAATGTCAATTACGAGGTAATAAAGGAGATGCTGGAATATCAATCATCCGGTACACGTCCGCATATGGGGCCCGAAACTGACGACGACGATAACGACCGCGGTATGTTCGGCAGCAGCAGCTCCGGCTCCGGAAAAGATCCGAAAGGATCCGAAAAGTCGCGGACGCCGGTTTTGGACAACTTCGGGCGTGACCTTACGAAACTGGCCGAACTCGGCAAACTGGACCCCATCGTGGGCCGGGAAAAAGAAATTGAACGTGTCGCTCAGATCCTGAGCCGCCGGAAGAAAAACAACCCGATCCTGATCGGTGAACCGGGCGTTGGGAAAACCGCCATTGCGGAAGGCCTGGCCCTGCGGATCGTTCAGAAAAAAGTATCGCGGGTGCTGTTTGGCAAACGTGTGGTGACACTGGACTTGGCTTCCTTAGTGGCCGGTACCAAATACCGGGGCCAGTTCGAGGAACGCATGAAAGCGGTCATGAACGAACTGGAGAAATCACCGGAAGTGATCCTGTTCATCGACGAGTTGCATACTATCGTCGGCGCGGGTGGTGCTTCGGGTTCGCTCGATGCCTCCAACATGTTCAAACCGGCGCTGGCTCGGGGCGACATCCAATGCATTGGGGCCACGACGCTTGACGAATACCGTCAGTACATTGAAAAAGATGGCGCGTTGGCCCGTCGGTTCCAGGTCGTCATGGTCGATGCTACTTCGGTCGAAGAAACCATTGAGATTCTGAACAACATTAAAGATAAGTACGAGGATCACCATCATGTCAACTACACCCAGGAAGCAGTGGAAGCGGCCGTGAAACTGTCGGAACGCTACATTTCCGACCGGTTTTTGCCCGACAAAGCCATCGACGTGCTGGACGAAGTAGGTGCCCGCGTACACATCTCCAATATCTCGGTTCCCGAAGACATTCTCCGGCTGGAAGAAAGCATCGAGAACATCAAGAAAGAGAAAAATCAGGTCGTAAAAAGCCAGAAATATGAAGAAGCCGCTCAACTGCGCGATAAGGAAAAACGCCTGATCGATCAGTTGGAACGCGCCAAACAAGCCTGGGAAGAGGAAACCAAGAAAAAACGCTACACGGTAACGGAAGAAAACGTGGCCGAAGTCGTAGCGATGATGACGGGTATTCCGACCAACCGGGTAGCCACCAACGAAGGCGCCAAGCTACTGAACATGGCCGAGCAATTGACCGGTCGTGTGATCGGTCAGGACAAAGCGGTTCTGAAGCTGGTAAAAGCCATCCAGAGAACCCGCGTTGGCCTGAAAGATCCGAAAAAACCGATCGGCTCGTTCATCTTCCTCGGCCCGACCGGGGTTGGTAAAACCGAGTTGGCGAAAGTATTGGCTTCGTACCTGTTCGACAAAGACGATGCGCTCGTGCGGATCGACATGTCAGAATACATGGAGAAATTCAGCGTAAGCCGTCTGGTAGGGGCTCCTCCGGGCTACGTGGGTTACGAAGAAGGTGGTCAGTTGACCGAGAAAATCCGTCGTAAACCGTACTCGGTGGTGCTGTTGGATGAGATCGAGAAAGCCCACCCGGATGTGTTCAACATCCTGTTGCAGGTGCTTGACGACGGGATTTTGACGGATGGTCTGGGTCGCCGGGTTGACTTCCGGAATACCATCATCATCATGACCTCGAACATTGGGGTACGTGATCTGAAAGACTTCGGAACCGGTATCGGGTTTGCTACTCGTAATAAGTCTGAAAACCAGGACGAGATTATGAAGAGCACCATCCAGAACGCGCTCCGGAAAGCCTTCTCACCCGAGTTCCTAAACCGTCTGGACGATGTGATCGTGTTCAACTCGCTGCAACGCGAAGACATTCACAAGATCATCGACCTGATGCTGGGCAAACTGCTCAACCGCGTCACGAGCCTAGGGTACAAAGTCGAGCTGACGGAAAAAGCAAAAGACTTCCTGTCGGAAAAAGGCTACGATCCACAGTACGGTGCTCGTCCGCTGAGCCGGGCCATTCAGAAATACCTCGAAGATCCCGTTGCAGAAGAAATCCTGAAAGGTGATCTGAAAGAAGGCGATGTGATTCAGGCCGACTACGATGACAACGGTGAGAACCTGATCATCACGGTGAAGAAGCACGAACCGGTGACCGAATAAGCAACGTTTAAGCAAATGACACAAACCGGGTTGGACGTAAGTTCAGCCCGGTTTTTTGTTTTGAAGCCTTCTCGTCAGGGTAAGTAAGCAGTCTGGGAAGTAGTAAATGCTACAAATGACAATCTGGTTCAGGCCCCTACCGAACCGGTATTATTATTGCTACAGGTTTGCCATACCTCGACCTGTTATGAAAAAAAACCTACTTCTCCTCCTGACCTGTTTCGTCACCCACGCTGCCCTTTCCCAAACCGAACCCGGACGGGCGCTCTGGAGCGGTAATTTTCAATTGAATGCTACCCAACTGGCGGGCGAGTACCCCAACGGCTACACGCGACGCAGCCCCCAAATTAACTTTTCGGTCAATCACGGCGTCTTTCTGCAAAACGGCTGGCTGTTGGGTTTGGCCATAAACGGATCGTATTATAAACAGATTAATGCCAACCCCATTCCGTTGAATCAATGGTACCAACGGGGCGGTTTATCGGCCTTTGTCCGCAAATACTGGGGTACCAACAACTGGCGGTTTTATGCCGGGGGTGGAGTCGGTGGAAGTCTCGACCAGTTCCGGCAGGAGACCTACGATCCTTCGACCAGCCTGAAGAGTGAAAACAGAACCAATACCTTCCAGATTGCACCCTTCACCCAGATTGGCGGAGTCTATTTTCTGAACAGCCGCTGGGGACTGGAGTTGAGTACGACGAGTACGGTTTTTCCGTTTACGTTTAGCGGTTTAACGGCGGGTCTGGTGTACATGACCGGAGCGACGGCCGCCGAGCGGGCCATTCTGGATGCGACCCCGCCGACGGTCGGGACCCAGGCCCGGGCTGGGCGGTTTACGGTCGGAGCCAGCGTGGTTTTCTCAGGCCGGACTGAAGAGGTCAATAATCGGACGGGTGAAGCCAAAAGTCTGATCGCAGCCCCGGCCATCGGCGTTTTTGTGGCCAATAACTTTCTGGTTGGGATTTCAGTGCCCATCACCTGGAATACCACATCCGGGAGCAGTCAGAGTAGCGAAACAACCATCGGTTTTGCGCCATACGTCCGCGGGTATTTATCGAACACCCGCCTGCGGCCTTACGTGGGTGCCACCTTTACGTATTCATCTTACACTTTCAAGCAGGACGATTTCCCCCGAGAACGCATCAACCACACCGCGGGTGGCACCCTGAACGGCGGGTTGGCGTATCTGCTCGGTAAGAACTTTATCGCCGAAGCCAACCTGGTAAATATCAGTTTTAGCAAACAGACCCAGAATAACGAGTTGAAAAATGGCTTGTGGTTACAGGGCGTTCAACTCACGACATCCCCGGCATTTACCGTACAATACGTATTTTGATCGATGCACAGTATTTAGCAAACGTATTCGTATGACGCGCGTTTGATGCTTTCCATACTTTCCCAAAGCGCCATGATGGCCACCTTTGAGGTTTCGATGCCGTGGGCGGTTTTGGGCAGTACGAGGCTGCTTTGCAGGGACGGAATGTTTTTTTCGGCCAGTCGGATGGTTTCGCGGGGCGGAAAGAGAAGATCGTTTTCACCCACGATCAGTTCAATATCGGTGGTGAGCCGGTGAAACTCTGTTTTTGACAACGGGGCCGGATAATCGCCCCGAAACCGGTGGTTCTTCAGGATATACAGTAAATAACTGCACACCAGCTTTCTATAAGCCGGAGGTAGCGTATGGTGTGGTGGGCAGAAAACCGCCGAATTCAGAAATCGGTCCAGGTTGGCGGGAGTCGGCCAAAGTATCGAAAGGAGGTTGTTATACAGATTATGGAGCGAAGTCGAAAACGGTTGAATACCGGCCGGATTAAGCAAAACCGCCTTCTCGATGCGTTCCGGTGAGGTCAGGCACAGCTTCAGACAAATCAAGCCCCCCAGGGAGGCTCCGGCAATGGCGGTTTTCTGAATCCCCAATCCATCGAGTACCTCGGTCGCCCAATGACCGTAGTCATCGGTTTTTACCCTCGGGCACCCGCCCTCGCTCAGACTTGGCTGTCCGTTCACATCCACAATGTAATACCGGTAGTGTTTCCGGAACGGTTGCAGGGCGTTGTCCAGATCCCAGAAAAGCCCGCAGGTTCGGGCACCCGGAAAAAAGACCACCGTCGGAGCACTGTGCAGGTGTTCGTTTGCCGCCCAAACCCGCGTCGTCCCGAAGGAGGTCGGCAGGTTCAGGCGTTCGTACGAAAAACCGTTCAGTCTCTCAATTTGCTGGTTCCATTCTTCAAGAAAAACAGCGGCCTCGGTGGGGTACCTGAAGCGGGATTCACGGTAGGGTTTCATGTCAGGTTGTATTCAGTCGATTGCTGAATAAAAGTAACCGGATTTTGAGTGGGTGTTAAAGGCTAGTTAACAACTGGGGGCGTCTAACCGATAACCGGGGCCGTTCGACCCAAAACCGGCTAAATGCGCTTACGAAATTTTAACAGTTGGCTTTTTACATATGTCGATTAATTGGCCTATCTTTTGGCCTACAACAAACCGTTCCTATGAAAAAGCTATTCCTAACCGCGAGCTTCATTGTAACTGCTTTCCTGACCAACGCCCAAACCAACAAAGGCCAGGGCATCTGGACGGGGAGTGTGTCGTTGGGATACTCGTCACAAAAGAACAAATCCGGATTCAGTGATTTTTCGAATCAGTCCTCCGCATATGGTCTCAACGTTACTCGCGGGGCATTTTTTAAAGACAATTGGCTGCTGGGCGTTGGATTAACTACCGGATTGGTAGTCAGTAATTTCCGTGGAACGGGTATAGACCGGCCTGAGTATGTAAAGTCGACGCAGTATGGCCTGGGACTGAATGGATTTGTCCGTCGGTATTGGGGATAGCAGAGGTGGCGGGTTTTTCTGGGGGGCGGTTTATCGTTAGCTTATAACCAGACGAATGTTGAAAGTAGTGTAAGCCAGCAAAACCCGGATGCCAGTTCATTCGCGCTTGCTCCGGTGCTTCAGGTGGGGGCTAATTATTACCTGACCGACCGAATCGGGCTCGAAGCATCGGCCAGTACAACCTCGTTTCCTGTAACCTTTAGCTCAGTCGGTATCGGTTTGGTCATTCTGACTGGCGTTCAGGGTACTCATCCCAATACGACCTACGAAGCGCCCCAAACCGCCAAGGGTCGTTGGGTAATTGGTGGTTCATTCAGGTTAACGACTGAAGCAGAAAAGGCTAACCTGCCGGGTAACGAACGCAGTAGCGAAACCGCCTTCAGCCTAAGTCCGTCGGTGGGCTGGTTCGTCGCCAAAAACCTGTTACTCGGGGTCTCGGTTCCCCTGGGCTTTAGCAAAACCGGAAACGATTCCGCGTTTTCGTACGGACTGACACCGTATATAAAAAAGTATATCTCCGACAATCGGTTGCGCCCGTTCGTTGGCGGAAACTTGTCCTACTTTGCGATTCGGAACAAAGGGAACGGAGCCCGTTCGACCAATCAGCAAATCGGCCTTGCGGTCGATGCCGGTTTAGCGTACCTGCTGGGAGAGCGGTTTATCGTGGAAGCCGGATTGGGAAGTGTTTATGTGAACCGACAGATTTACCCAGAAACGTCCACTTATAAATCCTGGAACGCAGGATTGTCGGCCAGCTTGCAACCCGGTTTTACCATCCAGTACGTGTTTGATTAGCGCAAACATACTCAGGTAGTTTTCAGTAACTTCATGCCAAAACCGGGTGCCGACGACGGAATGAACCGACCGTTTTCGATTTTATAATTGCCAAAATCAACATCCTCGCAGGTAGCCGGAACACCTTCAATCGTAACGGTATTTCCCAGCGCTCCGGTGAGGTGGGTGCAGTAATAGGATTTCAGTAGTTCCCCAAACGCGTGCGGTGATGACTGAATGCCCCGCTTTTTGAGTTCGGGCATCAAGGTGCGCCAGGGTGTAAAACCGTAGCCAATGATGTCCGTCAGGTGAACGTCGATGAGTTTTTGCTCTTCCAGTTCGCGCAGGAGTTGCTGATCCGGATTAGCCTCGCCGTCGGCCAGCAAGGTTTTAACGGAGCTGGTTTTCAGCCAATCGCGGAGTTTGCGGTAGTCGGCGATGGTTTCGGCAAACGGTTCCTCCACCCAGAAAAGCGGAATGTCGCCGATGCCTTTGAGGTAATCGATAATGCCGTCTACCGTAAAACCGTCGTTGCCATCGACCAGAATCTCGACATCCGGGAAGGACTTCGCCACAAGCTTTGTGACTTCAATATCCCGTTTCAGCCCTTCATCGCGGGGCATCCAGATATTGCCCCGCCCGATTTTGAGCTTAAACTGCCGGTAACCCATTTTGTAATCCTGGGCGCAGGCTTCCACGATTTTATCCATTCCGTTGGCAACGGTTTTTACCGGACCCTCTTTTGGCTCCAGTTCTTCGAAATAGATCATGCCGCTGTAGCACTTGGTTGTGATCGGCATTTTACGGCCCATCAGTTCGTAGACGGGTTTGTTGAGAATAACTCCGGCCAGATCGTGCAGCGGCACGTCAAACGGCAAAGCCTTCGGATCGGTGACGCCCGCCGAGGGTAGAAAAACATCCGAAATTCGTTTCCCTTTCAGGTAGGCCACGGATTCATCTTGCCGCCGTCCGTGCATGCCCCAGCCTTTGGCACCTTGATCGGTGGTCAGGACACAGACACTGACGTTTGGCCCGTACCCATGAATGTCTCGGCGGGCGTTTTTTCCCACAAACCGGGGCCATTTAAGTTGTACCTGGGTGTACCGGATGTCTGCTATTTTGTGATTCGCCAGTTCGCCGGTAGGTGCGCCCGAAAGCAGCCAGTGGGTGGCCTGGGAGTAGAGCGGGGCGCTCAGGAGGGCGGTCGATGCCGTGCCTTCGGTCATCCGGCGGAGGAAGTTTCTTCGTTTCATGTGGTTCAGGAATAGGAGTTTTGGGAAGCAATATAGAAATCCTTCCGTGGTTCCTTATCCTGAATGGCCTTACAACTTTAAAAAGTTACTTAATCACCTCGGCGCATTCGGCAACTTTATCGGTATTGATGTAATCGACGCCGAGTTTGGCGAGTTGTTTCCAGGCGTTTGGCGTGTCGGGAGCGGCCCAGAACCGGATCGGTTTATCCTGACTATGCGCCCGTTTGATAAACCGTTTTAACGTCTCGCGGTCCTTGTCGGGCAATCCGCCCTCGCCGTTCCAGCGTGAATAATTCTGGAACGTATCGCTGAACAGGGCCACGTGCTTGATGGTTTCGTCGTCGTAAAGTTCACTCGGTCGGCCGTCGAACAGAATATACGACGGATAATCGATCCAGTTGGCAATCGGCGGGCGGCTTCCGCTCACAACCAGTTGAATCGCCTGCGGATTCATCGCCCGGTCGAAGCAGGTGCGGTAGGGCGCCACGGCCTGCTCCAGCGCTTTGATGGCTTCAACGCCGTTTTCCTTCAAATCGATCATCAACTGGAACGTATACTTCCGGCTCTCGCTGACGGTTCCGGCCGAAAACCGGTTTTTGTTTTTGTCGAACAAGGCGGCAATGGGCTTCAAATACAGCGAATCCAGTGTACGGCCGGGTTTTATCTGGGATTTGTCGTGCGCAACGTGTAATTTACCATCGACCAGAAATACATCGGCTTCGATGGACCCGGCCCGGTGGCGAATAGCGGCCGTGAGCGGTTCCGGTTTTTCGTAATCGTTGTGGGAATGAATTTGTTGCGCAAGGGCAAACAGGCTCGGACAGAAGAGGAGAACGATCAGCGCAAAACGTTTCATGCTTTCGGGAGGAATTACGGTGACGACTGCTGACAATCGACGGGACGACCTGACCGGGCCTTTCCGGATTGACAGCCCGGAAAGACGGGAACAAAAAATGTCGGGCGGCACGGCGAACGTTTCGGGCAAAAGTAGTCGGATGATCGAATATATACTACTATTTTTGCGGCCAATCTTTTCAACCTTCGTTATTCTCAAATTCAATCCATGAATTTACTTCAAGGAAAAGTGGCGTTGATTACCGGAGCCTCGCGCGGCATCGGCCGGGCCATTGCGACTCGTTTTGCCCAGGAGGGTGCCAATATTGCTTTTACCTATCTTTCGAGCGTCGAAAAAGGACAGGCGCTGGAAGCCGAATTGGCGGCTTACGGCATCAAAGCCAGGGGTTACCGGTCCGACGCATCCGATTACAAAGCCGCCGAAGAACTGATCAGCCAAATCCTGGCCGACTTCGGTACCATCGATGCCGTGGTCAACAATGCCGGAATCACCCGCGACGGTTTGCTGATGCGGATGACCGAAGAACAATGGGATGCCGTTATCAACGTTAACTTAAAGTCGGTCTTCAACCTGACCAAAGCCGTGATCAAACCGATGATGAAAGCCAAGCAAGGCTCGATCATCAACCTGACGTCAGTGGTCGGGATTCGGGGCAATGCCGGGCAGGCCAATTATGCGGCTTCCAAGGCCGGGATCATCGGTTTTACGAAATCGGTGGCGCTGGAACTGGGTTCGCGCAACATTCGTTCGAATGCCATTGCCCCCGGTTTTATCGAAACCGAAATGACCGGCGAAATCAACGAAAAAGCCGTGGAAGAATGGAAGCAGTCGATTCCGCTCAAGCGGGGTGGACAACCGGAAGAAGTGGCCGATTGTGCCCTGTTCCTGGCTTCCGACCTGTCGCGCTACATCACCGGCCAGGTGCTGCAAGTCGACGGGGGAATGCTAACGTAGTTAAAAGTTAAAAATTAAAAGTTAAAAGTAGGCTGACGCAGTATGTGCCAACCGAACAGGTAGTCTTTTTAATTTTTAATTTTTAACTTTTAATTTTTAACTGTTTAAAATGCGCTCCGAGCTTTATTTTCAGTCGTCTCCCTGGTGGTTGCTGGTTTGTCTGGCCGTGGGGGCCGCGTATGCGTATGCGTTGTATCAGCCCAATTCGGGCTGGAGCCAGCGGATGAATCTGTCACTGGCGGCTTTCCGGTTTCTGGTGGTCAGTCTGGTTTGCTTTCTGTTGCTGAATCCGCTGATCCGGAGCGTCCAGACAATTACCGAAAAACCGAAAGTGGTGCTGGCCATCGATAACTCGGAGTCGATGACCGTGGCCGGAAAAGCTCAGCTTGACCGGGCGCTGGAAGCTGCCAGCCAGCTTCGCGAACGGTTGGAAGGCGAAGATATTGAAGTGGCCGTCCAGACCCTGGGCGATAGTCTGATTTCCGGTGATTTAAAGACAGTTGCGTTCAACCAGCGAACCACAGATTTGTCAAACCTGCTCGGCGGCATCCGGAATGCCTACGAGGGCCGGAACCTGACCGACGTGGTGTTGATTTCGGACGGGATTGCCAACCAGGGGCTCTCACCGACGTTTGGGCGCTACAATTTTGCGGTGCATACCGTGGGGGTAGGCGACACCATTCCGAAGCGGGATGTGCAACTGAAAGATGCCGTAGCGAACAAAATTGCGTATCTCGGCAATCAGTTTCCGATTCAGGCCGAGGTGGCGAGTTACGGTTTTCAGGGCCGGAGCGGCACCGTCGTCCTGCGGCAGAACGGTCGCGAGTTGGGCCGGCAAACCGTCAATTTCAATCAACCGGAAACGTTTCAGCAACTCACGTTTCAGACGTCTTCTGATCAGAAGGGGATGCAGCACTACGTGGTTGAGGTGTTGCCCCAGAGTGGGGAATTCAGCCCGCGTAATAACCGTCGGGACGTGTACATTGATATCATTGATGGGAAAGAAAAAATTCTGCTGCTCGCTCTGAGTCCACACCCCGACATTAAAGCGTTACGGAGCATCATTGAGAAAAACCAGAATTATGAACTGGATATCCGGACCGTCAACGGCGGCAATTCGGACATTCCTGATAAAGCGTATGACCTGGTGATTTTGCACCAGTTGCCCGACAACCAGAATGCGGGGGCCTCTGTTGTGCAGCGGGCCTTGCAAAAAAACACCCCGGTGCTGTTTGTGCTCGGCAATCAGTCGGGCCTTCAGGCCTTGAACAACCTGAATCCGGTGATGCAAATCGTGGCCGGAGGGGGGCAAACCGACAAAGTGACGGGGCGGTTCAATCCGGATTACCGGCAACTGAACCTCGACGCCCAGAAGCTTTCGTTGCTGGATCGTCTGCCGCCGATGCTGGTACCGTTTGGCGATTATAAATTGTCGCCTGGCAGTGAGGTGGTGCTGTGGCAGCAGGTGGGCAGCGTCCGGACGAGCAAACCATTGTTGGCCATCAACAGCAGTAGTACGCGCAAAGCCGCCGTGCTGGCAGGCGAAGGGCTGTGGGAGTGGCGACTCGAAGAGTTTGCCCTGACCGACAACCAGGCCGTGATTGACGAATTGCTCCAGAAGGTGATGCAGCTCGTTTCGATCAAGGAAGACCGGCGGAAGCTCCGAGTGTATCCGGTCCGCAACGAATTCCTGGCGGGCGAAAAAGTGACGTTCGAAACCGAGATGTATAACGATATATACGAGAAGTTATACGACCGCCCGGTTCGGCTGGAAATTACGAACGAGCGTGCCGTGCCGCGCAGTTTCAATTACACCCCGACAGCCAGCAATTCCCGGTTTGAGGTCAGTAATCTGCCCGAAGGCGTTTATCGGTTCCGGGCAACGGCTTCGCTCAACGGTCGGGCCGAGGTGGCCACGGGCGAGTTTATCGTTCGGGAGCAGCAGTTTGAAGCCATCAACACCACCGCGGATCACCTGATGCTCCGGCAATTATCCCAGCAAACCGGCGGGCGGTTTTACAATGCATCGACGCTGAATGCGCTGGCCGACGACCTGGTGAGCCGCAAACCTACGGGACGGCTGACGAGCAATGAAGCCTTAAACGAACTCATCAATTTACGCTGGCTCTTTTTCCTGATTGTTCTTTTGATCAGTGTAGAATGGGGCCTGCGCAAGTATCATGGCGCGTATTAACCGGAGGAAAAATAGAAGCCAAAGCGGCTGGCGGTTTATACTGTTACTTTCGCTCTTTCATTCTTTCGCTCTTTCGCTTTTCGGCCAGGACAGCACCCGTCGGACAGACGAGCCGTGTTACCGTTGTCGGCTTCGCGGTCTCATCATCGGCGAAACGGTGGTGTATGCGGGAACGCTTTACGGACTCAGCCGGGCCTGGTACAACAACCCGCTAACGAATTTCAAGTTTTTCAACGACAACGCCGAGTGGTTGCAGCTTGACAAGGTTGGCCATATGGTTACTGCGTATCAGATTACGCGTCTGTCGGCCGAAGCGTATCGCTGGGCGGGCCTTTCCGATCGAAAAGCTGCGCTCTATGCCGGGCTGACAGGCGTTATTTTCCAGACGCCCATCGAAATTCTGGACGGTTTTTCGCCTGAATACGGTTTTTCAGTAGGCGATATGATTGCTAATATTGCAGGTCCGGCCTTGTATGCGGGGCAGTACCTGGCCTGGGGAGAGTTGCGCATTCAGCCGAAATTCTCGTTCCATTATACCCGACTGGCGAAGGAACGGCCTAATCTGCTGGGAAAAAACTGGAATGATCGCTGGCTGAAGGATTACAACGGACAGACCTACTGGCTTTCGGTCAATCCGTCGACCTTTGCGGGGCGGGAATCGAAGTTTCCGAAATGGCTGAACGTCGCGGTGGGGTACGGGATTCACGATATGGTAGCGGCCGAAAAGGACAAAAGTATCGAGATGGGGTTTCGTCCCTACCGGCAGTATTATCTGTCGCTGGATGTCGACTTTACTCGTATCAAAACCCGGAGCAAAACTTTAAAAACGGTCTTTTTTTTATTGAATACCTTGAAAATGCCCGCCCCCTCACTCGAATTCAATAGTCGGAACGGGTTGCGTTTCCACGCAATTTATTACTAACGTACCTGTTACGTACCCCCGGACTTCAGTCCGTGTGAGCTGGTATATCCAGAAGTTGCTATTAACTCACCCGGACTGAAGTCCGGGGGTACGGGACGGATACGATACACATTACAAACATGAACATTGGAGATAAAGTCAGAATGCTACGGGCGAAGGAACAGGGCGTCGTTACCCGGTTTTTGCCCGGCAATCAGGTAGAAATTGAAATTGAAGACGGATTCCGGATTCCGGTTCTGCGTTCGGAGATAGTGGTGGTTTCGCCGATGGAAGCCGCACGCTTCCAGCAGGAACCGGGTTTTGAAGTCCAGAAAACCGTAAAGCCCGAAATCATCGGAAACGTCGGCATTTACCTGGCTTTCGTCGAACTCAGCGAGCGCGGGGGCGTACGGGAAGTGGAAGTGTATTTGGCCAACAATACCGACTGGGACTTACCGTATTCCATCGGAGAAGAACGGGAAGCCCGCTATACGGGTTTGCACACCGGTATTCTGAAAGCGCGATCGGTTACGAAATTGCCCCAGCGCTATTCCATGTCGACTTTTGAAAACTGGCCGACGTTTTTGATTCAGGCGTTGTGGCACCGGCTCGGAGGTACGGCCCTGCGCGCTCCCCTGATCAAACGGATTAAGTGCCGGGCACAAACATTCCAGACCAATACCAAATCGATTCCCGTGCTAAACCAGACCGGGCATCTTTATCAGTTGGACGTTGAGGAACCGGTCCAGCCAGAGCCTGCCAAACCGCAACCGGCGAAGTCGGTCGATGCACAGGCCCTGCGTGAAAGTTTGCTGGGTGCGACGGAAAAGAAAGCAGAGACACCCGTCGAACGGCCGTCGGCAATTATTGATCTGCATATCAACAAGCTGTTGCCCAACGGTTTTGGCAGCCGAACCAACACGGAACTGCTGGAGGTACAGTTGCAGGAATTTGAACGGAACCTGGAAAATGCCATTGCCAGCGGCATGGATGACATTACGTTTATCCACGGGGTCGGCAATGGTGTTTTGCGGAATGAGTTGCACCGTCGGCTGGGCAAAAATCCGGGGGTTTCCTATTTTGAAGACGCCCAGAAGGAAAAATTTGGCTATGGCGCGACCAAGGTTAAGATTAAATAAAAATATTTTCACTACATTGACGCCTATCCGCAGTCTGTTGCTGCTGTTGCTGCTTGTTCAGGCATGCAAACCGTCCACAACCACCAACCCCAAAGCGCCCAAAGCCGCTTACTCGGTTACAAAAATGGAGGTACAGAACGACAAATTTTTATCGACTGTCAACATTCCTGTATCCATTGCGCTGGCGGATGTCGAGCGGCAGATCAACAGTCAGGTCAATGGCCTGATTTACGAAGATAATAGCCTGATTGACAACGACAACGATCAGTTCATGATCAAAGTCTGGAAGCAGGCACCCATTCGGGTAACGGCGCAGGATAGTCTGTTTTATTTCCAGGTTCCGTTGAAAATCTGGGCAAAAGCCGGGCTGAAAGTGCTCGGGTTTACGCAGTTCCAGGAAACGGATTTTGAGCTTGTCATCAAGTTTGCAACCCGGTTTTCCGTTGAGCGCGACTGGACCGCCCATACCCAAACCACCGCCCAGGGCTACGACTGGGTGCGAAAACCGGCCTTGAAAATAGCCGGTTTGGAGATACCCGTCACCGGCATCGTCGGTCGGTTGATCGACAAAAACCTCGGCAAGGTGACGAAAGCCCTCGATGAGCAGGTTCAGAAACAGATCGACCTGCGGACGCCCGTTCTGAAAGCCTGGAACCTGATTCGACAGCCGTATCTGATTTCTGATAAATACCGAACCTGGTTGCTGGTAGTACCCAAGCGGATTCTGATCACCCCTTTTCAGTTCGAGCGCGGAGCCATCCGCTCGACCATCGGGATTGAAGGGTACACGCTCACCCAAACCGGGATAAAACCGGATGTGAAGCCCGCCAGCACCATTCCCGAACTGGTTGTCTCAAAAGACATTCCACATCAGTTCCGGATTGGTTTACTGAGCGAAGCAACCTATGCCGAAGCCGCTAAATTGGTATCGCAGGAGTTTGTAGGGCAGTTGTACGAGTTTCGCGACGGGCGGTATAAAATCACGATCACCGGGATTGATTTATACGGACAGAACAACAACCTGATCATCAAGGCCGATTTGCGGGGGAGTATCAACGGGGCAATCTACCTGCGCGGACAGCCGTTTTACGATGCCCAAACCCGGACGATTTCCCTGCGGGACCTGCATTATGACCTGGATACGAAAAACATTCTGTACAAAACCGCCAGTTGGCTCTTGCAGGGAAGTTTCGCGCGGACCCTCGAAAAGCAACTGACCATTCCGGTGGGCAACCAGATTGACGAAGCCAGGGCGTCGCTTCAAAACAAGTTAACGAACAATCAGGTGGCCAAAGGAGTTGTTATCAACGGCAAACTTGAACAAGTTTCGCCCGATCAGGTTTATTTAACATCAGAATCGATGCTGGCCGTGGTGTATGCGACCGGGAAAATCGATTTGAAGGTCGAAGGATTGTAGTTTGACCCGGATTTACGTAGTTTTTTAGACAATAGGCTCGAAAAATTTGCAGTTTTTTGATGTCTGGTTTTTAAAGAACCTAAGTATTTATAGATTTGCGGTGTTCACGGAATGGCAACCGACGCGAGGTAAATTGTCTTATCGCTCCGGGACGTATAAACGGAACGGGGAGGAAAGTCCGGACAGCGTAGAGTACCATACTTCCTAACGGGAAGGCAGCCAACGGGAAACGCCTGGCGCCGTACGGTTGGCTGACAGACAGTGCCACAGAAAAGATACCGCCGAAGCCGGTTTTGGCCGCTTCGGTAAGGGTGAAATGGTAGGGTAAGAGCCTACCGCCCGGCTGGTGACAGGCGGGGCAGGGTAAACCTTATGGGCTGAAAGATCAAATAGGCATCGGAAGGGGGCTACTCGTTCCTGTAGTTCCGGACTCGTCCGGGATGATGCCGATGCGGGTAGATCGATAGAGTTTCGGAGTGATCCGGAATCGAGATAAATGATAAGACCCGGATGGGTTGTTTCGGCAACCAGCCCGGTGACAGAATCCGGCTTATCGATTTACTTCGTGGCGTGTTGCCGCCGAACCCATTGCAGAAGTTTTTGAAACGGTCTGCCGTATTTCTGGTTACCGTGTTGGATTGTTCAACGTAAAAGGCTTATGAATTAAACCTGAGTTCTCATGAAGAAAATTTCCATTTTTGCTTCTCTGACGCTTCTGTTGCTGACGCAAGCTGTCGGGTATGCCCAAACTGACACCACCACCCGCACCACCGACGGAACATCCACCCGCAATCGCTCGTATGAAGGCGATTACAAGATGAACACCTGGTCAGTCACGGTTACACCCGCACTGACCCGCTTCTTCGGTGATCTCGACAATTACGGTTTTTATAAGGCTTTTCCGGAACAAGGACCCCGGCAAAAAATCACGGGTGCGGTAGGTGTATCCATCAATAAGCAGTTGACGCACCTGTTTGGCGCTTCCGCCGAATTTAACATCGGTTCATTGCGCGGCTCGAAGCAGGCACTTTACAATGCCTGGTTCCGGTCCAACTTCCTGCAAGGAACGTTGAACGCTAACGTCAACATGAAATCCCTGCTGTTCGGCACACGGAAACTGAAACGCTGGAAATGGGACATTCAGGCGGGTGCCGGTTTGATGTGGTTCGATACCCGGGTTTATGACCTGACGACCGACCAGATGATTCGTTACTCGAACGACCGGCGCGACTATAGCTCTGTAACCCAGGGACGTTGGGAAGCCGATGGGTCGGTGTATACCCGCGAATTTGTCTTCCCCGTTGGAACCGCACTCCATTATGAACTGACGCCCCGGCTGGATCTTGGCCTGGATGCAACGCTTTATAACGTCAACACCGAAAAACTGGATATGACCGTCGGTGGTGTCGATAACTCGAATCCGGCTAACGTGTACGGCTGGCGCCGGGGTGATTCGGGTCTTGACAAATGGGCACGGCTGGGTCTTTCAATTACCTATAAAATTGGTAAGAGCGCCGTTAAAGTGGGGAAAGATGGTGTCTACGATCCGTCGAAAGGCCGTTATCACCTGCGCTGGGCGGATCCGAAAGACCTGATCAAGGAACCGTATAACCCCACGATGAATGATGCCGACTCGATTGCGAAAGCCAATATGCCGAAACCGGTCGATCCGCGTCTGTACACGGATTCCGATAACGACGGTGTAGCCGACCTGTTCGACAAAGAAGCTAACACGCCCGCCGGTAGCATCGTTTCCGGTGCCGGTGTTGCCATGAATCTCGACAGCATCATCAGCTCAATTCTGCGCGGCAAATTTGCTCCGGAATGTGAAGCCCTGTTCAGCAACATTGAGTTCGATACCGACAAAGCCACGATCCGTCCGGCTTCGCAGGACATCCTGAAGAAAGTAATCGAACTGCTAAACGTGAAAACCAACTGCGGAATCATTCTGGTGGGCCACGCCGATTACCGGGCTTCCTACGGCTACAACGTTCAATTGTCGAAACGCCGGGTGGATGCCGCCAAACGGTACCTGACCCGCGCCGGATTGACCGACCCCAGTCGGGTGACCGTCGAATATTACGGTGAATACCGACCGATTGCGCCCAACACCACGGGGGATAACCTCCAGCGAAACCGGCGCGTCGAAATCAAGATTGTCCCGATGAATATGCTGCGCTCGCCGTACCAGTCTGGTCAGCGGTTTGATTCCCGCGAGCCCCGCTAAGCAATAGATTTTCCTTTTGTCAAAACCCCGGCCGACGCCGGGGTTTTGTCGTTTTAAAACCTCCGGTTTTCAACTTACTCGCTGTGTTTTCATTCGTGGTACACAAGTGGAAAGTCAGAGATAAGGATACGTTTACATTTAAAATTTATCATTTGAGATTTAACATTACTTCCCTTCTTATTCACACACCATTATCTAAAAAAAGTTTGTACCTTTGCACCCTAATTCAACCGAAGGTGGGTCGTGAACCCGTTGCCTTCCAGAAAAACAAACCAATAAAATGGCAGTTAAAATTCGTTTATCGCGTCGGGGACGCAAAAAACTGGCTATTTACGACATCGTAGTGGCCGATGCCAGAGCACCACGGGATGGTCGCTTTATTGAAAAAATCGGTTCGTACAACCCCAATACCGATCCGTCGACGGTCGTTCTGAAAAGCGAGCGTGCCGTGGATTGGTTGTTGAAAGGGGCTCAGCCGACCGACACCGCCCGTTCGATTCTGTCGCACGAAGGCGTCATGCTGAAAAAACACCTGCAGGTGGGGGTCATCAAAGGGGCCATCTCACAGGAGCAGGCTGAATCGAAATTCGAAGAGTGGAAACAAGGCAAAGAAGGACGGAAACAGGGTGTTGCCGAAACCAAAGCACAGCAGCAGTCTGATGCCAAACAGGCTCGTCTGGATGCTGAGAAAAAGGTGAACGAAGCACGTGCTCAGGCTATCGCGAAGAAAAACGTGGTGGAGGAACCTGTCGCTGAAGCACCTGCCGAAGAAGAAGCTCCGGCTGCCGAAGCGCCATCTGAAGAAGGCGAAGCTCAGGCGTAAATCTTCCGTACCCACGGACTTTAGTCCGTGTGAGCTAGTATCACCTTTAAGTTGATATTAACTACTAGATTATAGAAGCTCACACGGACTAAAGTCCGTGGGTACGATGTAACAACTGACGGGAGTCTGTTTTCCGAAACAGATTTCTGTCAGTTGTTTTTTATTCAGGCTTATGCTGCTAAAACCAGAATACCAACCAAACAAAGGCGTGACAAAAGACGACTGTTTTCAACTGGGTAAAATAACCAAAACGCACGGCATTCGGGGCGAAGTGGTGTTCTTTCTGGATGTCGACATGCCGGAGTTGTACGAAACGATGGATTCGGTCCTGATTGAAATCAAAGGCGATTTGGTGCCGTATTTCATCGAATCCATCTCGGTGAACCGCAACCGGGGCATCGTGGCGCTGGAAGGCGTCGAAACGATTGAGGAAGCGCAGAAACTGGTCAATTCCGATCTATATTTGCCCCTTGATAACCTGGATGAATTGGAAGCAGGACAATTTTATTTTCACGAAATCGTCGGCTTCCGAATCCGGGACGAGAAACTGGGCGATCTGGGGACGGTCCGGACGGTCTACAACGTTCCTCCGCAGGATCTGATTGCGATGGACTACCAGGGCAAAGAAGTCCTGATTCCGGTGAACGATGACCTGACGCCCTCAGCCGATAAAGAGAATAAAATTTTGAACGTCCGGTTACCCGATGGCCTGCTGGATGTCTATCTGAATGAGCCTTCGGCGGGTCGGAAAGCGGCCGATTACGATGGGGACGAAGACGAAACCGATGAGGATTGATATTCTAACCTGCCTGCCCCGGCTGCTTGACAGCTTTTTTGCGCACTCGATTCTGCAACGGGCGCAACAGGGCGGTTTTGTGGAGGTCGTCGTTCACGATTTACGGGATTATTCGCTCGACAAACACCGGCGGGTCGATGATTATGCCTTTGGCGGTGGGGCCGGTATGGTCATGTCCATCGAGCCGATTGCCCGCTGCATTCGAGCCTTGCAGGCCGAACGGGCCTATGATGAAGTGATTTATGTAACGCCCGACGGCGAACGGTTCGACCAGCGGATGGCCAACCGGTTGTCGCTGACCCAGAACCTGATCATCCTCTGCGGCCATTACAAAGGTGTGGATGAACGAGTACGGGAAATTTTTGTGACCAAAGAAATCAGCGTGGGCGATTTTGTGCTCTCGGGCGGAGAGCTTCCCGCTGCGGTTATTTCCGACGCCATCATTCGCTTGCTCCCCGGCGTCCTGAACGACGAAACCTCGGCCCTGACGGATTCGTTCCAGGACGATCTGCTTGCGCCACCCGTCTACACCCGCCCCGCCGAATTTGAAGGGCACATGGTACCCGAAATTCTGCTCTCCGGCCACGAAGCAAAAATCAACGAGTGGCGATTTGAACAAGCCCTCGAACGGACGCGGCAACGGCGGCCCGACCTTTTACTCTGATTACAGTGATGGGAATGATATAGATGATGTTATTCTGTTCACAATATACATCATCTATATCATTCCCATCACTGTAATCACAGTCCCTGTTCCTTCTCACGGCGTCGTTGTTCCCGACGCTCCCGGCGGAGTTGCCGACGGCTTTTAGGCACTGAATCGGTTTGAACAGCGGCCCCGCTGGCGGGTTCCTGTTGAGGGGTAACAACCTCGGGCTCCTCCCGTTCCCGACCGAACACCCGACGGAAAAAGTCGTTGATACCGCCAGCACCTTCATCGGTTTCATCTCCCGGGACCATCAACGAATCGATCTCGACGGAATCAACCGGGGCAATTTCCTGCCGCAGTCCTTCGCGCAACCGTACTCCGTAAAAACCGTACGCCGTCGTATCGTACGGAATCAATCCCCGCGACGCCATAATTCGACCGATCAGCCTGAAATAGCCCCGCACATAGGTTTTTACGGAGCCATCGGGATAAAACCGGCTAAGGGTAGCTTTGGGCGACGGAACCACGTAAGACAGGAGGATACTTTCGCCAATATCGAGGTTCGATGGACTTTTGCCGAAATAGTACCGGGACGCTTCGCCAATCCCGTAAATGTTCCGGCCCCATTCGATGAAGTTCAGGTACACTTCATACATGCGTTCTTTGCTGATAATACGCTGGTTCTCAATCAACCAGACAATCAGAATTTCTTCGACTTTGCGTGACAGGGTTTTGTTCCGGTTCAGGAAGGCATTCTTGACAAACTGCATCGAAATCGTGCTGGCCCCCCGCTTGAATTTCTTGGTTTTGAAATTAGTGGCAATCGATACCCGAAATGCTTTTTCGTTGAACCCTTTGTGGGTGAAGAAGTTATAGTCTTCGGCCGTCAGAATGGCATTGCGCAGGTGGGGCGAAATCTGGTTCAGGGGTGTAAAATCCGGGTTTTCCGGACCAACAATAAATTTCCGGACCAGCTTATCTTTCTCATACACTTCATGTTCAAAGGAGCGGTTGATGCGGCTAAAATCTTCCTTGCCGAATTGCAGAATCTTGAAGCCATTGGGCGTCAGACCGGACGAAAACTCGACCGAATCGGGTAGAGCACTGTCGAGGTGCAAAACCGCATCGTATTTGAGCGTTCCGGCCACCTTCATGCCTTCCAGGGATTCAAACAGGCCCTGCGGAAATGAATCGAACAGGTCCTGGGCGTTCATCGCATCGGTATGTACTTGAACGTCATAGATTTTGACCGGCGAAAGCGTGTATTTGATAAACGGCCGTGCCTTCACTTTTCCGAGGTAAATGGTCGAGGTACTGTCGATGCCGATGTAATTCTCACCGACAAAAACATTGGCGTCCATTGCGGCATTCTCCACGACGACATCGCCCAATGCCACCGCCGGGTGGTTGATCCGGAGATTCCGAACAGCCCCAACGCCTTCGATTCTGAACTCTCCGCCGGAACTGGCTACATCACGGAGTTCGGCCCGAAGCGTGTCAGCCTGCAGTTTCAACTTGAAACGCTCTTCCAGGTACGGTAATTCGAGCGGTTTTCCGTCGGCATACAGCGAGACATTCGCTTCCTGATCGGATGCAGCGACCGTACCGGTCAGGTGCCAGACGGACTCATCGCCGTTTACCCGGATGGTGGAGGTCAATTCCTCATCGTCGATGGTGGCGGTTTCGGTCAGAAAACGAAGTTGGCGTTTCTCGTCGGTCAGCCGAAGTTCCAGATTCTTTACATCCATGTTGTCCGGAATCTTGGCCAACAGGTTATCCACCAGGTTTTCGGCGACCACCGACAGATCAACCCGGCGATTGCTCGTTTCCTGCCGGTCGAGGGAGTCTTTTTTCCGGGATTTCAGCAGAAAATCGACATTGGTAAGGCTATCGCGACGGACCACGTGAGCCAGTCCGTTTTGCAGCGTGAGTGACGAAACCGCCACCCGGCCGAATAGCAGTGGCCAGATGCTGACTCCAACTTCGGTTTTCCCGACCCGAAACAGGGTGTCGCGATCCTGCGGAACGACGGTTACATTGGAAAAAGCGACAGTGGCTAATCCGGTAAATCGGGCGTCGCCGATCGTTACATTCAGGTTGTAATCCCGTTTGGCTTTCCGAACTGCGCGTTCCAGTCCTTCTTTTAACAGGGCTTCCCGTTTGGTGAAGGCAATACCGACGCCGATCAGACCCAGCACAAATAACCCCAGAAAGACCCAGCCTGAAATAATCAGGATTCGTTTTTTGTTGAATTGCATTGTTTACTTGGCAAGTGAACCGCGGTGAGACGGCACTTCGGGTGTGGTGCAAATTTACGGCTATTTATCGAAATCCAGGTGGCAATTCCACCACCCGGTATCGAAGCGGGTGCCAAACTGCCTGTAAAAGTTGATAGCGGGCTCGTTCCAGTCGAGCACCTGCCACATCATTCCGGTGCAATTCGTCTGGTGCGCTTCTTCAACAGTCGCATCGAACAGGGCTTTTCCCAGCCCCTGCCCCCGGAAGTCTTCGTTCACAATAATATCCTCCAGGTACAGGCGTTTTCCTTTCCAGGTTGAATACCGGAAATAATATAACGACATGGCTACGATCTTGTTTTCAATTTCAGCCACCAGGACGCCAAACAGCGGGTTTTCACCAAAACCGTCTTGTAGCATTTGCTCCGGCGTATTAGTCACTTCGTGGGGGGCTTTTTCGTACAAAGCCAGTTCCTGAACCAGTTGAAACAACTGCGGAACGTCGGTGGGGAGTCCTTTTCGGATGTTCATGCGTTTAAAACTTCGTTATTCGTTATTCGATATTCGTTATTAACACTCCGCTATTCAGGTATTTAGAAATAACGAATAGCGAATATTGAATAACGAATGTTGAAATAAAAGGGTGGGGCAATCAGCCACGTTTGTCGAGATAATGTTCCCATTTTTCCAAAACCGCCCGAAAGTCATCCGGCCAGTCGGAATCAAACTGCAACCATTCGCGGGTTCGGGGGTGCTGAAAACCTAGTGATTTGGCATGAAGTGCCTGCCGGGGAATCAGCGCGAAGCAGTTCTGAACGAACGACTTGTAGGAGCCGTTGGCATTGCCTTTCAAAATCCGGTCTCCACCATACGTTGCATCGTTGAACAAGGGGTGGCCCAGGTACTGCATGTGGGCCCGAATCTGGTGAGTCCGGCCGGTTTCCAGTTTGCATTCAACAAGCGAAACATAATGCAGTGGTTTTAGCACCTTGTAATGCGTCACGGCATGCTTCCCCTGGCTACCATCGGGGTATACGGCCTGGATTTTCCGGTCACGAAGGCTGCGGCCGATATGACCCCGAATGGTGCCTTCGGCTTCTTTGGGCTCCCCCCAGACCAGGGCGTGGTAAGTTCGTTCGATGGTATGCTCGAAGAACTGCCGCGCCAGGTGCGCCATCGCAAACTCGGTTTTGGCAATCACCATCAGGCCCGACGTGTCTTTATCAATCCGGTGAACCAGACCGGGGCGGATGCTGCCGTTGCGCGAGGTGGGCAGATTCTGAAAGTGATACACCAGCGCGTTGACCAGCGTACCGCTCCAGTTGCTGTAGGCCGGATGCACAACCATACCGGCCGGTTTGTTCAACACCAGCAGTTCGTCGTCTTCGTAAACAATTGTCAGGGGAATGTTTTCCGGCAGAATGTCCGTTTCGCGGGGTGGGTGAGGCAACGAAACCGTCACCACGTCGCGCGGCTTAACTTTGTAGCTGGCCTTGATCACATTCCCGTTGACTTTAACGGACTCTGAGTCAATCGCAGTCTGCACCTTGGTTCGGGTAGCATTCGGCAGGCGCTCGGTCAGAAACCGGTCGAGCCGCATCAGGTTCTGACCGGGGTCGACCACGATGCGGTAATGTTCGTATAACTCGTCTTCGTCCGGGTCGGCCAGGATCGGTTCCTCGTCAGGACGGGGATCATGTTCAAGGGGTAACATCCTGCAAAAGTACCAATGAATAAGATGTTTTAGCGAACGGTCACCGGTTTTTGTTACGTTTTGCAGTGACATGAGTATTTTTGTTCCGTCAAAATACAACAACGGAATACAACCTGAACATGATGGAGACAAATATCCCACCCAAAAAGTGGCCTTATGGGGCTACGTGCTTAAAATTTGCTGGAATCTTATCCGCTATGCTGTTGACAGTCAGCGCCTGTGAAACCGCCGAAACCGTTCGTCCGGAAACACCTTTTGACGGTATTTATACTGTTCAGGAGGCCCAGCCTGCGGACCATTACCTGCTTACGCTGAAGAAAAGCACCGACAAAACCGGCACGTATTCCATTGAAAACCTAGCGAACCTGGTGAAGGGCCCCCTGGAAGCCCAGGTTTCCGGGAGCCACCTGGTTATTAAAGATCAGGCCTATACCAACTACTTAGGCGACAAATACATCATCACCGGCGATGGGAAAATGGCGGGCGACATCCTGATTTTGCACTACAACATCAAGGGGCATAACGGGTACGAAGGCGCGGTTTTTGCCAAAAAGCAGGTGGATGGCAACTAGCCGTTTGTACTGAATTGCTGGAAAAAACACAACCCTCCCGTTTGCAGTTTTTACCCAATCCGTTTCCGGAGCCGGTTCCGTATCGGCTTTTTCTGAAACGGGATGATGAACTGCATCCGCAGATTTCGGGCAACAAGTGGCGCAAGTTGTACTACAATTTATTGGAAGCCAAAAGGTTGGGTTACCACTCGCTGCTGACTTACGGTGGCGCCTATTCCAATCACCTCTACGCCGTGGCTGCTGCCGGGCAGGAATGCGGTTTTTCAACCATTGGCGTCGTCCGGGGTGAAGACCACCGCGATCGGGATAACCCGACGCTGGTCTTTGCCCGTTCACAGGGCATGCACCTGCATTTCATCACGCGCCAACAGTACCGAAACCGCACGGATGCGGTTTTTCAGAACGAGCTTCGGGAGCGGTTTGGCGGTTTTTACGAATTGCCGGAAGGCGGTACCAACGAACTGGCTATTCGGGGTACGGCGGAAATTATACCGGAAATTTTACAACAAGTCGACCAACAGCCGGATTTTATCTGTTGTGCCGTCGGAACGGGGGGGACGTTGGCCGGGTTGGAGCGATCGGCCCCGGATGGTCTGACGGTCCTCGGTTTTTCGGCCCTCAAAGGCTTTTTGCCCGATGCCCATCCCAGGGCCGAGGTGCTAACGGAGTATCATTTCGGCGGTTATGCCAAAACAACTCCGGAGTTACTAGCTTTCATTCGTAGTTTTGAGCAAAAAACTGGCGTTCGGCTGGAGCAGGTCTATACCGGAAAGATGCTGTACGGTCTGTATGATCTGGGCCGGAAGGGCTTCTTTCCACCTGAAAGTACCGTCGTGGCCATTCACACGGGTGGCTTACAGGGCCGCAGCCCGGCGTTGGATGGCTAATTCTCCGACACACTTCGTTACCGCGCGGGCGGCCCCGTCGGTGTTCGATATTAAAACTTTGGAATCAATATCGAATAATGAATATCGAACACCGACGGGGCCGCCCGCGCGGTAACGAAGTTTAAAAAACCGTAAACCGAAAAATGAGTAAGTTTGGGCTCGCAAGCACAACTAGCATGAGAATTGTATTCATTACCCAGGACGAACCATTCTACCTCGCCAAAAATCTCGATTACCTCATCAAAAAATTGCCGCCTTACGCCAAAGTCGTCGGAACCGTCGTCGCCGATGTGTCGCCGTTCGGCAAGCGGGAAACGTTTACGGAGAAAGCAAAAAAAACCTACGATATCTTCGGATTGCCGTTTTTTCTGCGTTACGGCCTAAAATTCGTAACCTCTAAATTAAGTAAGGAGAACAGCGTGAAGTATGTGCTGGAAAAGCACCAGGTGCCGCTGATTCAGTTGGAAAACAACATCAACAAGCCGGATAGTTTGGAAAAAATCCGGAGCTATCAGCCGGATTTGCTGATTTCCATTCTTGGGAATCAGATTTTTAAACGTCCCTTGCTGGACCTGGCACCGAAAGGCTGTCTGAACCTGCACACGGCGCTGCTGCCCAAATATCGGGGACTGATGCCCTCGTTCTGGGTGTTGAAAAACAACGAAAAATACACCGGCGTGTCGGTTTTCTTTGTGGATGAAGGCATCGATAGCGGCCCGATTCTGGTGCAGAAAAAGGTGGAAATCGGGAACCGGTCGCAGGCCGAACTGATTGAATACACCAAACAACTCGGAATGGATTGTATTGTCGAATCGGTCGAGAAAATCCACTCGGGCAAGTACGAACTGATTGACAACGATGCGTCGCAGATGACGTATTTTTCATTTCCGACGCGGGAAGACGTGAAAGCCTTTTTAGCCGCCGGAAAGCGTTTTTATTGATGAATATCCTGACATTCGATATTGAAGAGTGGTTTCACCTGCTCGACAACCCGACGACCCGCACCGAGCAGGATTGGAGCCGGTTCGACTCCCGGATTCACCACAACATGGACCGAATTTTCCGGCTTCTGGACGAAACCAACACCCGGGCCACGTTTTTCTGCCTCGGCTGGGTGGCCCGCAAATACCCCGACGTGATCCGCCGGATCGACGAGGCCGGGTACGAAATCGGCACGCACTCGGACCTGCATCAATTGGCCTACGAACAATCGCCGACCGAATACCGGGCCGATCTGGAACGGTCGGTAAAGTCGTTGCAGGATGTGATCGGTAAAAAAGTGCGTTCCTACCGCGCTCCCGGTTTTTCGATCAAGGAACAAAACCGCTGGGTGTTTCCTTACCTGGTCGAGATGGGTATCGAGGTCGATTGCTCGATGTTTCCGGCCCGCCGGGCGCACGGGGGCGACTCGTCGTTTGGCATTGCCGAACCGTGTTACATCGACGTCAACGGATCGTTGCTGAAGGAATTCCCGATCAATACTGTCGAGGTCATGGGCAAAGACCTGATCTTTTCGGGGGGCGGTTATTTCCGGCTGTTTCCGTTGCGGCTGCTGCGGCATTTCATGCGCCAGTCGCCCTACGTGATGACTTATTTTCATCCCCGCGACTTCGATCCCGACCAACCGATGGTGCCCGGCCTTAGCCGGACGCGGCAATTTAAATCCTACTACGGGCTGGCGGGCTGCTGGGACAAACTGAAGCAATTGTTGCTCGAATACGAATTTATCGACCTGGCCGAAGCCGAACGACGGGTCAACTGGTCGGACAACCGGATTCAGCGGTTCAACGTGACGATTTGACAGACACTAACTCAACTTTTTAAACATGGAATATCGTAAATTGGGCAATTCGGACGTGACCGTGTCGGCCATCGCCTTCGGAGCCTGGGCCGCCGGGGGCTGGATGTGGGGCGGAACCGAGCGTAAAGAGGCCGTGGATGCGATCCGGGCTTCGTATGACCTCGGCGTGACATCCATCGACACGGCCCCGGTGTACGGACAGGGCACCAGCGAGGAAATTGTGGGCGAAGCGATTAAGGATTTACCCCGCGACAAAGTTCAGATTCTGACCAAATACGGCATGCGCTGGGACTTGACGAAAGGAACGCTGGCCTTTCAGTCGAAAGACAATGCCGGTACGCCGATCGACATTTACAAATACGCCGGAAAAGAAAGCATCATCAAAGAATGCGAAGACAGCCTGAAACGACTGAGCACCGATTACATCGATTTGTACCAGATTCACTGGCCGGATGTAACCACGCCGATTGCCGAAACGATGGAAGCCGTTGGGCGGCTGATCGAACAAGGTAAAGTCCGGACGGCGGGCGTTAGCAACTACAGCGTCGAGCAAATGAAGGAGGCCGAACAGACACTGAAACTGGTGTCGAATCAGGTGCCGTACAGCATGGTGAAACGCGACATCGAAGCCGACCTGGTACCGTATTGCCTCGAAAACCAGAAATCCATACTGGCTTATAGCCCGATGGAGCGGGGCTTGCTGACCGGAAAAATCAAACCGGGTCATCAATTTGCCGAGGGCGACCACCGCGCTAACTACAAAGCTTTCAAGGATGGAAATCTGGAGCGTATCGCATCGTTTCTGGAGAAAATCCGGCCCCTGGCCGACCAGAAGCAGGTGAGCCTGGGCCAACTGGTCATTCGCTGGACCATCGACCGACCCGCAATCACCGTCGCGCTGGTGGGCGCGCGCAATGCCGAACAGGCCGTTCAAAACGCGAAGGCTATTGATGTGACGTTAACCGCCGACGAAACCGCCTTCATTGACCAGCAACTCGAAGCCGTTCAACTGGTGTGACCGGGCCGCAGTCCGTTCCAGACGCTTCCGTCTTGCATTCCCCAAACTTCGTTATTCAACATTCGGTGTTCGTTATTCGATATTAAAACTTTAAAAGTAATATCGAATAATGAATAGCGAACACCAAATAACGAAGTTTAAAAACCGTACACTGGCTCCTTCCATCATTTCAGCGCGGAATGCTTTTTCCACAAGCGATAAGCCTCGCGTAACGTCATGTAGGGCACTCCCCACCGGTGGTTTTCCCGGCTGATGGCGTACAGGACCCGCCAGTGCCGAAACAACACCTTATAGGCTTCCCAAAGCGAAAAACCGGGCTGATAAATGTGCCCTGGTTCGGCCCCGGCCCCGTTAAGTTCCAGAATCTGAATGGTCCGACCCGCTTGCAAATCGGCCAGACTGCGGCAGCGCAAGTCGTAACGCCCGTAGTAAAAACCGTCGATTGATTGACTAATGCGGTCAATAACGGCGGTCAGTTCGGGCGTAATCAGGTGGTTGGCATTCAGAAATTTAGTGCCCCGGCTGTGATTACCGATAGGTTCCAGGGGAATCGTTTCACCGGCTGCGGGTATGACGTGCAGAAAGTCACCATACCGCTCGCGCAATGCCGGGAGTTGCAGAAACGCCCGCTCGTTTTGTCCGATCAACTCTTCGATGCAATTGTGCCCGTTGCCCCGAACGGTCAGGAATTCTTTCTGCACAATCGATGAAACCGTTCCCTGCGCCTGGCCGGGCATCCGGTAGTAGAAAACACCCAATTCCAGCGGTTCATCGACATAGGCTTGCACCAGAAAATCGCCGGGACTTTCGAAAGCATAGGCCCGTAATTCGTCCGGTTTTTCGATCTTTTTCACGCGCCAACCCCGTTCGCCGACATCGGGTTTGGCAATTACCGGAAACCGCATACCCGCCTTTTGCAGTCGATTCAACACCTCTTCGGCATCGGTTTTCGTCGAAACAAAAATCGTTTTTGGTTTATAGGCCTTGTCAATCCGGCTCAGTATATCCCATTTCGATTCGCCCAGCAATCCACCCGATTCGATGGCGGGGTTGGACGCAGAAAAGAAAAAGAAAGAGCGGGCCTTCAACGAAAGCCAGAGCCAGTAGACGAAAATGGGGAAGTAAACCAGTTCGAAGGGCCAGTACTCCCAATGCCGCAACCGAATCCAGAAGCGGCTTCGGGAGCGCCAGCGCGAGAGGAAGGGCCGGAAACCCGGCTCGAATGACGAAGACTTGGGTGAATCGGAAAGACTAAGCGGTTGCATGACAGGACGGTTGGAGGGTATGGTGGGTAGCTTGTTGGCGAATAAAATCGTCGTGGTGAATCTCGACAACACCATGCTGGTGGAGAATACCGGTCAGGCTCAGGGTTTTGAGTGCATCCTGCCGATTCATGAAGAGTCCGTTTTCGGGATCGTGCTGACCAGCCGTCAGGTGAAACTGGCGAATGTCGGTGAATGTCGGCTCGGGATTATGCTGGAGCCAGTCGTAAAACCAGTATTCCCGTTGCCCGATCACCTCTGGCAAATACAACGTTACCGATGACCAGATGCGGGGACGGTCGGAAAGCTGCTCAGTTACGCACCGCCGACGCCCATCCCAGCGCAGTTCGACCAACCGGTTCTTTTGAACCAGCAATAGTGTAAACGGCTCTAGTCCTTCGGGCTTGTGCTGATCCAGGAAATCATCGATCGAATTGTAGTCGAAAACCTGCAATGGGACAAGGCCCCGGCTGTGCCGATAAGGCGGCTGTGGTAAATGGGGTCTGAATGCGCCGTTGAGCAGGCAAACCGTTAATCGGGCACTGGCTACAATCCAGGTACCACCGCCCTGCGGGTCTTTCGGATAAACCAGCGTCTGACCGGTGTGGCAATAGGAGCGGGGTGGGAAGCTGGCTGGCCGAATGGTTTTCTCATCGCGGCTGTGGGTTAACATATAATCACCGTCGGGAAGGGGCAGATAGGTTGCGGTACACATGAGCAAGCTGTTTGCTGGTAAAGTCCGGTAAATCGTAATAGGTTAGGGCCGTCGAATGCCCAGCTTTTTCATGCGGGAATCCAGTGTGGTCGGGATCATGCCCAAAATCCGGGCGGCTCCGTTTTCGCCACTGACCTTCCAGCGGGTATGTTCCAGGACGGCGATGATGTGGTTGCGCTCGCATTCTTCCATCGTGAGCAAAGTGGTATTGGGTGGGGCTGAACTCTTCCGGTGGAGCAGCCGGTTGCCCACCCAATCGCCCAATTCGAGCTGGTGGCCCGAGGAGATGATCAGCGATCGTTCCACGACGTTTTCGAGTTCACGAATGTTTCCCGGCCAGTGGTAATTCATCAATGCGTCGAGCATTTCCTGCGAAATGTCTGTGATGGTTTTGCCGACACCGGGGCCGTGTTTCAGGCAAAAGTGCCTGACCAGCAGCGGGATATCCTCCTTGCGTTCTCGGAGCGGCAGGCTTTGGATCGGGAAAACGTTGAGCCGGTAAAACAAATCTTCCCGAAACCGACCTTCACTGATTTCTTTTTCAAGATCCCGGTTAGTGGCGGCCACGATCCGGACCGAAACTTTGACGGTTTTGGTACTGCCCACGCGCTCAAACTCACCTTCCTGCAACACCCGCAGCAGTTTGGCCTGCAAATCGAGCGGCATTTCGCCAATCTCGTCCAGAAAGAGCGTCCCACCGTCGGCCAGTTCGAAACGTCCCATTTTCTGAGTAGTGGCTCCGGTGAACGCGCCTTTTTCGTGCCCGAACAACTCGCTTTCGATGAGCGTCGCGGGCAGGGCTGCGCAGTTGATCTTGACCAGCGCTTTGTTTTTCCGGCTGCTGCGGCTATGAACCGCCCGGGCCAGCAGTTCTTTGCCGGTTCCGGACTCGCCCAGAATCAACACCGTCGTCTGCGTGGGGGCTACCTGCTCGACTTGCCGCAGCACCCGGCCGAAAGCCTTGCTCTGGCTGACAATTTCCTCAAAATTACTGGTTTGCTTAATTTCCTCGCGCAAATAAACGTTTTCGGCCTGAAGGCGGTTTTTCAGGCTTTCAACTTCGGACAGCGCTTTCGCCAGTGATTCGGTCCGTTCGGCCACGCGGGCTTCGAGCCGGGTGTTAGCTTCTTCCAGATCGCGCTGCAATCTTCGCAGTTCCAGATGCGTATTGATCCTTGAAATGACCTCCTGCAACTGGAACGGTTTGGTGATGTAATCGACGGCGCCCATGTTAAAACCGTTGACTTTATCCATCGTTTCGGAGAGGGCCGTCATGAACAGCACCGGAATCGACCGGAGTTGGTCGTCGTGTTTGAGCCGTCGGCAGGTTTCGAAACCATCCATGCCGGGCATCATGATGTCCAACAGAATCAGGTCGGGATGAGCCAGCCGGGCTTGCTCAATGGCGCTTTTGCCGTCGCGGGCCACCAGCACTTTGTAGTCGAAGCGGCTGAGTGTTTCGAATAACACACTAATGTTGTTGGGCATGTCGTCCACGATCAGGATGGTCCGGCCAGCCCCGGAGTCGTACGGAAGGCTCATGCGTTTTTGAAGGGCTGGGTGAGGTATTGCTTCAATTTGGCGGTATCGAATTCTTCGGCGGCCTGACGCATCTGGCGCACGAAGGTGGCATAGGCCGGTGTGCTTTCAAGATCGGTCAACACCTGTAGAATACCCCCGATATCGCCCATTTGAGCCAGTCGAAGCAGCGCCTGTCGTTGTTCGATGGGGGGCAGTTCGGCCGGGGCGTCGGGGCGAGGTAAGGGGCGGACGGGGGCTGCAGGCGGTTGATACCGGCTTAGTTCGGGTAAATTCAGGAGGAGTCGAAACTGGGTCCCCACACCCGGCTCGCTGGCGACCAGCAGATTCCCTCCCATAAGCCGAACCAACTGATCGGTGATGGATAAACCCAATCCCGTGCCTTCGACGAACTGCCCCGACTCCCGGATCTGACCAAACGGCTGAAAAATGTCCGGAACGTGTTCACTGCTCATGCCTACGCCCGTGTCTTCTACCAAAAACCGAAGGATTGATTGGCTCGGCAGTCGGTTTACGGTCAGGCAGATACGACCTGATTGGGTGAATTTTACGGCATTGCCGAGCAGGTTAAGCAGTACTTGCCGCAGTTTCCGTTCGTCGCCCACAACCCAGTCGGGCAACTCGGGAGCCAGTTGCAAATCGAAAGCCAGTCCTTTCTGTTCGGCCCGGACCCGCATCAGGCTTGTCAGGTTCCGGAGCAGGGCGGGCAGGTGCAGGGGTTCGTTCAGTACCTCCATGCGCCGGGCTTCAATTTTAGCCAGATCCAGCACGTCGTTGATAAGCGATAGCAGGTCTTCGGCGCAGTTGTGAATTACCTCCACGCCTTTCCGGAAACCGTTCGTAATCCGTTCGTCCTGTCGGAAAAGCTGGGTGTAGCCCAGAATGCCGTTCAGCGGAGTCCGGAGTTCGTGGCTCATTGTCGCCAGAAATTCGCTTTTAGCCCGGTTGGCCGACTCGGCTTCCTCCTTGGCGCGGGCCAGTTCGAGGGTGCGAAGCCGGACGGTTTCCTCCAGGTTCTGCTGAATTTGCAGAAGTTTTTCTTCGGCTACTTTCCGGCCGATTTCGGCTCCTGATCGGGCCGCCAGCACCCGGAGAATGCCCAGGTAGCGGTGGTGATTTCGCATGGGGCGTGAATCCGAAACGGACAGGTGGCCCACCACTTCACCGGATTTGTCATGAATCGGTACCCCCAGATAGGATTCAATGCCCACGGCCTGAAAGAAATTGGCCGATACATTGCCGGGGATATATAAATCGCGGTCGCGCATGACAATATCGCAGGGCGTACCGGCCAGATCGTACTCAATATTTTCGCGTAACGCATCATGCTGACTGAAAGCGAGTGTGCGTACCCGTGTTTTGCCGACGTGGGTGCATTCGGTAACTAAGGCATACTGAACGTTCAAAATAGCCGTCAATTGCCGGACCAATGATTGAAAAAAGTCCACGCCAATCTCGGCGGCTGTTCCTTCCGAAATTCGGCGCAGGGTTTCGTCCAATTGACTTCGTTCGGTTACATCCCGGACAAATGCGCAGAGATAGTCGCTTTCGTCCATCCGGATGAAGGTAAGGGTGATTTCCGTCCACCGTTGCGCACCGTCCCGGCGGAGCTGGGGTAAATCCAGAGTCATTGTCTGGTTTTGACGTACGCGCAACCACAATTGTTGATACTCTACCGCATCGTAGCCGGGATGGAGTTCGCTGAACTGGACGCCCGGCAAGCAGTCTGATTCGTAACCCAACTGTTGAGCTGCCGGGAGGTTGGCCCGGATTAGACGACCTCGTTCATCAAAGAGTAAAATAGGATCTAGCGCCTGATCGATGGTTGAATGCGACAGTCGCAGCACTTGTTCAGGAATTTCGGAGAATTGGTACATCGGCTAGTCAGGGCAATCAACGATGAACTATTTGCTTTCACGGTTTTCTGCTACAAATCCCACTCCAAACCGGCTAGGATGCCAAATGGACTGCTAATGCGCAAGGATTGACCGGTTTTCGCCAGTCGGGGCGTTCCAAACGGCTGACCGAAAACCGGACGGAACTCCGTCATTTCGTAAAGCTTACGAAATATCGTAATAATCGAACGGAAATCCAGTACAGGGCCAAAGGGATAAATCGGTCTTTTTGGTGGCTGGAGGGCGGTTTGTGAGCGGTTTTTACTCCTGGAACGGGATTTGGCTTAGGGATAATGACAACGTCATCAAACCAACGAACCAAGCAATCGAATGAAACCCATCCTGACTTTCCTGTTTGCTTTTTTGCTGCTCGAGCTTGCCAATGCTCAGAACAACCCATCAGTTCGCAAACAACAGTTTAACCTTGAAAATGGCCTGGCCCTGCAAGGCTACGACCCCGTTGCCTACTTCACCCAGAACAAAGCGGTGAAAGGTTCTGCGGCTAATACGCTTACGTACAAAACGATTACGTACCGGTTTGCCACTCCTGCCAACCTGAAAGCGTTTCAGGAAAACCCGGAAAAATACGAACCTCAGTACGGCGGCTGGTGTGCCTACGCAATGGGTGCCACCGGCGAAAAAGTGGAAATCGACCCCGAGACCTTCAAGGTCAAAGACGGAAAACTCTACCTCTTCTACCACAGCTTTATCAACAACACCCTGCCCAAGTGGAATAAGGATGAAATGAATCTGCAACGGAAAGCCGATGCAAGCTGGCTGAAGTTTGTCCACTCCAACTCCTGACCAACTTTTTAAAACCAACCCACCATGAAAAAACCGTTGATTTATCTGCTTTGGGCCGCTCGCTTGCTGGCCGCCCTGATTCTGCTCCAAACGCTGTATTTCAAATTTGGCGCGCAGGCCGAATCCGTTTACATTTTCTCCAAACTGAGCGTCGAACCCTGGGGACGCATTGGCTCGGGTGTTGTCGAACTGATCGCATCGATTCTGATCCTGATTCCTCGCACATCCTGGATCGGGGCAGGTCTGGGTCTGGGTGTGATGGCAGGCGCTATCGGAGCACACCTCACCGTACTGGGCATCGACATCCTGGGCGATGGCGGCTACCTCTTTTTTCTGGCGCTCGTGGTGGCGCTGAGTTGCGGAACCATCCTGGTGCTGACCCGGTCGCAGTGGTGGCCCATTGTTGAGCAAGTTTTAAACCGGTCGAAAACCGCCGGAGCCTGATTTTGGACTTCTTTTCTGCTGCCTACTATGTCACTAAAATCCGCCAGTACCGATATCCTGATGCAATTGGCCGACGCCATCGGTCAACTTACGAACGAAGCGTATGCCCGACCACTTGCGGTTTTGTCCGGCAATACCGTTGGCAAACACGTTCGGCACATTCTTGAATTCTACGAATTGCTGATCGACTGTGCGCCAACGGGTAGGTTGAACTATGATCACCGTAAACGCGATCTCCGGCTGGAGGTGGACACCCACGAAGCCCTCCGGCGCATCGGGGCGCTGGACCGGGCCGTTCATCTGCTCGACCTGAGTCGCCCGCTGGCGTTGCAAGCCGAACTGTCGGTGGTGGCCGAAAAACCGGTGCAGATTCCGTCGACCTTCGCCCGCGAACTGCTCTACAACATCGAACACGCCATTCACCACATGGCACTCATTCAGGTGGCTGTCCGAACTTCGTTCCCGCAGGTGGTGTTGCCGCCCCAATTCGGGGTTGCTTATTCGACCCTTCAATACCAGTCGCATGAATCCTGAATCAGTGTCCACGCTGCTTTCCCTTTTCGGACTTGTCGCTCTGATCAGTTTTGCGGGATCGTTGCATCCGGGTACAGTGAATCTGGCGGTCATCCAAACCACATTGACTCAAAACCGGCGTGCCGGTCTATGGCTGGCGTTGGGCGGAAGCCTGCCCGAGTTCGGTTACGGGGCGCTGTCGGCCGGTGGACTGATGGCGCTGCCGGTTTCGTCCTGGACGCATTGGCTGTCGTGGGCTTCGCTGCCGGTTTTGCTGGGCGCTGGCTGGGCCGCTTTTTGGCAAAAACCGGTGGTGATTGCCCCGAGCCCGGGCGTAAACCGGGACGCAGGGGTGGCTCCATTCTGGAAAGGGGTAACACTGGCCGCTACCAATCCGCAACTCCTGCCGTTTTGGTCGGCGGTTTGGTTATACCTGAACCAGACCGGCCTGCTGCCAACCCGTACCGGCGCGGGTCAGTGGGTGTTTGCCCTCGGAACCTCGGCTGGGGCCTTCGCGCTGTTGCTGGCCCTGGTGTATTTGGCCGATCGTCAACGGCACCATCTGGGCCGGTACCTGCGCGGTCGCTGGTTCAATTACCTGGGGGGCGGGGTTTTCGTGGCCATGGCGGTCTGGCAGGCCATTCGA